>CAMYIJ010000006.1 GCA_947258375.1 uncultured Acidimicrobiaceae bacterium
CCGGTACGAGAGACCGTCGGGCCGCCGTTCAACCGCCCCCTCCTCCTCGAGCGTCGCCAGCAAACGCGCCACGGTGCTCTTGGGAAGGTCAACCCGGCGCGCCATGTCGGACACCCCGGCCGGCGAGACTGCCAGCGCTTCGAGAATCCGAAACGCCCTATGAATCGACTGCACGTTCGACACGCTGCTCCCGTCACTGTCGTGTGACCATGACAATAGCCGTCCGTACCGTATCGTGGGACAGTGCCGCTATGTGGTGACAGGAGCCGGGCTAGGAACGGTCGTCCCTGGCTTCGTCGTAATAGTCGAGTTGATCGACCGGCTTCACGAGAGCCGTCAGGGTGTTCATCACATGAGCGGTGATGCGCTTCAAGAAGCGGAAATAGAGAGCACGAGCAACCGCGTCGGCAACTTCGCCTGTGCTGCGGAATGCCGCCTTGACCTGGGCATCGTGTTCATCGAGGAACCCGTCGGCCTTGGCGAGGAGTTCGGCCGCCCGCGTCTCATCGAGAGACTCGAATACGACGGCGGCCTGAAGGATCAGGTCACCGACGGCCTGACGGTAGGTCTCGAGATGGGCCCGATCGGGGGCATCCTCGAAATCGGCGCCGTAGCGAACCAGATCGTAGATGTTCTTGGAGTAGTCGCCGACCCGTTCGGCGTCCTTGACAACGCTCATGTACCGCAGGACTGACGGAAGATCCATCGAATCGGCAACCGCGGCGTGCACCATCAGCTCGCGGCGTACCTCCTGCTGCGCCCGATTGATCCCGGCATCGGTGGAGCGCACCTCACGCTTGGTCGCCTTCGATTTGCCGCCGCCGAACAGAGCGTCGGCCGCGGTTTCGAACACCTCGGAGCCGTCGCGGAGCATACCGACAAGGGTGCTCTCGACCGACTCGATGGCGCTAGTGCCGGTACCTTTGAAAAACTCGAACATTGTCTCTTCCTATCTGAGCAGAGCTATGAGGATGATGGGCACCAGTAGGAACATCGTGCCGGTGTAGGTCAATGCCAACCAGCGCCGCTCCACCGCCACATCCGCCAGACGCTCTGCGGCCATAACAGGAATGTAGCGAACCTTGGGCCAGGGATAAAGAACGGCGATCCCGGCCACATTGAACAGAGTGTGGACAAAAGCGATCGTGAGGCCATCGACCTCGCCGGTGCCGAGGGCCGCCAACAGGGCCGTGATCGTCGTCCCGATGTTGGCCCCGAGCGTGATCGGGTACGCGTTGCGCACAACGAGGATTCCCGATGCGACAAGAGGCACGAGGATCGAGGTGGTGATGCTCGACGACTGAACTGCAATCGTGACGATCATTCCCGCGACGATCCCGATCAGGCCGGATCTCGCCAGGGCGGCGTTGAGAGACTGCTCGATACGACGGGCCACGAGCAGCCGCATGTTCTTCGTGATGAGCGCCAGCGTCAGGAAGATAAGACCGATACCGACTACAAGCAGAGCCGCTGCGAAGACATTGCCATCGCCGACGATGGGTTCGATGAGCCCCTCGATCTGGCTCGCCAGCCACTTCACGGCCCCCTTGATCGGGCTGTCGAAAGAGCCCCCGACCGAGCCGCCGGATACCGCCTGCGTGATGGCCTCCGCGGTGCGCGACAACACTTTCGTCACCAGCTCGAACGGGAGGAGGATGGCAACGGCGAACAGATTGAAGAAGTCGTGCATGGTCGCTGCGGTGAAAGCCAGCCGGAATTCATTCGAGCGCCGCATGTGGCCCAGCGCCACAAGCGTGTTCGTTACGGAGGTGCCGATGTTGGCCCCCATGATCATCGGGACTGCGCTCTGCACATCGAGCAGGCCCGAGGCGACCAGGCCGACGATGGTCGTGGTGCTCACAGAGGAAGACTGAACCAAGACCGTCCCGAGAACGCCGACGGCGAGGCCAGCGAGCGGGTTGCTGACTCCCTCAAAGAGGGCATCGGTGAAGTCGGAACCGAAGCCTTTGATCCCGCCCTCGAGCAGCTTGACGGCCGCCAGGAACAGATAGAGCAGACCAATGACGAAGACTGCCCTTAGCAATGGGTGGAGTTCCCGGGTAGCGCCCGATCCGGGGGAAGCTGTATCAGCCATGCGGACGGCATACTGCCGATTGAACGGACCGCGGGCAAATCGTTCCCGGTAGCCTTCTGCGGTGGTATCGATCTCGAGTCCAGAGCGGGTCGTCTATCCAGACTCCAACGCGACCAAAGCCGAGGTCGTCGGGCACTACTCGGCAGTCGGTGAGCGTATGCTCCCCCACATTGCCGGGCGGCCGCTGACCCTGGAGCGCTATCCGAAGGGGATTGCCGGCAAGGGGTTCATGCAGAAGAATGCGTCCGGCTATTTCCCCGACTTCATCGGGCGATACGAGGTGCCGAGAGCCGACGGCATCACGACATATCCTGTGGTCCACTACGTCGCCGGCATCGAGTACCTCGCCAATCAGAACACAATCACATTCCATGTTCCGGCGACCACAACCGAAGATTCCGAGCATCCAGATCGGCTGATCATCGACCTCGACCCTCCGGAGGGCTCCGCGGGTTCCGCCCATGCCGCGGCCTGGGCGACCAAAGAGCTGCTCGACGAACTGGGCCTGGCGTCGGTGCCGGTGGTGACCGGCAGCAAGGGATTCCACATCACGGCCGCAACGGGCCGCGACCTCACCGTGCCGGAAGCGAGCGAGTTCGGTCAGCTCGCCGCGGCGTTGCTCTCACATCGGCACCCGGCCCTGTTGACGATCGAATTCCGCAAATCCAATCGCGCCGGTCGGGTGTTCTGCGATTGGTTACGCAACCGCTGGGGAGCCACCACAGTCGTGCCGTGGTCGCTGCGGGCACGGCGCCGACCAACTGTCGCCGTCCCGATCACATGGGGGCAGCTGGACGAGATAACGCCGGCCGGCTTCGAGCTAGGGCAACTGCCGATCGCCGATCCCCTGGAAGAGCTGTTGACGGCGCCGGGCGAAATCCGCGCCGCTCTCACCGCGATACGGGAGATGGCTGCGGCAGCCGACATCGTGGCCGAGCCGTTCGATCGTTTCCGGAGCTAGGAGCCTGCTGAGCAATCCAATTGCGGCGTCTCTACGTCCCGGCGTCAACCGACCACTGGATCGCCCTGTGGAGCTGGTACTCGGGCTCCCAGATCTCGGAGTCCACCGCAGCTTCGATGTCGTCAAACTCCTGCCCGACCCCGTCTGCGGCCGCCTGGGCCACCACGGCGATCGCTACAGCTCTCGAAACGGCCCGCACATCATCGATCGCCGGGTAGAGCGCGCCCTCCTTGAGCGCTTCATCGGGCAGGCATGCGGCCAGTGCCTTGGCGGCGGCGAGGAACATCGTGTCCGTGATCTTCGTCGCCCGCGCCGCCACTGCCCCGAGGCCCATGGCGGGAAAGATGAACATGTTGTTCGCCTGACCCACCCGATGGACCACCCCGTCGTACACAACCGGCGGAAAGGGGCTCCCCGTCGCGACCAGAGCGCGCCCGTCGGTCCAACGAATGACGTCCTCGGGCAGAGCCTCCGTGAGCGAGGTCGGGTTCGACATCGGCATGATCAGCGGGCGCTCAGCGTTGCCGGCAACGGATCGAATGACGGTTTCGGTGAAGGCGCCGGGTTGGCCGCTGACGCCGATCAGGGCGGTCGGTTTGGCATTGACAACAACTTCTTCGAAGTCCCAACCCGGTCCGCCGGGCCAGTCGGCGATGGCGGACGCGTGGACCGCTATCGACTTCTTGACATCCGTCAGGTCGGAGCGGCTATCGACGACAAGGCCTTTCGAGTCGAGGACGAACACTCGATTAGAGGCGTCGTCGTAGCTGAGACCGCTGTCGACCATCGCCCCCACGATCTGATCATGTATCCCGACACCGGCCGAGCCTGATCCCAGAATGACCACCCGGTGGTCGGCGATCGATTGGCCGGCGGCCCGGCTGGAGACCATCAGGCCGGCCACCGTCATTGCCGCAGTCCCCTCAATGTCGTCGTTGAAGGACGCCAGCTCATCGCGGTAGCGCTCCAGGTTGGCAAAACTCGTGAGGTTGGCAAAGTCCTCCCACTGGAGCAGCGCACCGGGGTAGACCTCCTTGATCGCGTCCACCAGCTCGGCCACGATCGCGTCGTATTCCTCGCCGCGCAGCCGGGGCTCGCGATATCCCACGTAGAGCGGGTCCGCCAGCAACTCCTCGTTGTTCGTTCCCACATCGAGGCAAATCGGGATGGTGCGATCCGGGTTGATGCCGGCGGCCGCCGTATACAGCGCGAGCTTGCCGATCGGGATCCCCATGCCGCCGGCGCCTTGGTCGCCGATGCCGAGGATCTGCTCGTTGTCCGTGACCACGATGATCGGACGCTCGCCGTAGCTCCGCGCCCGCAGAATCGACGCCATCGATCCGCGATGGCGCGGCGTGATGTACAGGCCCCGGCTGCGGCGAAAGATCCGACTCCAGTGCCGCGTCGCCTCGGCGACGGTGGGCGTGTAGATGATCGGGACCAGCTCTTCGAGGTTGGCCAGCAGGTAGCGGTAGAAAAGAGTCGCGTTCCGATCCAGCAGGCTGTTGAGGTAGATGTGGCGTCCGAGGTCGGTGGTCTTGAGATCCATCTGCGCCTGCACCCGCAGCAACTGGGTCTCAATATCGTCGACGTGATCGGGAAGCAGTCCCGTCAGCCCGAGGTCGGTACGCTCCTCCCGGCTGAATGCGGTGTCCTTGTTCAGGATCGGCGATTTGAGGACATCCGAGCCACGGAGCCTGACTCCGATGAAGGGCTGTCCGGTTTCTGGGTCGACCTGGCGTTCGTATCCAAGTTTCATGAACAAACCGTAGCCGCAAATACGTCAAGCCCTAATCCAGTATCCAGCCCTCACGATCCGCGATGGGGTCACCGACGAAGACGGGCGTCACCCGGCGGAACCATTCCGTACCGAACGACTGGACGAACACGTCTGGCGGGAGCTGCAGAAACCAGCTGTCCTCGGCCACCTGACTCTCGTGCGCGGCCATCGCGGCGCGTTTGGTATCGAGCCATCCAGCGACATCAACGGCCGTCGTTATCTCGGACTCGGCAAAACCGATCTTGTCGAGATCGAACCTCTCGTCGTCGGCACGCGGGCCATCGTCCCCGTCGGGACCCATCGAGTTGAGCGCCCGGATTCGATCGCGGTTCATCGACACTTCGTACACGCGTTCGATCCCGGCAAGGCGGGCCGCGGCGTGCCCCACCCGGTGGACCTGGATGTGGTCGGGGTGACCGTAGCCACCGTAGCTGTCATAGACGGTGAGGACGTCGGCGCCCTCCTCGCTCAGAATCGCCGCAAACTTGGCTGCAGCTTCGTCCAGGTCGGCTCGCCAGAAGCAACCGGGGTGTTCGTTCTCGGCTGTGCCCATCATGCCGGAGTCGCCATATCCGAGCTGGAGCGCCCGATCTATCCCGAGAATCTCCGCGGCCCGCTGGAGTTCAACCGAGCGGCGCGCCGCCAGACTTTCGCCCGGGTCGAGGAAGCCGTCCGCCACCTCGCCGACCGCACCATCGGTGGCCGTCACCACGACGACCTTGTGGCCCTCGGCGGCTGCACGCGCCAGAGTGCCCCCCATGGATATGGACTCATCGTCCGGATGAGCATGAAACGCAACGAGCGTGGCCAAGTAACTCTCTCCCGTGAGTGGTTCGCCAGGCTACCGCGGCCGGGAGCGCTAGGTGGGCCCCTACGTCGGCGATGGACCAGGCTTTTGGCGTACCCACAGAAGACGTACTTAGGTACGGCACACTTCCATCGTTCCAGGCGGGTGACGGCGTGACAAAGAGGATACTGATGCGAGCCGGTAAGTCACCGTTCGACGTGGTGTCTCCGGAGGTGATCTACGGAAGGAACCTCCTGGGCGGCAATGTGGGCAATCTCCTCTTCAGCCACGGCGCCCATCGCACACTCGAGACCCTCGACACAGAGGTTGTCGCCGGAGGGCTCCGCTGGCGCAGAAGGCATGCCCGCCGCGCCAACCGGGAGTTCGATGTGTTCGTAATCCCACTGGCCAATGCCTTCCGGCTGTCATTCGAGAGGGAGCTCAGAGCGCTCACCCGGATGATTTCGAAACTGACGATCCCGGTCGTCGTCCTCGGCGTCGGCGCCCAGGGCTCTCACAGCCAGGGTGCCGCTCCGCTGGATCCGATCAGGAAGTCGGTCGAGGCCTTCGTCGGGGCCGTACTCGACCGGTCGGCGACCATCGGCGTTCGCGGTGAATTCACCGCAGAATATCTGAGCGGCCTTGGATTCAAGGATGTGGAGGTCATCGGGTGTCCCTCCATGTTCATGAACGGAAGCCGGCTTCAGGTGACCAAGAAGGTCCTGGCACTGGACACCGAGTCCGACATCGCCATCAACATCTCCCCCTACCGCAAGCGCATGGGGACCGTGCTCAAACGGCACATGGCCCGCTACCCCCACCTCACCTACGTCGCGCAGGACAGAGCCTCGCTCGGCCGCCTGATCAAGGGAGACTCGAAGCTCGTGCGCCAGGAGGTCATCGACTCGATCGTTCCGCTGCACACTTCCCACCCGGTGTTTCGAGAGAACAAGGTGCGCTCCTTCGTCGACGTCGGTCCCTGGCTGGAATTCATGGCCCGCCAGGACTTCTCCTTCGGGACGAGAATCCACGGCAACATGGCGGCGCTGATCGCGGGAACCCCCGCCTTCGTCTTCACCCATGACTGGCGCACGCTCGAGCTCGCCCGCTACTTCGAGATACCCCATTCCCGAATACGAGATATCAAGAGAATCAACGCCAAGCAGCTCTATGCGAAGGCCGACTACGGCGGCCTCAACGACGGGCATGCCGCCCGCTTCGCGACCTACTGCCGTTTCCTCGAGAAGAACGGGCTCGACCACATCTGGTCCTCCGGGGAGGAGCGCACCACGTTCGATGACAGGTTGGCGGCGATCGAGTTCCCGCAGGTCCCCGGCGG
This sequence comes from uncultured Acidimicrobiaceae bacterium, assembly GCA_947258375.1. GTDB lineage: Bacteria > Actinomycetota > Acidimicrobiia > Spongiisociales > UBA5794 > JAHEJX01. The sequence continues at coordinate 6,963 of CAMYIJ010000006.1, forward strand.
CTGGTAATTCAGTGCCGGATGCAAGGCCTGGTCGCCTATCCTCAACCGTATGAGCGATTACAGCCCCCCGGTCCGTGACCTGAAGTTCGTCCTCGAGCATATCTGCGACCTCAACGAGATAGTTTCCTACCCGGCTTTCGAGCACGTCGACCCGGAGCTGGCCTTTGGCGCTCTCGACGAGGCCGCCCGGTTCTTCTCCGAGGTGGTGGCCCCCACCAACCGCGACGGCGACACGATCGGCTCGATTCGCAACGACGACGGCACGGTCACTGCCCCGCCATCCTTCAAGAAGGCGTACGGCCAGTACGTGGCTGCCGGCTGGGGTGCCGTCAAAGGCCCGATGGAGTATGGCGGGCACGGCTTCCCGGGAAGCGTCGGTCTGGCAATCCTCGAGATGATGACCTCCGCCAACATGGCGTTCTCGCTCTGCCCGATGCTCAGCTCGAGCGCCATTCTCGCCATCGATGCGCACGGCTCCGACGAGATGAAGGCCACCTATCTGGAGAAGCTGGTGAGCGGCGAATGGACCGGCACGATGGTGCTGACCGAACCGGAGGCCGGATCGGATGTGGGGGCGCTGCGCGCCAAAGCCACTCCCAACGAAGACGGAAGCTGGGCGATAGACGGCACGAAGATCTTCATCACCTGGGGCGACCACGACATGGTCGACAATATTGTTCATCTCGTACTGGCCCGCACTCCGGAGGCCCCTCCTGGAACCAAAGGCATCAGCTTGTTCGTGGTGCCGAAACTGATTCCGGATTCTTCGGGCGCACCGGCCGACACCAACGGCGTCAGCTGTGTATCGATCGAGCACAAGTTGGGAATCCACGGCAGCCCAACCTGTGTCATGGCATTCGAAGACTCCACCGGTTGGATGATCGGCGAGGAGAACCAGGGAATGCGCGCCATGTTCACAATGATGAACGACGCCCGGCTCCATGTCGGCCTAGAGGGGATGGGAGTTGCCGAGAGGTCCTATCAGCAGGCACTCGAATACTCCACGACCCGGACGCAAGGCCGCGCCGTCGGCGCTCCCAAGACCGAGGTATCCCCCATCATCGAGCATCCGGATGTCCGTCGCATGCTGATGACCATGAAGGCCTACATCGAGGGCACCCGGGCGCTGCTTTTTGACATCGCCGGTGCGATCGATCGAGAGCACCACGCCCCCGACGAAGCAACCCGGCTGGCCGGACAGGAACGGGCCGCCCTGCTCACGCCGGTGGGCAAGGCGTTCGGAACCGATCTCGGAGTCGAACTGACGTCCATTGGGGTGCAGATCCACGGCGGGCCCGGCTATATCGAGGAGACGGGATCGGCTCAGTTCTTCCGCGATGCCCGCATCGCTCCGATCTACGAGGGCACCAACGGGATACAGGCGATCGACCTGGTGATGCGCAAGCTGCCGATGCGCGGTGGCGATGTCGTCGACGATTTCCTGGCTGAGATCGCGGCCATCGAGCCAGAATTGCGCTCCGCCGACCTCGGTGCCATCGCCGAGCGCCTGGAAACAGGGCGCGGTGCCCTCGCTGAAGCGTCCGCCTACCTGGCGAGCTGTGACAACCCGAATGACGCCCTCGCCGGCGCCACCCCGTACCTGCGCATGTTCGGGCTACTGGCGTGCAGCTACTACCTCGCTCGCCAGGCGCTGGTCGCGACGGCATCCGCCGCCGACGACGACTGGATGGCCGCCAAGCTGGCCACAGCGCGGTTCTACGCAACTCAGCTGCTGCCGCAGGCCGGTGGCCTGCTGCCATCCGTCATGGCCGGCGCCGATCAGCTGTTCGAGATCGATCTGACGGCAGTGAGCGCTTAACAACGGTGCGGAGGGTCCGGAGCTTCGGGTCGTGGTTGCTCGCCGGTCTCGGTGTGGGCGTGGCAGTGCGCTCGTTGGTTTCGGCTCGTCGAGGCGAGGCTCCCGATCCGGCCAGAGACCCCGCCGAACCCGACGACGGCGAGCAGATAACGCTCGCCTCTCCCCTTGCGCAAGTAGTGCCCCGGGCGCCGCTTCAAGAGCAACCGCTCGATCGTTTCCACACCGGCCTGGCCATCGCCCGGCTAGTCATGCAGCGCTTGAAGGCGCACACGACAACCGTCGTTGCCGGCAGTCTGGCGTACTACGCACTGCTGGCCGTGTTCCCGTCGGTGATTGCAGCGATATCGATCTACGGCATCGTTGCCGACCCCGCGGACCTCGAGAGCCTCATCAACACGCTGGCGGACCAACTACCCGAGGCGACAACGCAGACGATCAGCGACGAACTGGACAACATCGTCTCTGTGTCGGGAACCGGGTTGGGGCTGGGCGCCGTCGTCGGAGTCATCGCGGCGCTGTGGTCGGCGTCCGCCGGCGCCAAGGTCCTGATCACCGGCGTCAACCTGGCATACGGTGAGCGAGAAACCCGTTCCTACCTCGCGGTGCGGGGCCTGGCGCTGCTGCTGACTATCGGAATGATCGTTGGTGTCGTCATCGTGGTCTCCGGCGTCGCAATCCTTCCGACGCTGGTGGACAGCTCCCTGACCATTGTGCGCTGGCCGGCGCTGATCGCCGTGGTGGTGGTCGGCCTGGCGGCGCTGTACCGTATTGCGCCGTCAGATGCACCAGATCGCCACCATCCCGTGTGGCAAGGTGCGTTCGCCGCCGCTATCGCCTGGCTGGCAGCAACAGGCGGGTTCACTGCCCTTGTAACCGCCTTCAACTTCGGGGCAACGTATGGTGCCCTGGCCGGAGTCGTGGTGCTGCTCGTGTGGTTCTTCCTGTCGGGACTCATCGTGTTGCTTGGTGCGGAGTTCAATGCCGCAATCGAGACCAGGCGCCAGCGGCTCGCCACGGCGTCAGGTTGAGCAGGGGCCGTCGGTGCGTGCGGCGCCTCCAAGCGCCGTGATCGCGACTATCGTTAGCCGAGCTGCTCAGCTTCTCCGGCACGGCTCCAACCCGACCCGACCTCGCCGAGCCGCCGGACCGAACGCTCACTCGAAGAAGACACACTCTGGATACCTCAACTGAAACAACGTTTCTCGACCTCGGAATCGATCAAGACCTCGTAGACCTCCTGGCGAAGGACGACATCGTCGCCCCTTTCAGAATCCAGGCGCTATCCATCCCCGACGGGCTGGCCGGCTCCGACGTCACGGGTCGAGCTCAAACCGGCTCCGGCAAGACGCTGGCCTTCGGCCTTCCGATGATCCAACGGCTCGAAAAAGCACGGCCGCAACGCCCGGGAGGCTTGATCCTGGTGCCGACGCGGGAGCTCGCCAACCAGGTGACCGAGGTTCTCAAGCCGCTCGTGAGAGCCCGCGCCATCTCCACCGTTGCCGTCTACGGCGGGGTTTCGATGCAACGCCAGATCGAGAAACTGCGCAAGGGCGTCGAGATCGTCATCGCCACACCCGGCCGCCTCATCGACCTCATTGAACGCCGCGAGGCTTTCCTCGACGACATCGACATCGTGGTCATCGACGAAGCCGACCAGATGGCCGATATGGGATTTTTGCCCCAGGTGCGCCGCATCATGCGCGAGGTGCCGGTAAATCATCAGACGATGCTGTTCTCCGCCACGCTCGATGGGCAGGTCGGCACGCTCATCCGCAAGTACATGACCGATCCGGTCGAGCATCACGTTGAGACGACCACCCAAACCGTCGATACATCCGACCACCGCTTCCTTCAGGTCCACTACATGGACAAGGTGAAGGTGGCGGCTGCCATTGCCAACTCCGCCGACCGCACGCTGATCTTCACACGCACGAAGCACGGTTGTGATCGGGCCGCGCGCGATCTGCGCGACGAGGGAGTGGCGGCCCGCGCCATTCACGGCGATCTCCACCAATCGAAACGCCAGAAGGCGCTCGATTCCTTCGCCGACGGTACGGCGCCCGTCCTGGTTGCCACCAACGTCGCCGCCCGGGGCCTGCACATCGACAACGTCGACACGGTGATCCACTTCGATCCCCCCGACGATCCCAAGACCTACTTGCACCGCTCCGGGCGCACCGCTCGCGCCGGGGAGACCGGCCTTGTCGTCACGCTCGTCGAGTGGGACCAGCTCAACGAGGTGCTGCGCATCCAGAAGCAGGCCGACCTCAACGAGCCGGTCGTCAAGATGTTCTCCAACGACTCGCGGCTCAACGACCTGGCATCGTTCATTCCGGACCCGGTGGATGCCCCGTTCAGCACAACCACCCAGCGCCGTCTCTCGGGCGGGAGGCGCCGGCGCCGTCTCTAGTCCACTAGGGCCTGTCTGTGCCCCCTTTGGCGTCGGGTGGCGTAGTATCGCGCCAAATCGCCGTCTGAGGAGTCCCCCCACCCATGTCATATTCCGAGCCGCCTGCCTTCGCCCTCGATCTGGACAAGACGTACGCCGCCACCTTGCAGACCAACCACGGGACGATCGAGATCGATCTCGATGCGGCCCGGTCTCCCATCACCGTCAACAACTTCGTAACCCTCGCCCGGGACGGGTTCTACGACGGTGTCATATTTCACCGGGTCATCCAGGGATTCATGATTCAGGGCGGCGATCCGACGGGTACGGGAACCGGCGGCCCGGGATACAAGTTCCGCGACGAGATCGACGGTCCGGGCGATTACAGCCGGGGCACGGTGGCCATGGCCAATGCCGGGCCCAACACGAACGGATCCCAGTTCTTCATCTGCCATACCGATGCCGGGCTCCCGCACAGCTACACCATCTTCGGCAAGGTGCGCGGATCGATGGACGCAGTCGACTCCATCGCGACAACGCCGACGGCCCGCGGCGATCGCCCACTCGAGGACTGCGTCATCGAGTCGGTCTCGATATCGGAGAGTTGAGAGGCCCCTCAGCTCTCTGAATCACCGCTCATCGTGGGAAGCGCCGCCGCGTCGTAGCTCCCGGCCGACTGCCAGAGCATCCAGCCGAGACCGCGCCGTTCCGCCGCACCGATGCTCTCCAGGATCTCTGCGTTCGTCCACGAGAAAGCCTGAAGCCAGGGCCGCACCAGAGTTCCATTGCTCACTCGCGGCATACCGTCATCGAGGGCCCCGGCAGTGACCTCTCCCGGGTAGTCATTGGGGTCGGCGAAGCCCAGCCAGCCGTCGCTGTAGTGACTCGGATAGATCATCGGGCTCAGGACGTCGACTATCCCCGAGAGATCCTCGGGCCGCTGGCCAATGCCCTGGTCATTCGGCGCCGAGAACACGATCGCAAACACGTCGGCGGCAACGGCACACCCCAACGGGTGGAGTCGATCGCGGGCCTCCGTGAGGAAACCGGCAATGATGGCGACCCGCTCGGCGGCTTCCGTCGGTCGATTTCTGGCCGACTGCACGGACGTCTTGCCTGTGGGGAATCGCACGTAGTCGAACTGAATCTCGTCGAAGCCGAGCTCACACGCCTCGACGCCCAATGCCAGGGGATACTCCCAGGTCTCCGAGTTGGTCATGTCGACCCAGGCACCCGCGAGCTTGTACTCGGGTCGCTGCGCCACCCGTATCGGGTCCTCGAAGGTCACGATTCGCGTGATCGCGTAGAGGCCGACTTCGTGGGCCTGCTGGATTCGCTGCTCGGGGTCATAGAGCGCACTCACTGCTCCTATGTCGTGGGCTTCACGAACAGCGGTGTCATACAGCACACCACCCCCCTCCTTCTTGGTGTCGAACACCAGCGCATCCACCGCGGTGGCGCCCGCAAGATCGAGAAGATCCTGGAATCGGTCGTCGTCCTGGACAACCCCGGCGGCGGCTCGTATCGCCTTGCTGACAATCGGATCGAGCGTCACCTCGAGGGGTACCTCCGTGCCGTCCCACTCGAGCACGACACCCTGATATGCGGGACGGTTGATTTCGATGGGGGCCACCTCGATCGCACCGAAGTCGAACTTGCCGTCATCGCCGGTCGACAGCACCCGATCGCCCACCGTCACGGTCGCGTCTCGCAACGCCTGAGCGCCGACGCCAATGACCCGGCCCTGCAGAACGAATCGCGGCGCCATCGTCGTTGTTGTCGTGGTGGTGGTGGTGGTGGTGGTGGTCGATGTCGTCGTCGTGGTTGTCGATGACGAGGCGGCCGTGACCACCGGTCCGGAGGCGGCATCACTTCCGCCCGGCGAACACGCCGCCAGCGCGAGGCAGAGGCACACGAATGTCAATCGTGGGAACATGAAAGGCAAGGCTAACGGCCGTGCCGGTTGGTGGTGATGACCTTCGGCCTAGGAGCCTGCCCAGAGGCGCAGAGACGCCGCAATGCGATGGCTCGGCGGGTTCGACACCCTCGGTGGTGCGTCGCTAGCTGGCGCGGCGCTGCCGATCGCGCAGGCGCCGACGCAGCCGGCGTCGCTCGGGTCCGCTCAGACCGCCCCACACTCCTTCGGACTGGTTGGTCGCCAGGGCGTACTGCAAACACTCGTCCCTCACCGGGCAGACCGCACAAATGGCTTTGGCGGGCGCGATCGCGGATTCGTCCTCCCCCACTGGGAAGAAGAAATCGTTGTCGGAGCCGGAGCAGGCTGCCTCTTCGCGCCAATTCTCCTCAGGCTCAAATAGAAGATCGTTGAGTGCCAATACCATTGTTGTGTGTCGTCCCCTTCTCGAAGACTCGCCTTAGAAAACACCAAACGGATCGGATTATTCCCGATCCGTCCTCACCCGCTAAGCCGTTGACCAGGCACTTTGCAGCTAATTGGGAATAACTGCTAGGCATCTGGGCTGTCGAAACAGCACAGTAGTCTCCACACGACACTTTGGGAAGGGGTCAGCCGGAAAAATCTTCTGGCAATATTTATGCGATTTGTGAGTGATTTTCGGCAGTCGCCCGGCGGTACCGCGGGAGATCTTGGCACGCGGGACGCGGCTCTGCGGTCCCTCTGCGCAGTTGGCGCACCGGTTCCTCCTGGATTCGCCATCTCCGATCTGGCTTGCCGCCGGTTCGTCGAGACTGGTGATTTCCCCGATGGAATGTGGGAACAGGTCGTCAATGGCATCGACCAAATCGATCGCGCCGTTGCCGAGCTCGACCCGGACCGACCCTGTCTGTTGGCGGTTCGCTCGAGTGCTCCCGTCGACATGCCCGGACTCATGGGAGCCGCGCTCTACCTCGGAGTCACGCCCGCGAGCCTCGAACGACTCACCTCCTGGGCCGGACAAGAGGCTGCCGCCCGGAGTCGGATCAGTTTCCTCGAGACATTCGCCAAAACCGTCCGCGGAGTACCGGCGCCACGGGTGGACGGACTACTCGCCGGCCAGACAGAAAGGGCTTCATGCGAGGAACTCAGGGTTTTTGGCGATGCCCTCGAGGCACTCATCGTCGAGGAGACCCAGCGGCCCATCCCGCCCGATCGGCTCGGTCAGGTCCGGGAAGGCATCGAGGCGGTATTCGCGTCCTGGGATGCTCGACCGGCCACCCAATATCGCCGCGCCCGGGGCATTCCGGCATCCACCGGCACCGCGGCCATCGTCCACCTGATGGTGTTCGGCAACCTGGGGGCCGAGTCCGGTGTCGGAGTCGGGTTCAGCCGCGATCCCCTCACGGGGGAACCGGGGATCACCGGCCGCTACCGCGATCAGGCGGCCCACCCGACAACCGCGGACGAATACGAGGGTCTGGGTGCGTTGTCGGCAGCCGACCCCGCCTGCTTCGCCAAACTGATGTCCGCGCTCAGCTCATACGAGTCGGAACGCCTCGATCTAGTGCGCCTCGATTTTGTGCGGGAACGGTCCCAGCTTTGGATCGTCGACGGCAGGATTGCCGAGAGCGCTGCCGAGGCGGCGACGCGGGTTGCCGTCGACATGGTGACAGAGGGGTCGCTGAGCAGGGAAGACGCCCTTCGTCAGCTGGACCCGCGCGACGTCGCCGATATGCTGCACCCCCGCCCCGCCCCCGGCGATTTGCCGGCCCCGGCAGCCCGCGGCAGCGGTGCCTCCCCGGGATGGGCTTCCGGAGAGGTGGTTCTCGACTCTGCCGCCGCGCGAGACGCAGCCGCCTCTGGAGCTCCGGTCATCCTGGTCAAGCGGGAGACCAGCCCTGAGGATGTTGCGGCGATCCGGGCAGTCGATGGGGTGCTCACGAGCCACGGCGGCCGTGCCTCACATGCCGCCCTGGTAGCGCGCGGGATCGGCACACCGGCAGTCACCGGCAGCTACGACATGCTGATCGACCTGGACCAGGGCATCGTCAGCTGGGGCGACGTCCGGGTCAAGGCGGGCGACACGATCACAATCGACGGGCGATCGGGTGATATCTACAGCGGTGTACTACCCATCATCCCGGCCGCGGCCACCGCGGAGCTGGAGACAATCCTCGAGTGGGCCGATGAAGCTCGCCGGATGGAAATCTGGGCCAACGCCGACACCCCGGCCGATGCCGCCAGAGCACGAGCCGCAGGAGCCGAAGGCATCGGGCTCGCGCGCACCGAGTACATGTTCTCGGGCGATCGCCTCGAGGTGGTGCAGCGTATCCTGTTGGCCACCGACACCCGTGACCAGGCAGACGCACTCGAGCAACTCGAACGCCTGCAGGTAGGTGACTTTGAGCGGCTGCTCGAGGTCATGGACGGGCTCCCCGTGGTAGTCCGGTTGCTCGACCCACCTCTGCACGAGTTCCTTCCAGATCGTCTCGAGGTCGAACACGAGTTGGCCAAGGCGCGCAAGGAGGGAGAGCCAACCGACGAGTTGGAGCTGCTCGAGGCTGCCCTCGACAAGTGGGAGGAGTCAAACCCCATGCTCGGCCTGCGCGGCGTTCGCCTCGCGGTGGTGATTCCGGCCGTATACAAGGTCCAGGTGCTGGCTGCCCTCGAGGCGGTACGCCGCCGCCTCGATGCCGGCGGCGATCCCCGTCTCGAGCTGATGATCCCGCTCGTGGGCACCGTCGAGGAGCTTCACCTGATCCGCGACATGATCGAAGAGGAAGTCCACCACGCCGGGCGGTTGCTCGAGGTTGCCATCGGCACCATGATCGAGCTCCCCCGCGCCGCCCTTGTGTCGGCGGATATCGCTCTCGACTCGGATTTTTTCTCGTTCGGCACCAACGACCTCACACAAACGACGATGGGCCTGAGCCGCGACGATGCCGAAGAGGCATTCCTGGGCCAGTACCTCGAACGAGGTCTGTTCCGCAACAACCCGTTCGAGACGATCGATCGTGACGGTGTCGGCCGCTTGATCCAACTAGCAATCGCCGACGGCCGTCGCGCCAACCCCGGGCTCATAGTCGGAGTTTGCGGCGAGCACGGCGCCGACCCCGAGTCGATCGAGTTCTTCCATGACGTCGGAGTCGACTACGTGTCCTGCAGCCCGCCCCGAATCCCGGTCGCCCGCCTCGCGGCGGCCCAAGCGGCGCTGCGGGAGAGGCACTAGATCGCGTTCGTTGTGCTTAAACCGGCGGGATAGCGCCGGGTTAAGCACAACGAACGCCTAGAGGTACTGCCCTGTGACCTCGGTGCCGCCCTCGATCGCCACGCGGCGACGCATTTCCTCGAGTTGGGCGGCTGCGGCGGCTTGCTGCGAGAAGATTGACGCCTGGATGCCGTGGAAGAGGCCTTCGAGCCACCCGACCAGCTGGGCCTGGACGATACGAAGCTCAGACTCCGAGGCATCGTCGCCCTCGAATGGACCGAACATCTCATCGAGCTCCTCGACCAGATCGCTGCTCAGTGAGTCCTTCAGCTGGCTCATCGACGCGGAGTAGATCTGAAGCAGGCGGTCCCGTCCGGCCTCATCAAGGTCGGCCTGGCGAACCTCCTCGAGCATCGCCCGCGTCATCGACGCGATCCGGAGCAGGCGGGCCGGCTCGGAGACGGCCGTCCGCTCGTCCTCTTCTTCGGCGCCGTTCTCGACGACCTGGGGCTGCAGTGTCTCGGGTCCATCGCCGACTGCTTCAGGAAGTGCGTCCGGCCGATCCTTGGCGCTCGGCTCAGTGGTGTCTGCGGAAGTGGTGTCTTCAGTCTCCATGCCACTGAGACTAGTAACCAGGCCGCCCTGTCGAGCCAGGTCACGCCTCAGCCGACCGTGACGCTCACCAGGTGGTAGCCGGTGGCGCCATCGGGACGCGATGGAGCCCGCTCCTCCGTCTGCGTGTAACCCGAACCGTCGGTGGCGCGGACTTCGATGTCGTGCCTGCCGGCAGCGGCTTCAACGGTCGCCTGCCACTGGACCCATGCCGTGTCGTCGAGCGGCACGCTCATCTCGGCCTCCCGCCAGGAGCCGCCATCGACGCGCACTTCGACGCGCTCGATCCCGTGTTGGGGCGACCAGGCAACGCCGGCGACCACAAAGCTCGATTCGAGGAAGGTGCGCGAAGTCGGAGTGTCGATTCGGCTCTGAGTCTTGATGGGGCCCTCCTTGGCCCAGCCTCGAGGGATCCAGTAGGCGTCGAAGGCCTCCCACGTCGTGAGCTCGATCTCGTCGAGCCACTTCGTAGCCGACACATAGCCATACAGGCCGGGAACAACCAGCCGGGCGGGGAAACCGTGAGCCGGAGGCAACATCTCGCCGTTCATCCCGATCACGATCAGTGGCTCGCGTCCGTCGTAGGCGGCCGCCGTCGGAAATCCCGCCGTCCAGCCGTCCACCGAACGAGGCACGATCTGGCCGGCTGCCGGGTCGACTCCCGCCCGGTCGAGTACCTCGGTCAGCTTGACCCCGGTCCACTTGGCGTTGCCGACGAGATCCCCGCCAACCCGGTTGGAGACGCACGCGATCGTGATGTAGCGCTCGTGGAGATCCATCGCCAGCAGGTCGTTCATCGAAAGCGACAGCTCCCGGTCGACCATCCCGGTGACTCCGAGCCGCCAGGTTGCCGGGTCGGGCCGGGGCACCACCAGCGCGGTATCGATGCGATAGAAGTCCTTGGTGGGGACGACGATCGGCGAGATGCCGGGCACGTCGAGGCTGGCGGCCGGTCCCGGCGGGGCCACGGTGGTCCGTGCCGGGGGCAGTGCCATCTTGTCGCGAACCGACTCGGAGCGGGTAATGATCATCTGGCGGCCGACCCCTCCGGCGGCCGCTGCCAGCAGCCCGGCTCCCGCCATCCCGCCGATGAGCTTGCGGCGGTCGGGGCTGGCGGGAGCGTGATCGAGCGGATCGGTGCTACCGAGCGCGGCCAGAAGGAAACGCAAACTCAGCCAGCCGGCGCCGGCCGCCAGCGAAATACCCACGATCGTCATCAGCAGATTGACGTTGACCTGCCCGGCGGCTGCCACGATGCCCAGCAGGGCAAACGCACCGAAGGCCACCGCGCTCACCCACGGGCGTCGCAGGCCGGCGCGGCCGACCAGCGCCCCGATGATCACGCCGATGACGGCGGTACCGATGGCCAGCGCTCCCTTGTCGGCGGTGCCGAACACGCTGATGGCAAAGTCCTTGACGAAGCTGGGAGACCCGTCGACCACGTAGCTGCCCACGGCCGAAACGGCCGACGGAATCCGCTCGAAGATGCCCGCAAGCAGTTCCGTGAGCCCCAAAGCGAGCCCGGCGGCGACGGCTCCGGCCAGCGCCGCCGCTCCAATGGGCGCCGGGCGGCTCAGCGGCGGCCGCTCCATGCCGGTTGTTGTTGCTTCAGTCATATCCTGTCCGTTGAGTTGAAGTACATGTGTACCACCTACAACGTCACAAACCCCACGTTTCTCGCTTACGAAAGTGTGAACACTATGAGGGCACCCCGGAACCGGGATGGCGCCGCTAGCGTCATAGCTGTATGAGACGGTCGACCACGCTGGTAATCGCATTCGTACTGCTGCTCGCCGGGTGCGGCGATGCGGGGTCGGGAAGCGCCGATGAATCCCCCACCGACACTGTGACTCCGACCTCCCAGTCGCCGGGTTCGCCGTCGGCTACCACTCCCCCCGCCGCGGCGGCCCCCGGCTCGGCGTCACCCGATTCGTCGTCACCGCCATCGACCACGGTCGGGACGACGCTGCCGCCCGAACCGGCGCCGCCCGACGACGATCGTATCGACTCCAAGGGACCCCCAACGACTCTCCCGGAGAGGGTGCCGCCCACGGATACCTCACTTCCCGACGGCCCGGTGGATACATCCGAGGTACCGGGCGATCTGATGGACAGCATCCTCGCCGATGCTGCCGATCGCGCCGGCGTCCCGACCGGCGATCTCGTACCGGTCAGAGCCGATGAGGTCGTCTGGAATGACGGCAGCCTGGGCTGCCCCAAGCCGGGCGAGTCCTACACCCAGGCCCTGGTGAACGGCTACTGGGTCATCGTGATCGCCGGCGATAGGCCCCTCGACTACCGGGCCAGCGGCAGCGGCTTCTTCTTCCTCTGCCTATTCCCCGGCTCCGGAGGCAACCCGACCGGGTGAAACCAATTGGAAAGGGGCCCCGCAGGGCCCCGTTTCCAACTAATGCTGATACCTTGCCCTTACGGCGTGAATACCAGGTACTGCGTTGCGTCGGTCGCCCCACCACGGGCGCCGCCGCCCCGGTCACCGTTGGTGAAGAGCAGCACGCCCTCTTCAGGCGTGTTGCCCGGAAGCGGCCCGAAGTCGATCACCGTCAAACCGGCTGGGTCGTTGGTGTAGCCCGGAACGTCGTTGGGCAGACCGAGGTACTGCTCACCGAGCGGCGCCACGGTCAGTCCGGTGATCGCGTCATTCGGCCCACCGAAGTAGACATCGCGAGCAACCACGTCCATGTCGACATTCTGGAAGAAGTTCGACGCATCCAGCCCGACCTGCTCACCGCAGATGAGGAGAACGGTGTTGCTGGTGTTCGTGGAGTGCTCGGCGAAGAAGAACGCAGATGCGCTCCCCGATACCAGATCCAGAGCCCAGGTCACCTGGCGGCCGTCACCCAGTGAGGTCAAACCGGACAGATCACGGTTGAGGACGAGGTAATCGTCCACCCCGTCCTGATCCGTGTCGAGGTAGACCTCGTGGCTAACGGGAACGAGATGGCTCTGTTCCTCGTGCGTCGCAACCGCAAACGTCCAAATGAACGACGGACTTCCCGAACAGAAGCCGGCAGGGACCGGGATCGTGTTGACCCCGACCGCCGCGATGTCGGGCGTCGGCGACTGGCCGCCGCGAGGCCCTTCGGGCATCGCCGGGCTTGTCGCCACCAGAGCGTACGCATCATTCTGCGCGATGCCGACGCCCTGGTTGTCCAGACCGATCGTGGCTCCACCGGAGATCCCGGACGTCTGCGAAGGAACGACATGGGCCGCCTGGCGAGGCAGCACCTGCCACGGGATGTTCATCACGTGGCCGTTGCCGTTATCCAGCACCAGATAGCCGTCGAACTCGTTCGCGGTCAGGGCTGCGCCGTTGGCTCCCATCGAACCGGAGTTCATGAAGTTGCCCGGCAGCAGGCTGCCGTCGATCGTCAGGGTGACGTCGAAGAACGAGTCGTTCCCCAAACCCGGATTGACCGTCACCGAGCCTGGAGCAGCCACACTAACCGCGCCGCTGGCGGCGTCACCGGCGGACCGGAACGTCGGCGTGACGGAGTAGGTGTGCCACTCGTTCGAGTAGTTGTGCACCTGCACGGTGCGGGTCAGGGTCGTGACCCCGTCCACCTCGTGCATCCCGAAGCTCAGCGCAGCCTGGGGAGCGTCGGCGTCCCACGCCGCGGCGGGGGCTGCCATCGCCCAGTCGGCCCGGACCTCGCCGCCACCGATCCGCGTGATCTCGGCGAGACCGCTGAACGGGTCGATGTCGATGTTGGTTTCGGCGTTGTTCATCAGCAGCGCCTTGGTCTCCGCGGGCGTCAGCGCCAGCCCGGTGGCGTTGCCGCCGCCGTTGCTCTGCTGGTTGGTGCTGAAGCCGGAGAGCAACAGGGCCGCCGAACCGGACACCATTGGAGCCGCCCCCGACGTGCCACCGAAGGGGCCTTCGCCCGTACCGCTACCGGCTATCGCCGAGACCGAAGCGCCCGGGGCGCCGATCTCCGGCTTGATCTGCTGGTAGAAGTTCGAGGGCCCACGTGACGATGACCCGACCATCTGCCCGATAAGGGGCAGCTGGTTGGCGGGATCAACGGTTGCGGTCGAGCCCGCCAGGCCCTTGAGGGTGTTGCTGTCCACCTGGTTGATCATGTAGCCGGGGATGTCGATCGGACGATCGCCACCGTCGCCGCCGGAGAACGGAGCCCCAGGGGCGACAAGGCCGATGATGCCGACCAACCCGCCGGCCTGGCTGATATTGCTGATCTTGAGCGTGAAGTTGCACGCACCGCGATCAACCAGAACGACGAGGCCGGTGAGCGACCCCGGCGCGAATGGCGCACAACCGTTCAGGTTGCCGCCGCCACCGTCGCCGTACTGCAACGGTCCGCTGATGACGCCGGTTGGCACAACCGACCACGGCTGGAACACGGCTGGGGCCGTGAAGCCACCCACGTCGATCAGCTGCAGACCGGCCGAAGGCACCTGGGTCTGGGCGACCGAGAGTGCGGTCGGCGTCGCCGAAGGCGTGCCCGTGATGTAGGGCTTGTCGGCAGAGTTGCCTGCCGAGGCCACCGTCAGCACACCAAGTGCCGAAGCGTTGTCGACGGCCATCGAGAGATCGTCGTCGAAGGGCTGACCATACGTCGAGCCGAGCGACATGTTGACGATGTCGACGTGGTCCTTGACCCTGCCGTCGCCGTCGGGGTCGACGGCGAAGTCCATACCCTGGATGAGCGCGATGCCCGAGCACGATGTGCTGATCGAAGAGCACACCTTCACGGCATACAGGTCCGCGCCGGGAGCCACACCGCCGACGCCGGCAATGATGTGACCGACGTGAGTGCCGTGGCCGGCACCGGGACCGTCATCGAGCGGGTCGGGGTCGGGGGCCTCCGGCGGTCCGCCGTCGGCGCCGGTCCAGGCGCCACCGACAAAGTCGTAGCCGCCAACGACCTTGGCAGTCGGGAAGGTCCCCGGCTCGCGCACGGTGGGGTCGTCGGCGAGGTAGTCCGCCACGTCGCCCGATCCGTCGAGCGCCGCGTGGTAGTAGTCGATCCCTGAGTCGAGAACGGCCACCGACACGCCTGAGCCGTCGACGCCGTCAGCCTGGACGGCAGCGGCACCGATGTACGGCACGGTCTCCGACAGGTCGAGTTGATAGTCGCCAACGCGGGCCACCCGGGTGACCGCACTGTCACCGGCGATTCCGTCGAGAGCGGAGGCGTCCACCTCGATGAAGACCGCATTGAGAACCTTGCTGACCCTGGCAAGGACGGTCGCACCGCTGGCTTCAGCGCGTGCGATGAACGCATCCTGCTGGCGGGCGATGTCGCGTAGCTGCTGGGTCGGGTTGGTGGTGTTGGCTTCCGCCAATGAGGGTGTGGACAAATGAACAATGACCCGCTGCGGGCCCGTTGCGGACCACAACTCGGGCTGCAGCACGTCGCCACCGGAGGTGGTGATGGGCCTGTTCAATTTCAGATCTTCGATCTGATCCGGGAGGGCTCTGTCCGTTCTATCGGGACCCTCCTGGGCCCCGGCCGGGATGGCCGGGATGATGAGCGCCAGCGCTAGAGCACTGACAACGATCCTTCGTCGTGACACGAATACTTCCCCTTCCTCCGCGATCCGAGGCACGGATCGCCGAAACTTCCCAAAGGCCGCGCGGCGCGTCGGCCTCACTCGACAAACACTACCTCCGTCTGAAGGCAAAGGGGCCCCGGGGCACCGAGAATCTCAGCGCCCGAGCCACTTCAGGAAGCGAGCTCGCGGCCAGGTGTTGACCACGTGCTTGGACTGCACCCAGCCGCGACGGGCGTTGTGAACGCCCCACCTGGCATTGGCGTACTCGTTGACGTGATGGCTGTCTGTGCTGATCGTGTAGAGGACGTCGTCACGATCACGAGCCCGTCGCAGCATGTCGGCAGGGACATCGAGGCGGTCAAGGTGCGAGTTGATCTCGAGTGCCGTGCCGTACTCGGCGGCCGCGTCGAAGACGGCGTCGATATCGACCTCGATTCCGGGGCGCATCCCGATGCGCCGTCCGGTGAGATGGCCGATGACGTGAACGGCGGGATGGGCGATCGCCCGCAAGACCCGCTCGGTTTGCTCGGCCTCGGATAGATCGAAGTGGGAGTGGACGCTGGCGACGCACCAATCGAACTCCATCAGGAAGTCATCGTCGTAGTCGAGGCTGCCGTCGGCTCCGATGTTGAGCTCCGAGCCGTGCAGGATCGTGAGCTGCGGGTACTCATCACGAAGCCGCGCCAATTCCGCCGCCTCCTGGCGCACGTCGTCACGGCTGAGGCCGTTGATCGCCAGGTCCTCGGCGTGTTCCGTGATCGCGATGTATTCCAGGCCGCGTTCGGCGGCCGCGGCAACCATGTCATCGAGGGAGCTTCTTCCGTCGCCCGACCACGTGCTGTGGACATGGAGGTCTCCGCTGATGTCGGCGACGTCCACCAGCTTCGGCAGCCGGCGTTCTCCCGCGGCAGCCACCTCGCCGGTCCCTTCCCGCATCTCGGGAGCGACGAACGCCATCCCGAGAGCCTTGTAGATGGCGTTCTCCGTGCGGGCGGCGACGACGTCACCGGTCTCGGCATCGGCGAGCGCATACTCGTTGAGGGTCCAGCCGCGGTTGATTGCCAGTTGCCGCAGCTCGATGTTGTGCGCTTTCGAGCCGGTGAAGTAGAGCAGCGCGGCGCCGAACTCGCCGGGGGCGACCACGCGCACGTCGATCTGGAGTCCGTCTGCAGTGAGGGCAGTGGTCTTGGTCGCGCCCTGCGCCACCACCTCGGCAACGACCGGCAGAGCTGTGAATGCTTCCATAACAGGCTCACCTTCAGCGGCCACAACTAGGACATCGATGTCGCCGATGGTGTCCGAGAAGCGTCGCAGGCTGCCCGCATACTCCGCCCGTTTGACGCCGGGCACCGCTCGCAGTGCCTCAACTACCTCATTGGCAACCGGCAGCACCTTGATGATCGGCGTACGTCGATCCTTGCCGTGCAGGCCGAGCCGCTCGATTGCCTTGGCGATCTTCTCTTCCGATTTGGCGCCCATGCCGGGCAGCTCGCGGATCTGCTCTGCCTCCAGCGCCGCCTTCAGATCCTCGACGTTGTTGACGTTGAGTCGGTCGCGCAACATCACAACTGTCTTGGGCCCCAGACCGGGAATCCGGGTGAGCTCTACGAACGGGGCGGGGTATTTCGTGCGCAGAGCGTCCAGCTTGGCGATCGACCCCGTTTCTACGTATTCGAGAATCTTCTGAGCGGTGGCCTTGCCGACACCATCGAGTTTCTGCAACTGGGCCCGGGTCATCTCGGCCGCGGGCTCGACCAATTCTCCGAGCGCGTCGGCAGCCTTGTCGTACGCTCGCACCCGAAACGCCTGCGGGCTCCCTTCCTCCAGCTTGAGCAGCTCGGCATAGCTGCGGATCACCCGCACCAGTTCACGGTTAGTGGCCATGAGCCCAAGTTAGTGGTCCGCCGCACGATTGGCGGGGGCGTATCTGCGATTCATCAGCGGCATCTGGGATTCTGCGACGGTCCACGTGAACAGGCGCTGCAGGATTGGCGCGGGGACCGCACTAGCGTTCCGCGGGTCATGGAAGTCGAAATGCGCCCCATCGATCCTCGGGTCCGTAGACAGTGGCGAATCGAAGCGCTGGCGGGAAGCGGGTTCACGCTGGCAATCGGGGTCATCGCACTCCTGACAGCGTCCCTGAGCCGGCTGTGGACTGCGGTTCTCCTCATCGGGCTTGGGGCGCTGATCGTGGCCGGCCCGCAGGCACTGGTGGAGCTGCGCTATCGGTATTGGCGATACGGCATGGGCGCAGACACGCTGGTCCTCGAATACGGAGTGTGGACCCACCGCCAATCGATGACCCCGTATTTCCGTGTGCAGAACGTTGATGTCAGCCAGGGCCCGCTGGAGCGCTGGCTGGGACTGAAGCGCCTCACGATCAGGACCGCATCTGCCTTCACCGATGCCACGATCCCCGGTCTCGACGCCGCTGAGGCCGAGAACCTCCGGCTGCTGATCCTGGAACGGGCTGGTCGCGATGCAGCCGTTTGACGGCGCACCTCCCCCGCAGATGCCACCGCCACCGGAAGCGCCGGATTGGAAGCGGCTTCACCTCGTATCGCCGATACTCAATAGCCTCAGCTCCTCGCTGAGGTTCTGGCCGGTTCTCCTGGTCGCAGTAGTGAACCAGGGAGGCGCGCTCCTCGGCATCATCCTCCTGGGAGTGCTGCTGGCCGCCCTGGGGGTCGAGATCCTCCAGTATCTGCGATTCGACTACCGCATGGCCGGTACGACGCTGATCGTCCGATCGGGAGTACTGGTGCGCCGCACGAGGACCGTACCCGCCGATCGTGTTCAGCAGGTGAGTCGCAACGAGAAGCTTCGGCACCGCCTGTTCGGCGTCGCAGAATTGTCCGTTGAGGTGGCCGGCGCCGGCACGGAGCCGGAGGTGAAGCTGAGCGTCGTCAACACCGCCGAAGCCGAACGGATCAGGGTGCGGCTCCAGGATGCCCGCCGCAAGGTCGGGACCGCCCCACCGGAACCCGACCACATCGTCTACAGACAGCCCAACCGATCTCTGCTGCTCTGGGCCATATTCACCAGCCCGCTCTTCACCATCCCGGCGGTCGGCGCCGGACTCGGGGCGCTGAGCGACGCCATCGACCTGGAAAGGGCATGGGGCTGGCTCCCCGAAGGCGGGCAGCTCTGGTTCCTGGCCGCGGCCGGGATGCTCGGGCTCGTCGCCGCCACAGCGATCAACCTTGCCCGGTTCTACGACATGCGGCTGATGCAAGCCGACGCCGATCTGCGCCTGGACTACGGGCTGCTGACCAGGCACAGGCTCGAGCTGCCCTCGGAGCGGATCCAGGCACTAGTGCTGAAGCTGAGCCCGGCCGGGCGCCTGTCCGGCACCGTCGGGGTCACCGTGCACAACGCATCCAGCGCCGGTGAGGCGACCGCATCACATCTGCCGGCAATTCCACGCTTTGACCGCGACGCGTTGCTGGACCGACTGGTCCCGGGAATCAACGTCGAAGCCGAGGTGTCGGGCCACCCGCCGGCGGCGCTGCGGCGCTCACTCATCCGCTGGACGTGGCCGGTCGCCGCCGTGACGTTGGCAATCTGGGCCGGATCGCAGAACGTGTGGGGTGGCCTCCTACTGCTGGCGCTGGGGCCCGCAGCCGCCCTCGGTGCCCGGGCCTGGCGAGTCCTGGGCCACGGGGAGACCACTGACGTTGTGGTCTCACGCCGGGGAGCGATCCGGGATCACACCGCAGTGATTCGCAAGGCCCGGGTCCAGAGCGTCTCGGTTGTGGCCAATTGGTTCCAGCGCCGCCGCCGGCTGGCCACGTTGCGGATCCAGGTGGCCCAACCGCTCGGCAACGTGTCCATCCGTGACATGGATGCAGCCGACGCCGTCGATCTGGCGCGCCGCTTGTCTCTCGAGAATCACGGCAGACCGACCTAGGACACGGACGAGAACTAGATGGGTGTCGAGCAATCCAATTGCGGCGTTTCTGCGGGTCTCGGCTGCGTTACCGGATCGCCAGCACCGAGATACAGGCGTGGTGGGCGATGCGCGGGGTCACCGAGCCCATCAGGAACCTCTCGATGGCGCCCTTGCCCTTGTGGCCGAGCACTATGAGATCGGCGTCGAACTCATCACCCGCCTCCAGGATGGCGTGGCTGACATCCCCGGCCTCAACGAGTGTCGTGGTGACGTTTGCTCCGTGCTGCCGGAGCCGATCGGCGGCCGCTTCGAGTTCGGTCTTCTCGGCCTCCTTCTTCTGCTGCCATACCCAGTTCAGCTCCTGGCGGATGTCCTGGCGGAAGAGGCGGACCATCGGAAGTACGGTGAGGGCTTCGATTGAAGCCGCCTCGTCCAGGTCGAGTTGTGTACAGAAATCGACGGCCTTGTCCGAAGGTTCCGACCCGTCGTAACACAACAGGAAGCGCCATGGGTGGCCCTCCCGCGCCGGCGGCTCGGGGTTCCTGCCGTTGCACTCCTCTTCCGCCTTGCGAACGATCAGAACCGAAGACTGGGCGGACTGCAGCACCTGATTTGAGACGCTCCCGAGGAGGAAACGTTTGAACCCGGTGAGACCGTGCGATCCGACAACGATCAGGTCGGCCTCGTACTCCTCGGCTGCCGCCACGATCTCCGCGGCCGCATGACCGGAGCGAACCTCGGTGGTAACCGTCCACCCCCCCTGTTGGAGGGTTACGGACTCGGACGCCAGGAGATCTTCCACCTCCCCGCGGGTACCGCTTTCCGTCTCCTGGAACACGCCCCACTGCTCTGTGGAGAGCGCGGCGATCTCATGCTCGAGCAGAACGTCCCAGATCACCGAGACGATCCTGATTTCGGTACCGGCGGGAAAGGGGAACCCGGCGATGAAACGCACCGCAGCGGCCGCAGTCTCCGAACCGTCGGTTCCCAGGAGTACCTTCATGGCAGGAGTACCTTCATCGATGGAGTCGCCTTCTCACGCCGCTCCCCCGACATTCAGCGTGTACTGGAGCGTCACGTAGACAGCGTACACCCCAAGTAGCCACGCTCCTTGCCAGCGCTGAAATGTCTTGTCGGCCCGGCTGATGAACACCCGGAACGAGATCAGGATGATCATCATCGCCGGGAAGTGGAAGAAGTAGAAGTTGTCGGGGATCGCCAGTGGCGCCGCAACCGCCGCCGCCCCTATAACGAAGAGCACGTTCAACACGTCGGCTCCAACGATGTTGCCGACCGTGATCTCCGGATGGCCTTTGCGGATCGCGGCAATCGCCGTCATGAGCTCGGGAAGCGAAGTTCCGAAAGCGACCAGCGTTGCCGCGATGACATCTTCGGGGACTCCGGCGCGCGTCGCGATTTCCGAGGCGGCGGGCACGAGGACCCGCGCTCCGGCCACGATCAATACGAGCCCGCCGACGATCATCGACCAGGCGGTCGGCAGTGCCATCGGCTCGGCCGTCGTGACCTCGTCGTTGTGGCCGAGATCGCCGCCCTGCTTGGCCCAGCGGTATGTGATGTACAGGTACACGCCGAGCAGGACGAGGAAGAACAAGCCGACCGAGCGCCCCAGCACTGGATCATCGCCATCGGCGGCGTTGATCAACGCGAATACGGCGATGCCGACCAGGAGAGAGGCGGCGCCCACCTGCACCCAGCCGGTGCGATTGAGGATGTAACGATTGACGGGAACGGCAACCAGAACGCACGTCAGTCCGAAGATCAGCCCGGTGTCGGCGATGATCGACCCGACGCCGTTGCCGAGCGCCAACCCGGGGTTCCCGAGGAAGGCCGCCATCACCGAGACGAAGGCTTCGGGGAGGGTCGTGCCCAGCGAGACGACGGTGGCACCGATGACGATCTTCGGGAGCCCCGTGCGTTCGGCCAGGTCGACGACGCCGTCGATCAGCCAATCGGCGCCCTTGGAGAGCAGCACCACGGCCAGCGCCACGATCAGCAGCAGCAGTATGACGGGCAGATCCACCATGAAGTCCTGGAGGACCTCCTCGTCGGCGATCCACTTGATGATCCCGTTGTCCACCGGGGCCGCTCCCTGTTCTCAACGATTCGGCGGGCGGCTGCGATAGTACCCCGGTCAGCAGGGCCGCCGGTCACCGACATTCGATCGCGCTCGGACCTACGCCCACTAGCCTGACGTTCTATGGCAGGCGGCAGCAGCGATGACTCGCGCATACATCAGACCTGGGTGAATTCGGACCGCCGTGTACCCACACGCTTTGTACGCCCGTTTGTACGGTTCACCGAGATCGCCGCATCGTCCGGCATCGTTCTTCTGGTGGCCGCCATCGTCGCCCTCTTCTGGGCCAACGGTCCGTTCGGCGACAGCTACGAGACCTTCTGGGGCACCCACATCGAGATCAGCGTGGGCGCCTTTCACTTCAACGAGAGCCTGAAGCACGTCGTCAACGACGGGTTGATGGCGATCTTCTTCTTCGTGGTGGGTCTGGAGATCAAGCGAGAAATCGTCGTCGGCGACCTCAAGGACCGCAAGCAGGCAGCCCTGCCGGCAATCGCAGCCCTCGGAGGAATGGTCATCCCCGCCCTCATCTACGTCGCATTTGTTGCCGGCACCGGAGGCGAGGCCACCCAGGGCTGGGGAATCCCGATGGCCACCGACATCGCCTTCTCGATCGGTGTGATCTCGCTACTAGGAGCCCGGGTTTCCACGGGAGCGAAGCTATTTCTGCTGGCACTGGCCATCGCCGACGACATCGGGGCGATTGCCGTGATCGCCATCTTCTACACGGACGACCTCTCGCTCTCCTTCCTGGCCTCAGCCATCGGCGGCCTTGGCCTCATCTATATCGCCCAGCGGGTCGGCATCAGATCGGCGGGCTTCTACTGGCTGCTCGGGCTCGTGATCTGGTACTTCGTTCTCGAATCGGGAGTGCACGCCACGCTGGCCGGAGTGGCGCTGGCCTTCCTGACACCGATCCAAGCCTGGTACAGCGACGACGAGTACTTCCAACGGTCGCGATGGATCCTCGACCGGTATGACATGGAGGCGGACACACCCCGGCGCCGGGAACGTGTCGATGCCAGCGCGCTGACGCTGGCATCTGTGGCCCGGGAATCGGTAGCCCCGCTCGACCGGCTGGAACGGTCCCTCCATCCGTGGTCGGCCTTCGTGGTGATCCCGATCTTCGCGCTGGCGAATGCCGGGGTGCGGATCGTCGACCTCGATTTCGCTGAAGCGGCCACCAGCCCGGTGGCACTCGGCGTTGGCGTCGGGTTGCTCGTCGGCAAGATCGCCGGCATCTCGCTGGCCACGTGGATCGCCGTGGTGACCGGTGTCGGCAAGCTGCCCAAGCGCACGCAGTGGCGCGACATGTTCGGCCTGGCGGCCCTCGCCGGTATCGGCTTCACCGTCTCGCTGTTCATTACCGAGTTGGCCTTCGACAGCGCCGTATTCATCGATCAGGCCAAGATCGGGATCTTCATCGGTTCCGGCCTCGCCGGAATAGTGGGCTACACGATTCTGCGTATGGCGAAGACCCCGCAGGAGATGATCGAAGAGGGCCGCGAGTTGTTGGGTCTCGAAGACGCCGAGGCGCCGCCCGGGGCATGACCGCCCGCCCGTCGAAGCCGTTCTCCAGACTCTGCGGCGCTGCGGGAACACCTGGGCGCCTCGTCCGGTTGGACACCGCACCGACGAGAAAGCGCCCCGATGTCCTCACCGGCCGGACCCAATCCGCTTACAGCCGCCTGGTCGATGCTGATGGCGCGCCGGGTGCGGCGGCCCCGTCCCACGGCCGGCAGCGGGCACGCCCCCCTCGCCAACTCGCTGCTGAGTGAGGTGCTGGCGGACCTGAGGCGGGGCGGCGTATCGGTTCTGGCGGATCACCGCAGCACGCTGGCGGCCTACCGCGACCAGTTGACGGCGATCGACCCGGACACCATGACCCGAAATGGTGCGCTCGCCTACTGGATCAATCTGTATAACGCGGGCGCTCTCGACCTCGCTGCCGAGGCGAGCACCAGCAACGAAGTGAGCGTGCTGCGGGTCCCGGGAGGCTTCCGCCGGGCCTGGGCACACGTCGCCGGCGAGAGCCTCTCGCTCGATGCAATCGAACACGGCAAGATCCGCCGCTATAGAGATCCCCGCATCCATGGCGGACTCGTGTGCGGATCCGCCTCGTGCCCGACATTGCGCTACGAACCTTTCACGGCTGAGGACCTCGACGAACAGCTCGACGATCAGATGCGGTCGTTCCTGGCCGGCGGCGGAGCCGTCCGGGACGAAGCCCGCGGCCACCTCCACCTGTCCCGGGTCTTCCTCTGGTTCGGCGGCGACTTCACCCGGCCGAGCCGAATGCCGACCCTGCTCCCCACCCGCAAGGCGGCGGTGGCGGACGCCCTCGGCACGTGGCTCGCCACCGAGATCGACAACTGGCGGCTGACGACCGGGCCGACCGTCACCTTCCAGCCGTATGACTGGTCACTTGCCTGCGCCATCGGCCCCTCAGATCGCCAACGCCCGGCGCCGCGCCGCGTAGACGAATAGGCCGATGGCAACGACCGCCACCGCCACGTCGTAGGGGATGACGTAGGTCCACAGCTCATGGCCTTTGAGCAGCCATCTGCCCCGATTCGTGAAGCCGACGGCATCGAGGTAGCGGAAAATCGTGGCTATGCACAGCACTCCGACGAGCGCGCCCCCGACGAGTGCGGCCGTTCGACCACGGAGCCAATAGAGGGCGACCATCACTGTGGAGGCCGCCCAGGCAATGTCGAGCGCCGACAGCAGCTGGAGGAACTGGGTGGACGGTTGGAAGCGCAACGCCGCCGAGGAAGCCAGTGTGACCAGGCCCACCACCCCGGTCACGATGATGATGGCGCCGAGGCCCGTAGCCATCACCTGGCGCGGCGCGCTCAGGCCCCGATTGGCGAACCAGGGAGTGTCGACCAGCGGCAGCAGCCGGGTGGCCAGCAGCAGCCCGAAGATGACGAGCAGGATCAGTTGGCCCCCGAAGCGGAACCCGATCCTCAGCGAGACCGGTACCAGCAGTCCGAGGGCGGCGACGCCGAGCCCGTCGAGGAGATAGGGGAATGCCTCGTCGGCCGCGTCTTCGAGGGAGGCGGGGGGCCCCGGAGCCTGACCGTGTGACCTGCTCATGGGGACAAGCTACCCCACAATGGTCACCGGGGTGGGCGGCACGCGAAGTTATGGTTGCACCTATGAGCTCGGACCAGCAGCAGCGCAAGGCCCGCCGGGGGCCTACCGAGACGTCCAGCTTCGGAGCCGGACGTCGCGAGAACCACGACGCCAGTGAGTTCTATAGCCGGTTCCCAGCGCCGCGCGTGTCCGCCAGCGACGCTCTCAGCGAGCCGTTCGACCTGCCGGAGCCTCCCTGCATCGTCGGCGACTCACGTGCCATGGACGAACTTCCCGACAACAGCGTCGCCCTGGTCGTGACCTCACCGCCCTACTTCGTCGGCAAAGAATACGAGCAAGCCATCGCCGGCAACGGCGCCTTGGGTGAGGTTCCCGCTACCTACATCGAGTACCTGGAGATGCTGCGCGACGTATTTGCGGAGTGCCACCGCGTCCTCGAACCGGGTGGCCGCATCGCCGTCAACGTCGCCAACCTCGGCCGCAAGCCGTACCGCAGCCTCTCCAGCGACGTCATTCGGATCCTCCAGGACGACCTCGGGATGCTGCTGCGGGGCGAGATCATCTGGCAGAAGGCCGAGGGTGCCACCGGCTCGGTGGCATGGGGCTCGTTCCGCAGCGCCGCCAACCCGGTGCTGCGCGACCTGACGGAGCGGGTCGTGGTCGCCTCCAAGGGCCGCTTCGACCGGGCCGTCAGCACCAAACAGCGCGAAGCCACCGGGCGGCCGTATCAAAGCCGGATCGCCACTGACGAGTTTATGGAGGCCACCCTCGACGTGTGGCGCATCGACTCTGAGAGCGCCCGCCGGGTCCAGCATCCCGCCCCCTTCCCCGTCGAACTGCCGCGGCGCCTCATCGACCTCTACACGTACGAAGGCGACATCGTCCTCGATCCGTTCCTCGGGGCCGGGGCGACTCTCGTAGCCGCCGAACGAGCCGGACGCCGCGGCATCGGCTACGACCTCGACGCCGCGTACATCGAGATCGCCCAGCGCCGCCTCGAAGCCGAACGCGCCAAGCCCCGGGTCCGCGGCCCCGCCGGGCCCGGAGAACCGCTCACCTTCGACATCCCCGAACATCCCGACGAGCGCATCGAACACTTCCAACAGAGGGCTACATCGGAAGGCAAAAAGGCTCAGGACCTGGCGCGTCAGGTGCTCGAATCGTGCGGCTTCGAGATCGTCCAGGAGAACCACAAGATCGCCAAGTCTGGCGTGCAGTTCAACTTCCTGGTCGAAGACGCCGCCGGCGAGCACGTGTACTACGTCGACGTGTCGGGAGCATTCACCACCGTCCGCCCGGGCCTGATGCGCACCGACACGCTGTGGAAGACCCTCGGACGGGCCCATGTCCTGATGGCGAACGCCAACGCCGCCACCGATGCCAACCATCCCCGGCTGCTGATACTCACCTCGAACCTGCCCCGCCCCAACAGCCCCGGCGACCGGGCGCTACGCGCCGTCGGCGCCTGGAACGTCTTCGACGCCATCGAGGTGTTCGACGACGCCGGCGTCGCCCGGTTGCGCAAATACGCCATCGGAGCCACCGCCCCGCTACCCGGCTTCTGGACCGAGGCGGATATCGATCTGTACGAGGACTTCACCGCGCGGTGAACAGCAGCCCGGTGCCGCCTGAAGGCACTGAGTCAGCCGACGAGTTTCCTGATGCGCTGACGGTCTTCCGGCTGCAGGTCAGCATCGACCTGGCGCCACGCCAGTCCGGCGTTGAAGGCGGTGATGAACTGCGCTGTGCCGGGGTCACCGGCGGCTTGAGGCTCGTTGAGCGCCCGCGCAAACCACGCGGCCACCTGTTGCCATCTCCACATGCGGTGCCGGTGCCGGAAGTGCGTTGCCGGCGCCGGGAATCCACCGGGTCCGCGTTCCCCGCCTACGAGGAGCCGGACACTCTCGCGGGTGCGGCCGGTGCGCTCGGCAATCTCGGCCATCGACACCAGGTCATCCGGCTCCAGGTGGACCACTCGGGCCCCGGGAACGGCCGCTTCGATAGCGTGAGCGGCAGCAACCACCGCACTGGGTAGCGACTCGGCCTCCCGATCAAAATCCAAGTACTGAACACCGCCGACGCGGCCCACAGTCGCGTCGTCACATCCTGCGGCGTACACCGCCTCAACGTTGGTATCGTCCTGGAGATCTGCTCCCTCAACAATCAGTGTGAACTCGTATGTCATGACTTCTCTTCCTCGGCATGGGGACATCGTTGGAGGGCCCGTCTCAGCTGGTTGGCATGGTTTCCGGCGCTGCGAGGTGTCGACCAGATCGAGACCTGGCACCCCTCCCGCGACGCTTCCGGACAACGCATCACCCCCCACCGGTGGCCTGAGCCCGTGGCGTCAACCCGCCAACCGACACTTTCGGCAGTCGACAACGCCTCTTCGATCTCCTTCTTTGGATGGCGCCGCCGCGGCATGTTGACAACGTACAACATGTGTTGTCAATTGTCAACACATGTTGACTGGAGGAGCTGCCTTGCCGGGTGTGCTCGTGGGACTCTCAAGAAGAGACTGAATCGAGGAACCTCACAGCCCCTCGGCACCGTAATCGGTCCTGCACGCGCCGCCCCGCTGCGAGGGCCAGTCGGAGCTGCGAGATCGTAGCCAGCGCGAGGCCAACCGCGATTCAGCATTCGAACCCTCCTAATGCCAATCCGCGATCCCCTACCAGCGACTCCCAGCCCCTACGGCAGCTCCGCCGCTTTGTACGAGCCGAGCACCCGGAGTGCTGCCAGCGTTGCCGGCTGGGGGTCGATGACGGCAGCCAGGCCTGCGGGGCCGGGTGGGTGCACCAGATCGACGAAGAAGCGATAGGACCAGGCCTCGCTGGCCGGGCGTGACTCGATCCTGGTGAGGTTGGCGCCCCGCAGGCCCAGCTCGGTGAGGGCCAGCGCCAGCGCTCCGGGGCGGTGCTCGGTGACGAACAGAATCGTGCTCTTGTCATCGTCGTCGTCGACCTGCGCCTCTCCGGGAGCCAGGACCACAAACCGCGTTGTGTTGTGATCGCGGTCCATCACATCCTCCTCGAGTATCACGAGGCCGTGGGGGGCCGCCGACTCCGGTGGCGCCAGAGCGCCGGAGGCGAGATCGCCGCGTTGGGACACCTCACGGACTGCGCCGGCGGTGTCGTGGGTCGGGATCTCGACCACGCCGAGCTCGAGGAGCCGCTCCTCCGCTTGGGCCAGCGCCTGACCGTGGGACATCACCGATGTGAGTCCATCGACCGTCGCGCCGGGCAGTCCCAACAGCGCGTGGCGGACCTCGACGAGGTGCTCCGCGATGATCGAGATCGGCCCGTGCTCGGCGTTTCCGGGAAGGCGATCGAGCACCGGGAGCACGCTGCCGGTGGTGGAGTTCTCAACGGGGAGCACGAGCCGGTCGACGTCACCCGCCTCGAGGGCGGCAAATGCGGCCACAAACGATTGCTCGCCGATGTGCTCGTCATCCGGGAACAGTTCGTTGGCAGCCCGGAAGCTGTATGAATAGGGCTCGCCCTGATAGCCGATTCTCATGGCGGGAGCGTACCCGAGTCGCAACGGCGCTACCGCATCGCCGCGGCGATCGGATCCGCGCAGGTAGCGTCACCCCGATCGTGAGGGCGCTGACATCGGCATTTGCCTTGAGGCCATTGAGGTTCCGACGGACGAGGGTCCACGGAGAAAAGAGGGGTTATCGGTAGCATGGCGCCATGGTCGTTCCCGAATCTGACGCGCCCCCCGCGCCCGAGATATCCGAACTCGACGAAGCGTTCGGTCGCAACAGCTGGCTCGTGGATCAGATGGAGGCGGTCTACGAGTCGTCGCCCCGGTCGCTGAGCTCCAAATGGCGCAAGTTCTTCGCCGCCGGAGGGGTTGCCAGCCTCGACAGTCCGGAGGTCGACGACAGCCGCGAGCCCGAGATCCCCGAGGACCTCCAACACCAGATCGATAGCAATCTGGCCGAAGTGACCGCGATGGCCGGCGCCAGCGCCATCATCGCCAAACGAATGGACCAGAGCCGCGAGCTGCCTACGGCGACATCGGTGCGTTCGCTGCCCGCCAAGCTGTTGGAGGTCAACCGCCGGGTGATCAACAATCAGTTGCTCCGCCTCGATGAAGGCACCAGGGTCTCGTTCACCCATCTCATCGGCTGGGCCGCGGTGAAGGCCTTCCAGAGCCGCCCGGCGATGAATGTGGCGTACGCCTCTATCGAAGGCATTCCCCATCACGTGGGCTACAAGCACCTCAATCTGGGCCTGGCAATGGATATCGAACGTAAGGATGGAACCCGCACACTGCTCGTGCCCAACATCAAGTCGGTCGACGAGATGGACTTCCAGACCTATTGGAAGTCCTACGAGGACATCGTGACACGGGTCCGCTCGGGCAAGATCACTCCCGACGATTTCGCCGGCACGACGGCCACGCTGACAAACCCGGGCACGGTGGGCACTGTGCAATCGGTGCCGCGCCTCATGCCGGGACAGGGCGTGATCATCGGCGTCGGGGCGATCGGCTACCCGCCCGAATATCAGGGGGCCGACCCAACGGCCATCGCGGCTGCTGGTATCGGGCGCACGATGAACATCACGTCAACGTACGACCACCGGGTCATCCAGGGCGCCGAAAGCGGCATGTTCCTCCAGCGGATGCACGACCTCCTGCTCGGAGCCGACGGCTTCTACGACGAGATCTTCAGCTCAATGGGAATCCCATACGTTCCCGCGGTGTGGGCCTCGGACGACAACCCGGTCCGAGGCAGCCAGGAATGGGCCGAGAAACAGGCGCGAGCATTCCAGCTGATCAACATGTACCGGGTGCGCGGCCACCTCATTGCGGACCTCGACCCACTTCGCCAGAAGCCCCCTGTGACCCACCCCGAGCTCGACCCGCTCGCCTACGGGCTGACGATCTGGGACCTCGATCGCTGTTTCGCGACCGGCGGACTGGGCGGCAACCGAGAGATGGAGCTGGGCGATATTCTCGGCCTGCTCAGGGATGTCTACTGCCGCACCACCGGTATCGAGTACATGCACATCCAGGAGCCCGATCAGAAGCAATGGATTCAGGATCAGATCGAGCCCCCGCCTCCCGAGATCGACCAGGCGGAATCGAGGCGGATCCTCGACCTGCTCGGGCGGTCGGAAGCCTTCGAGCGGTTCCTCCACACCAAGTTCCTGGGCGCCAAACGATTCAGCCTCGAGGGGTCGGAATCGACTATCCCGTTGCTCGACGCCTTGCTGAATGCTGCCGCGGTCGCGGGAGTCGAGCACGTGACACTTGGCATGGCCCACCGTGGCCGGCTCAACGTGCTGGCGAACATCGCCGGCAAGCCGATGGCCGCACTGTTCCGGGAGTTCTACGGAAACGATGCAGACTCCGGAGACGGCAGCTTCTCGGGAGACGTCAAATACCACCTCGGCACCACCGGCGTACACCGGACCCCCGACGGACGCGAGATGAGTATCGAAGTCGCCGCCAATCCGAGCCACCTCGAAGCCGTCAATCCTGTGCTGGAGGGAATCGCCCGCGCCCGGCAGGATCAGATTGGCGAGGATGCCGTCGACCGGGTGCTGCCGGTGCTGCTCCACGGGGATGCGGCCTTCTCGGGTCAGGGAGTGGTTGGAGAGACCTTCAACCTCAGTCAGCTGGATGGCTACTACACCGGCGGCACGGTGCACATCGTGATCAACAACCAGGTCGGCTTCACCACCGCCAGCCGTGACGCCCGATCGAGCCACTACGCGACCGATATGGCCAAGGCGATTCAGGCGCCGATCATCCACATCAACGGAGACGACCCCGAGGCCTGCGTGCGGGCCGCCCGGATCGCATTCGAGTACCGCCGGGTCTTCCGCCGTGACGTTGTTCTCGATCTGGTGGGGTATCGGCGACTCGGTCACAACGAGGGGGATGAACCGAGCTACACGCAGCCCAACATGTACAAGATCATCGAGACCCATCCGACCGTGCGCCAGATCTACGTGGATCGCCTGAAGCGTCGGGGCACCCTCACTGACGCCGCCGCGACTCAGATGCTCGCGGCGTTCCGCAAGGAGCTGGAGCACGCTCTCGAGGACTCCCAGAACCAACGACCGCAGCCCGTGGAACCCCCGGCCGGCGAGGACGAGGCGGCGCCGCCGGAAACCGCGATCTCGATCGATATGGCCAACCGCATCGAAGCCGGGCTGCGCACCTTCCCGGAAGGCTTCACCTCCCACCCGAAACTGAAGAAGCTGATCGGCGACCGTCAGCGGCTCTACTCGGAGGGCTTCGCCGACTGGGCCATGGGCGAGGCGCTGGCATGGGGATCACTGGCTCTCGAGGGAGTTCCGGTGCGGCTCGCCGGAGAGGATTCGCAGCGCGGTACATTCAGCCACCGCCACGCGGTGCTCGTCGACTATCTCACCGAGGAGGAGTTCACTCCCCTCTGCGATCTCTCCCCCGACCAGGCCCCACTGCGGATCTACGACAGCCTGCTGTCGGAGTTCGCCGCGCTGGGTTTCGAGTACGGCTACTCGGTGGCGGCTCCGGACACACTCGTGATGTGGGAAGCGCAGTTTGGCGACTTCGTCAACGGGGCCCAGGTCATCATCGATCAGTTCCTCGCCAGCGGCTACGACAAGTGGAAGCAGAACTCCGCCGTGACGCTGCTACTACCGCACGGCTTCGAAGGCCAGGGTCCGGAGCACTCCTCCGCCCGGCTCGAACGTTTCCTCACCGCCGCGGCGGAAGACAACATCCGGGTGGCCGTGCCGTCGACACCTGCCCAGCTTTTCCACCTGTATCGCACTCAGGCGTTACACCCAATCAAGCGCCCGCTCGTCATCGTTACCCCGAAGTCGCTGCTGCGCACCCGCCAGACGTTCAGCCCGCTTGCCGAGATCACCGGTGGCAGCCTGCAGGCCGTCATCACCGACGCGGTCGTGCCCGGGAGTGCTCGACGGGTGCTGATGTGCGCCGGCAAGATCTACTACGACCTTGAGGGTCACCGCACCGCAAATGCGATCGATGACGTGGCCATCGTGCGTGTCGAGGTGCTCTACCCCTTCCCGGCAGATGCGATCAACCGCGCTCTCGCGGCGTATGGAGATTCCGAGCTGGTGTGGGTCCAGGAAGAGCCGGCCAACATGGGGGCCTGGCGCTACATGTCGCGCAACCTCTTCAGCGAGGCGGGACGCTCCAGCCGGGGCATCTACCGCCGGGAGTCGGCCAGCCCGGCGACGGGCAACCCGCAAACCCACGCCCGCGAGCAGC
Source organism: uncultured Acidimicrobiaceae bacterium (assembly GCA_947258375.1). Lineage (GTDB taxonomy): Bacteria > Actinomycetota > Acidimicrobiia > Spongiisociales > UBA5794 > JAHEJX01. The sequence goes on from CAMYIJ010000006.1 coordinate 38,751, forward strand.
AACTGCTGATGGAGACGGCTTTCGCGCGCTAGCGAAGTGGGGCTGAGACCACTAGATCAGACGTCTGGCGAAGGGATCGGAGCCGGTGGGATCGGCGCCGCCGCCGCTCATAGCCGGTGCGGAGACTGGCGCCGCGGCGGAAGGCGACGCGACCGGGGCACTGCCGGGCTGGACTTCTCCGGCATTTTGGACAACGGCGATCACTTCCGCCCAATCCATGATCTCGTTGCATTCCAGGCAGTACGCGGCGCTGCCGCGGGCCACCACGGCGGCGCGACGACAGCGGGCGCATGCGCGCGTTACATCACTCATAGGGGCGTTTATCGGCTCCGAGCGCCGCGAGCTTGAATCGACCCACTCAGTCCAGAGCCCGCGATGCCAGGATCATCGAGATGTCCTGCACCTGAACATCCTCGTTGCCGAGTTCCTTGACTCCATCGTCCATCATCACGAAGCAGAACGGGCAGCCGGTGGCGATGATGCTCGCCCCGGTAGCGAGCGCCTCCTCCGAGCGTTCGATATTGACCTTCTTGCCGATCTGCTCCTCGAGGAAGAACCGTCCGCCACCGGCTCCGCAACAGAAGCTGGAGGTGCCGTTGCGTGGCATCTCGATCTGATTGCCAACCAGATCGAGCACGTCACGCGGCGGAACATAAACGTCGTTGTGGCGGCCCAGGTAACACGGATCGTGGAAGGTGATCGTCGCGTCTCCCGCCACCGGCGTCAGCCTGCCCTCGGCGACCAGCGAGGCCAGCAGCTCGGAGTGGTGGATAACGTCGTATTCGCCGCCGAACTGCGGGTACTCGTTGCCGAGCGTGTTGAAACAGTGGGGACACTGCGTGATGATCTTGGTGATGCCGAGGTCGTTCAACGTCTCGATGTTCTGCAGCGCCAGGCCCTGGAAGACGTACTCGTTTCCAGTTCGCCTGGCAGGATCCCCGGTGCACAGCTCTTGCGGCCCCAATATGGCGAAGTCGACTCCGGCCGCGTTCAGCAGGCGGGCAGTTGCGATGGTCACCTTGCGGTTGCGGTCGTCGAACGATCCCGCACAGCCGACCCAATAGAGGTACTCCGCCTCTACGCCCGGTTCGCCGAGGACTTTGACCGGGAAGTCGAGCTGGTCGGTCCAGTCACCACGTGTCGCCTGACCCATGCCGTAGACATTGGAGGAGTTCTCGAGGCTGATGTACGCCTTGCCCAGCTCAGAGGGGAAGTCCGCCTCCATCAGCGACAGGTAGCGGCGCATATCGAGGATCTTGTCGACGATCTCGATGTCCACCGGGCAGATCTCGTCACAGGCCCGGCATGTCGTGCAGGACCACAGCTCTTCGGCAGTTATCCGCTCGAACACATTGTCGGAGGTCACCGTGATGGCGCCATCGACCCCAACGGGCGGTGAGATCGGGGCGGCAGCGGTGCGTGCCGCCACCTCGCCCAGCTTGAGCACGATCTCACGCGGGTCGAGGGGTTTGCCCGTGGTGTTGGCCGGGCACACAGAAGTACAGCGACCGCACATCGTGCAGGCGTCGGTGTCGAAGAGCTGCTTCCACGTGAACTCCCCAACCACCGAAGCGCCGACCGTCTCGATGTCGTCGGCTTCCATGAGGTTCGGCATCTCGCGCATCGCTCCCTTGGGGCGTTCTCGCGGCGAGAGGTACAAGTTGGCCGGCGACGTGACGACGTGGCGCAGCTTGGTGACGGGGAGGATGATGAGGAAGGCCACAAACGTCAGGGCGTGGAGCGTCCACATGGACTGGTGCCAGAAGGAGGCCGATTCGGTCGGGAAGATGTAGCTCATCAGGTAGCCGACGAAGGACCACTGCTCCCAATCGGGGCGGCCGATGAGGCTGATTCGGGCCGCTTCGACCAGCAGCCCTGTTACGCCGATCCCGCCGAGCACGGCGAGGATGAGCCCGTCCTCCGGGCGGGTCTTGCCTCGCAGCCGCCAGAGGCGCTGGCCGTAGCGACGCACCGTGGCCCACACCAGGCCGCCGAGGTAGACGAGGGCGGCCACGTCGAGCGTCAGGGAGAACCCCTGGTAGAAGGTGCCATGGAGGAACTTCAGGTTGGTCGGGAGCACGTGATCGATCTCCAGGGTCACGGTCCCGATGAAGAGGACAATGAAGCCGTAATAAATGGCCGCGTGCATCAGCCCGGCTGCCGGATCGCGCAGCAGGGTCTTCATAGCGAGCCCCTCGCGCAGGTTGTGGAGCCGCTGCTTCAGCATCCGGGTACGGTCCTCACCGGCGCCGCGGGACCAGTTCCGGGCCCGCTGGGCGAAGAAGTAGGCGGACAGGAAGATCGCGACCGAAACACCGATGTAGAACAGAGCTACGAACACTCCGGGCACATTGCCGAAGACTTCCCGACCGATGTGATCGCCGCCGAACTCGGGTTCCGCCGACAGCCCGCCGATCCACCACAACGCCATCGTGGACGCGGCGCCGACCGCTCCAACGAGCAGAATCAGGCTCGCCACGTTCAGCTTGCGAGGCGCCTCGTCTTCGATCGACTCGGCCGACTGTTCAACCGTCTCGGTGGTGGCCAATCCAGTCCTCCCGTTCGTTGCTCCAGCGCAGCTCCTGCGGCAAATCGAGTCTAGGCATCCCGCAACCGTGCTTCTCTTGCGGGCAACGCGCTACTACCGATCGCCGATCGCATAGAAGTAGCCATCACGGGAACCCACGTACATGCGGCCGTTCCACGCTGCAGGAGTCGACTCCAGGCAACCGCCGGCCACCGGGATCTCCCACGTCGCTGCCGGGCGGCGAGGATCGCTGATGTCGTAGGCCCGCAGCGCCGGATCCGCTCCGCAGTTCACGGCGACGATCAGGGAGTCGTCGACGACGACCGGGGACGACCAGGCGTGATGGCCGACGCCGTCCCGCCACACGACATCTCCCGTGGCGGTGTCGACGGCGAGCAGTTCGCCCGGGTTGGTCGGGAGGTACAGCATGCCCTCGTACAGGGCCGGGGTCGCCCAGGCGCCGCCGGTGGCAGCTCCCACCGACGGAATCTCGACGCTCCACACCACCGGGTCGTCCGGCCGTCCCGGGTCGAGCTTCACCAGCTGGCCGACTTCGGCGGCCCGGGCCGTCGCCAGGTCGATCTGGGGCGTCACATAGAGCATGCCCGCTTCATCGATCACGATGGTGGAGTCGACGTCGTCACCGGTCCAGAAGTCGAGGACGATGTCGGCGCTACCCGATGCGAGACCGCTCAGATCGACGCCGACAACTCGGCCGGCGCCGTTCCCGAAATACGCCGTGTCGTTGAACACGGCAGTCGAGGATTCGATCGACTGCTGATCGCCGATGGCCCCAAGCGTCTCATCGCTCCAGGCCGGGATGGTGGCGACAACCTCTGGCTCGACGGTGACCAGCCCGTCGGCTCCGAACGAGCGATTCAGCTCGACGGCGAACCACCAACTGTTCTCGCCACCCTCGAGCAGGTAACCGTTGTGGATCACCGCCGACGAGTCCCAGTCGTTGTTCCAGCGACCCTTGACGTAGTTCGATGGCAGCGACCAGATCTCAGTCGGGACCTCCCGATCTAGGGCCACGACCATGTAGCGGTTCGCCCGTGAGCCGACATAGAGCAGCGGGAACCCGTCCGGGTCGAGTACGACGGAGCCCTTGACGATGTCCCCGACGGCGAAGTCGGGTCGGGTCCGCTCCCCGGTCGCGGCATCGAGGAAGTGCACTTGCTTGTCGAAGGCGCCAAAGATCACCTCGGTGACGCCGTCGGGCCGCTCCCACACCACGGGCTGTCCGGTCCAGCCGGTGCCGCACCACACCTTGTCCTCGCCGCCGACCGGAGACGAGCCACACATCGGCGCCTCGGGGAAGCGCCACAACACCTCGGGATCGAGCGGAACGGGCCCGGTTCCGTGGAACGTGCGCGTGGGGCTGCCGCGGAACATGGTGAGGCCGGCCACCTCGCCGTAGGCGACATGAACGTCCCGACTCTCCTCAACCGGCGCCGGGGGTTCCACCGGCGGCAAGGTGGTTGTCGGAGGCGCCGCCGTAGTGGTCACCGACGACACTGCCGGGACCGCCGCCAGCAGTGCGTGAGCCGCGACGACCGGTGCCAAGACCGGCGCCGAGCCGGCGGCTTCAGGCACCGCCGGCTGGGGCACCGCCTGGAAGGCGGCCACGCCGGTGAGGATCGTCCCCAGTATCAAGGCTTGGCGAAGTCGGCGCATGGGTCGATGTTCCCACGAGTTGCAGCTCCTGGCGACCGTCCCGGTGTGGTTCACGCAGGTCACGCGATAGTGGGGCAGGCTGAGCGCCTACCCCACAAATCGGTTCGCTTCCGTCGATTGCCGAGCGGATGCCCGACTTCGCGTTTCTGCTACGTGCGTTTCTGCTACGTGCGCGGGCTCAGGTAGCGAGCCCACCACTTCTTGGCGGTGTCAATGCCGCCGATCCCAAACGCCACTGCGAAGGCGATGACGGCACCGGCTGTCACAATCTTCACCAGGTCCTCGGCGAAGCGAATCTCGAGTAGATCGAGAGCTGCCAGGACACCGAACAGCAGAATCAGCACCTTCACGGCACTCGGCAGCCAAGCCACATTCCGTTGCTCGGCGTAGGGCCGGGCCATGTCGGCGACAAAGTTGCCGATGGCGGCAGCGATGATGACAAGGACCACAGCAACGACGATCAACGGGAGGACCGCAAGTAGCCGCTCGAGCAGGTCGACAACGGGCTGAACCTCGAGGATGTTGGCGATGATCAGCCAGAGCAGCACCATAAAGAGGGCACCGAAGATCGTACCAACGAGCTTCGGGGCGCTCTTCCCTGACGGGGCCAGTGCGCTCGAAACCCCGGCCTTGTCGAAGACTGCGGTTACTGCGTCGGTCTCGAGGAGACGTACAACCCATTTCTTCACCATATTGATTATCCAGCGCCCGATGATCAGGACAATCAGTGCAATCGCGATCTTGATCGCCCAATCACCCACTGAGGCGCCTATGTCGTTGAAACCTTCTTCCAAACGGTCGAAGAAGCTCATAGCTCTCCCTTCCTTGTCAAGCCGTATGGCATTTCGACCCGAAAGAGCGACGGAAGTTCCGCGCCGTCTTCCGGAGGGCTCATCAAGCCAGATCGTAACAAAGCTCCAAGCCCGCTGAGCTGCAAAAGCCACCGTTCTTGCGGATATCCGCGCCGATATCGGCGGGGATATCCGCAGGAACGGTTTTGGCTCTTGGTGGCCGCCCTCACCGCGGAAGCGGCCGCAGCCGCAGGTCTCTAGGGGTCCTCGCGCCGCACACCAACATACGTACCGCGGCCCATGAAGAGGTCCGGATGGTGTTCGGCCTCGAATCCGGCCGACTCGAGCGCTTGCACGTGCTCGTCGGCGGTGAACATCCCCATTCGATGGCGCTCGGCGAAGTAGCTCACGCCTTCGGGCCGTCCGACCAGGTGATGCAGGTCGACAATCGACACTCGCCCGCCCTCCTCGAGCCACGACGTGCTCACACGATGGACCTGTAGCCGCTCGTCCCCAGCCGCGTTGCCACCAACGAAACCCGGAATGAACGCAGCCGGCTTGAGCCATCCCTCAACGATGACGACGCCGCCGGGGACCAGGTGGGCGGCAAAGCGCCCATACGCGGCACCCAGCGAGTCGTAGTCGGTCATGTACCCGATGGAACTGAACATGCAGACGATCGCGTCGAACCGCCCACCCCAGTCGAAATCGACCATGTCGCCCGGGCGCAGATCGACTCCGGGCAGTTTGGTCCGAGCAACCCGCAACATGTCGTCACTGAGGTCAAAGCCGTGAACGTCGAACTCCGCTTGCAGAGGCTCCAACACCGCGCCGGTACCGCACGCCGCTTCGAGAAGCGTTCGGGCGTCGGGCTTGCAAGCCCGGATGAGCTCCGTCAGCTGCCGCGCCGTCGCTTCGTAGTCGATGACGTCGGCATAGATCAGATCGTAGGTCTCGGCCGAACTCGTATAGCGCTCCTGCATCAGAGCAGAGCCCGTCCAACAAAGCGGCAACGTCGCGAACTCACCTCGTGTCTTCCCCCGGAGGGGGAAGTGGCGCCTCCGGCGCCGATGGGGGCGCGTGCTCGCCCTGGTTCCCGGCTACAGGTCTCTGTTGCCCTTGCCACTCGAACCACCTCGTACGGGGATCCACGGCGCGCTCGCGCGCCCCCTACCCTCCTTCGGCGGGGCCCTTCCACCGGATGGGTACGCATGGACTCAGCCAAACTCCCCCGCGTCTGTCCTGCGTCGACTCACCCCCTAGCCGGTGAGGCCTAGCTCGGCTTTGAGCTCTTCGAGTTTGGCGTCGGCCTGGACCATGTTGATGGCTTCCTTGAGCTCGGACTCGGCTCCCGCCGGGGTCGCTTCGTGCAGCTCTGCCTTGGCCATCGCCTGGGCCTTGCGGGCCTCGATCTTCTCTTCCACCTTCTCCAGCGACGGCATGTCGTAGTCCATGGTGTTGGAAAGGGCGTCGACGGCCTTGTTGACCGACTCCTGCATCTTGGCGGCCTCGAGCGAGCCGAGGAGCTCCATACGCTTGGCTGCCAGCTCCTGGACCTTCATCGCATTCTGCTGAACTGAGTCCTTGGCCTTCTCGGCCTGCGTCGCCGCAGTGTCGTACTGCGCCCGCAGCGTCCCGAGGTTGTTCTCGGCGGCCTGGAGCTTCATCGCAAGCGACTGCGCGGTGCGGGTCCACTTCTCGACCCCTTCGACGTCGCCGGCGGACTTCGCCTGCTCAGCGCGCAGCAGAGATTGCTTGGCCATCTCGCGGGCCTCACCGACGTCATCGGCCGCCTTCTCCATCTTGGACTCGATCTGGGTGCGATGCGCCACGACCTTGGCGGCCTGATTGCGCAGCTCCTGGTCGCGCTTGCGCGCCGCATTGATCGCTTGCTCGATTTCGATCTCAGGGTTCATCGCGCCCTCGGCGGTGCGCCGGAACAGCGTGGCGATGTAGCCCCAAAGACGCTTCAGAAATCCCATGGGTTCCCTTCCCTAGTCGCGCTCTACTGCGCGGGTGTTCGGAGTGTCAGATGGCGATTGTACCGGATGGCCCAGGGCCACGGCTACGGGAGGTGCCGGCCCCGGTCTTCAGCGTTTGCGACGCTTCCGGCCGCTCCGCACCCGGCCCGACGTCCCCCCACTCGAGCGCGGTTTTGAGCTGGACGATCGGCCGGACGATGGGGGGGCCGGACGACCCGGACCGGGGACCGGGTTCGATCTTCCGCTCGACGATGGCGAGCGTGGCGGGGTCGAACGCGGCGGCGCGGGTTGCGAGCGACGTCGGAACAAGTCACCCAGGCCGCCGCCGAGGCCCCCGCTGTTGGAGCGCCGGGTGTTGCGGCGCCGGCTGTTCATCATTGCGCCGCCGGCCAGGATCAGCAGGTCCATGAGACTGCCGCCGCCGCCTGACGACCGCCGGCTGGTGCGACGCTGGTAGGTCGACGGGCCGGGAACAGTGGTGCGGGGGGCCGGCGCCGGAGCTGAAGGGCGGGAGGATGGACGCGGTGGCGCCTCCTCCGGGAGGCGCTTCGGCTCCGGGCGTTCCGGGAGGGGCTTGTCATCGAGTATCGCCTCTGCGGAGTCGAGCTGCCAGATAGCCACATCGAGCTTGTTGGAGAGATCCACCAGGCCCTGGGCCGTATCGGTCTTCGGGAGAGCCTCGGAAGCCGCGTTGTAGGTCTCGGTCGCCTGCTCATAGAACCGGCTGGCCCGAGCGTTGTCGGCCACCCTGACTTCGTCTTCCATTGCGAGGACATCGTTGGCGATATCGTTGAGCTGCTCCTGGATCAGCAACCGCGCCTGGCTGAGCCGGTTCTCGTCCACGACTTGCTCCTTGGCCTTGGCGCGGCGCGACATCCACCACAGGAACACAACGATGCCGCCCACGATCACGACGAACCATAGGAATCCGTTGCCGCCGCCCTCGCCGGCGGGCTGTGCGGTCTGCGTCGTTTGGGTGGCTACGGTCGTCGGCACGGGCACCGGATTGGCCGCCGATCCGACGGGCACGCCGGTGATCTGGCCGACAAACGCGGCCGCCAGATCGAAGTCGGAGCCGGGGGTATCGACAGCGGTGTCCAGCGCTCTCTCGAAGTCGGCCTCGTCGTAGACGTCTCCTTCTCCGGCGTACCCCAGGGTCTCCGGTGCGATCACCAGAACGATCCCGCGTCCGACGGCGAACTGCACATTGTCGGCAAATGTGGTGGCACCGGCCGCCGGCTCCTCGCTGAGGACCACGAGCGAGAACCCTTCACCGGCGTTGCGCATGGTGGCCACCAGATCCCCGGCCTGGTCCTCGGAGATCGAAGCGCCCCGCTCGACGTAGAAGCCTTCGTTGGCAACGGCGTCGGCCACTTCGGCGACCTCGGCGGCCAGGGCGGGGCCCGCGGTCAGGAAGATCGCAAACAGGGCGGACAGGGACAGGATCATGGCTCGTCGCATGGGAGCCAGGATAGGACAGTTCATCAGCGGCGGCCGATTACGGCCCGCAGGAAGAACAGCAGATTGGCGGGACGCTCCGCCATCCGTCTCGTGAGGTAGGGGTACCACGCGACGCCGTAGGGCACGTAGATTCGCAGCGGGTAGCCGGCGGCGACCAGCTCGCGCTGGAGCGCCCCGCGCACCCCGTAGAGAAGCTGAAACTCGTATGGCGCCTTGCGCTGCGGGATCAGCTTCTTGGCGAGGGCAAGGCGCCCGTCGTCGTGAGAAGCGATAGCAGGCTTGACCTCCGGCGCTTGCATGAGCAGCGTCAGCAACGAGTCGAAGCTGGCGTCGACGTCTTCTCCGGACTGGAATGCGACCGATTCCGGCTCGGCGTAGGCGCCCTTACAGATCCGGATGTGCCCGCCGAGTGGAATCAGCCTGTCCAGGTCCGCTTTGGTGCGGTGCAGGTAGGACTGCACTGCAATTCCCAGGTTGCCGTGGCGTTGCTGGGCTTCCTGGTAGATGGAGATGGTCGATTCGGTGTGGTCGCTCTCCTCCATGTCGACGGTGACGGTGGTCCCGACCTCTGCGGCCCGGGCCGCAAGCTCACTCAGCGACTCCGCCGCCAGCTCGTCATCGAGACCCATGCCGAGTTGCGTCAACTTCACCGAGATGTTCGCCGGCAGGCCGGATTCCCCGATCCGATCAAGGCAGGCCATGTAGTCGTCACGCGCCCTGATTGCCTCCGACCGCTCAGTCACGTGCTCGCCGAGATGATCGAGCGAAACTTCACAGCCGGCTTCAACCAGGGTCGCGGCGACGCTCATCGCCTCATCGAGCGTTTCCCCCGCAACGAAGCGGCGGGCGACGGCACGCCCGGGTCGGGTCTTGGTGAAAGTGCTGCGGAAGGGCCCAAACTCGGTGAGGGCCAGAACCGCGCGCCCCACAATGCCTGCCATCTGATCCGTCCTATTCGCCGGGCTCGGTCGGGACCGGGTGCCTGGCGGCGACATCGGCTGCCGCCTGCTCACCGAGAGTCTGGGAACGATCGGCGGCAGACCGAACCGCATCCTCCATCAGGGCACGAAACCCGCCGTCCTCGAGCACGTGAACGGCCGCCGCCGTTGTGCCTCCGGGCGAGGTGACCTCACCGCGCAGCCGAAAGGCGCTCTTCTCAGACCCTTGCAGCAGGATCCCGGCGCCGCGGATCATCTGGTCGACGAGTTTCTCAGCAGCATGATGCGGGAGCCCTTCTCGAATTGCGGCTTCCGTCAGCGACTCCGCCAGCAGGAATACATACGCCGGCCCGCTGCCGGAGATCGCAGTTACCGCGTCGAGCAGGTCCTCGGACAGGCGGATCGTCTCGCCAACCGCGGAGAGGATCGCATCGGCCCTGGCGAACGCGTCTTCATCGACCGCGGTACCCCCGCAGTAAGCGCTCATCCCCTCGGCCACTGCGGCAGGAGTGTTGGGCATCGAGCGGATCACAGCCACTCCGGGGAGGGCCTGTTCGAAAACGGAGAGAGGCACACCGGCCGCCAGCGAGATCACCAGGTGATCGGTCGTTATCACCTCGCCGACCTGGTCGAGCAGATCGGGAACGTCCTTGGGCTTGACCGCCACGATCACGACATCCTGGCCGTTCACGGCGGCCACCGGGTCGAGGATGGTGCGGATCTCCGTCATCCGCTCTGCCTCTTTGGCGCGCTCGGGCCGCCGGGCGACCATGACGATTTCGTCGAGGCTCCAGCCGGCACGGACCAGGCCGACGGCGAGAATCTCGCCCATCGCGCCGGCGCCGAGGATGGCCACAGTTGGTCTCATGGCTGGTGACATGACGCAATGCTAACTGCGAGCGGAGAAGTTGCTGCTGGGAACCTACCGGCGATCGTGAACCCGGTTGAGCTTGCCGCCCTCGGAGCGGGGAACGCTGCCGTCGGGAGCAACGGTCACGCTCACCGAGAGACCGAGAGCCGATTTGAGCTTCGTCTTGACCGCCTCGGGATCGACCTCCCGGCCCTCGACCAGCACCTCGAGCGTGTCGAGAGTCTGCTCGCGCTCGACGATGAGTTGGAAGTGCGGCGACACGCCGGGGACATCGAGCAGGGCATACTCGACCTGGCTGGGATAGACGTTCACGCCGCGGATCACCAGCATGTCGTCGGCTCGACCCACGATCGCCGACATGCGGGCGTGGGTGCGCCCGTCGTCCATCGGCTCCCGGGTCATCGAGCACAGATCTCCGGTCCAGTAGCGCAACACCGGGAATGCTTCCTTGGTGAGGCTGGTGAGCACCAGCACCCCCACCTCACCGTCGGGCAGCACCTCGCCGCTGTCGGGATCGACCACCTCGGCCAGGAAATGGTCCTCGGCGATCACCAGGCCCTCCCGTGCCTCGGTTTCGCACGAAACTCCCGGTCCGAGCACCTCCGACAAGCCGTACAGGTTGACGGCGGAGATGTTGAGCCGCTCCTCGATCTCGTCACGCATCGCATCGGTCCAGGGCTCGGCGCCGAGGATTCCCACCTGCAATGACGTATCGCGGGCGGCCGGTCCGAGGCGCTCCGCCAGGGTGAGGGCGAACGATGGCGTGCAGCAGACGATCTCCGGGGCGAAGTCCTCGATGAGCATCAACTGGCGCTCGGTGTTGCCCCCCGACACCGGAACCACCGAGATGCCGGCCCGCTCCGCCCCTTGATGGAGCCCCAATCCCCCGGTGAACAGGCCGTAGCCGTAAGCGTTGTGAAGGATCCAGCCGGGGCGGCAACCGGCGGCGATCAGGCCGCGCGCCATGCAGTCGGCCCACACTCCGAGATCCGATTCGGTATAGCCGACGACGGTCGGTTTGCCGGTTGTCCCCGAGCTGGCGTGGATTCGCCGGATGTTCTCCCGTGGCTCGGCAAACAGGCCGAACGGGTAGTTCTCCCGCAGGTCGGACTTGCGCATGAACGGGTAGTCGGCCAGATCGGCCAGGACCGCCGGATCAGGGAGCCCTTCGAGTCGCTGTGCCATCGGGGGAACGGACTGCCGCATCCGGTGCACCGTCGCCTGGAGGCGCTCCAGCTGAAGCGCCTCGAGCTGAGGACGAGGCATGGTCTCGATTTCGGGCTGCAGCATCATGAGGCACAACAATAGGTGCACGAATCCGCGCGTGTCACTCGGTACTCTCGACCCCATGACGGAGCAACCAACGCCGGGTCTGGAGCGAACCCTGCTCTGGATCGCTACTGGTTACCGGGTTTTTGGTGCCGCCTGGATGGCGCTGATCGGCGTGCTCATCCTGCGTTCGGCGACCGACAAGGCTGGAAAACCCGGGGTCCTGGCGACGTCGCTGGCGATTGTGATCGTGTGGACCGCGCTCGGTGTCATCCTGGCCTTGCAGCGTCCCCGGCTGCTGCGCACTTGGGGCTTCGTGGCATTCGATATCGCACTCGGAGTCTTCTCGGTGGTGGTGGCGGCTTGGGCCGATTCGCCGGTCATCTACGCCGCCGGGTATCCGCTGGCCGCTGTCTTCGGGGCCATTTACGCCAAAGGAACCGCGGGCGGCGCGGCGGCGGCCGTCGCCCTCACCGGAGCCGCCCTGTCGCGTGTGGCCTGGCGGCCGGATGATCCCAACCAGTTCTCTATCGCGATCAGCTACCTCTTTTCGGCCGTGGCGGCCACCGGGGCGATCGAAGTGCTGCGGCGCAGCGACCAGAGCCGGGTGGCGGCGGAGGAGGCGCTGGTCGTCGCCCAGGCAGCACGAGCCCGCGCCGATGAGCGCGCCGAGGTGGCGGCTCACCTCCACGATTCGGTGCTGCAGACGCTGGCGCTGATTCAGCGGGAATCGACCTCCTCCGACCCGATCCGGCAGTTGGCCCGGCGCCAGGAGCGCGAGCTGCGGCAATGGCTGTACCGGAGCGAGGATGCCGCTGACCAGGGCTTTCGTGACGCGATCAACACAATGGCCGCCGAGGTCGATGACCTGTCGGCCGTCGACGCCGAGGCAGTGGTCGTCGGGGATCGACCGATGGACGCCCGCCACGAAGCCCTCGTACGCGCCGGCCGGGAGGCCGCAATCAACGCGGTCAAACACTCCGGGGCAGAGACTGTGTCGATCTACGCCGAGGTTGCCGCCGGGGCGACGACACTGTTCGTCAAGGACCGCGGCGTAGGATTCGATACGACCGCGGTGCCGGACGATCGACGGGGAATCGCCGACTCAATCGTTGGCCGCATCGAGCGCTACGGCGGCCGCGCAGCCGTAGAATCGACCCCGGGACAGGGCACCGAAGTCCGGCTCACCATGCCGGAGGAGGCGACAGAATGAGCGCAGACGACAAGATCCGCGTGTTCGTCGTCGACGATCACGACTTCTTCCGGGCCGGGATCCGGGCCGAACTGCCGGATGAGATCGACATCGTCGGCGATGCCTCCGAAGTCGCGCCGGCGATCGAGATGATCCTGGAACGCTCCCCCGATCTGGTGCTCGTCGACGTCCACATGCCGGCGGGCGGCGGGCGGGCAGTCATCGAGGGCGTCCACGAGACGGATCCCGACGTGAAGTTCCTCGCCCTATCGGCGTCGGACGCCTCCCAGGACGTGGTGGCCACCGTGCGCGCCGGCGCCCGCGGCTACGTCACCAAGACGATCTCGCCGGAAGAACTGGCGGAGGCGATTCGGCGGGTCCACGGCGGCGATGCCGTCTTCTCCCCCAAACTCGCCGGCTTTGTTCTCGACGCCTTTGCCTCGATCGACGTGAAGGACATCGATCCGGAACTCGACCAGCTGACGAAGCGGGAACGCGAGGTACTCCAACACATCGCCCGCGGCTACACGTACCGCGAGATCGGTGAGCAGCTCTTCATCTCGCCGAAGACCGTTGAGAATCATGTCTCGTCCGTGCTCCGCAAGCTGCAGCTCTCCAACCGCCATGAGCTCACGATCTGGGCGCACGACCGCAAGCTGATCTGAGGGGTGGCAGGGTCGCCATGTTGAAAGCCGATCCTCATCCGGATTATCCGCCGGAGGAAGGGCGCTACCTGCGCGGTAACGATCGCTCGCCGGTGGCGGTGGCGATCGTTCTGCATTGTGACGAGGACAAGATCCCCCCGGACATCGAGGCGCTGGTACGGGCCGGGCTCGAGGCCGGGGCGGCTCTGGCGGGCACCGTGCAGACACCGAACGTCGGGTTCGAAAAGATCGTCTGCAATGTGGTGGCCAATCCGAACATCCGCTACCTCATCCTCGGTGGGCCTGAGTCCAAAGGGCATCTCACCGGTCAGGCTCTGAAGGCATTGTTCGAAAACGGCGTCGATGAGCGCAAGCGGATCATCGGGACCGACGCCCCGCATCCCTTTCTCTACAACCTTCCCATCGAGTTCATCGAACGACTCCGCGATCAGGTCGAGCTCATCGATCTCCAGTTCGAAGGTGATCCCAACCAGATCCGCAAGGCGGTCTGGTCCTGCTACCAGGAGGACCCAGTCGACTTCGCCGACTACTCGCTGTTCGATCCAGGCGCCTTCCCCGAGCCGCCATACAGCGGCAGCCTCACCTGGCGGGTCACCAAACCGTGGGCCGTGCCCCCCGAAGAAGAGAAGGGCTCGTTCGATCGGGCCCAGGCGATGGTCGAACGGTTGCGCAACCGCACCAGGGGCAGGAGGAAGGGCTGACCGCACCAGACGCCGGACATACCTCCGGCTGATGCGCTTGCCTCCGGTGACAGCACCACAGCCCAGGCCACTGGCGGTTGGCGCGAGGTCGCGAAAATCTGTGTACGCAGATGGCCGGACCTCGGACGCGGGTGGGTGCGCGATATCGCTCCTGGTGGCGGGTGATCGGGGCGCCTCCGCCGAACATGCGTACATCCGGGCGAGATATCGCCGTCATGTACGCAAGAAACGACGACGGCACAACTCTTCTCGAACATGCGTACATCCCGGCCAGATACCGCCGTCATGTACGCAAGAACCACTGGCCTCCGACGGGACAGCGCTCGCGAGCATCTAACTGTGTTGTTGTCCTGTTGGGCGCTGGTGACGGTGTCCTAGGGTGCGTCGGGTTGGTCCTTGTCTGGTTCGACTGGCATCGCGCAGCGGAGCGGGCTTGGTCTCGACTCCTGTGATCTGAGAGTCGGATCGGGCGAGGCGGCTCGGCGTGATGCGCGGTGGCCCTGTTGAGGTATTCGGGACCAGCTGTGAGGGCTGGAGCCTTGTTGGATCAGATGTTTGGGAGTGCGCAGCCGCTGGCGGCCTTCGGGATCGAACAGAACGATCGGCGATTCAAGGAGGTATGGCATGACGGCGCGCGTCTTGGGGGTGGATTTGGGAGTCCGGGCGGCTCACGTGGCGACTTTGTGTGACGAGGCGGGGGCGGTGGTTTGGACGGGGCGGCGGTTCCGCACCAGCTGTGAGGAGCTGGCGGGGCTATCGGCTTGGATCGGTGACAGCGACAAGCTGGTGGTGGTGATGGAGCCGACACGTAACGCTTGGGTGCCGGTGGCGGCTCATTTCATGAGAGAGGGGGCTCGGGTGGTGTTGGTGCCTCCTGAGCGGGCGGCGGATCTGCGCCGCTACTACGCCAAACACACCAAGAACGACCGGTTGGATTCACCGGTGCTCGCCCGCCTCCCCCGGTTGCATCCAGACGGGCTCAACCCTATTGGGGGTTTAGGTCCAGCAGAACCACTACGACGGGCGGTGCGGCGCCGCGTCAAGCTGGTCAAGACCCGGCACGCGTCTCGGCAACGGATCGACTCGCTGCTAGATCTACTCGGTCCCGGCTACGCCCAGGGACTGGGCGCTAGTTACAACAAGACCGCCCTGACTGTGCTGGATCGCTACGGGGATCCCCGCCTGCTGCGCCGCCTCGGCGTCAATCGGTTAGCGGCACTGATGCGGCGTGTCAGTGGCGGTCAGTGGGGCACAGAGGAAGCCACCGAGTTGATCAACGCCGCCACCGAAGCCATACAGCTCTGGGAAGCAGGGGGCCTCGACTTTGATGAACTGGCATGGGACCTGGCCACCGAGGTGCGGATCATCCGCAACCTCGACGACGAGATCACCCGCCTCGAGGAACGGATCACAGAGCTCTACA
Source organism: uncultured Acidimicrobiaceae bacterium (assembly GCA_947258375.1). Lineage (GTDB taxonomy): Bacteria > Actinomycetota > Acidimicrobiia > Spongiisociales > UBA5794 > JAHEJX01. The sequence goes on from CAMYIJ010000006.1 coordinate 54,248, forward strand.
ACAAGACGGATCCCACCGGCATTGTCATCTCCACTCCTGGAGTGGGTCCAGTTCTCGCGGCCGGCATCCTTGGCCGGCTCGGAGACGCCAACCGTTTCGCCAGCCTGGCTGGAATCCGTGCCTTCTCCGGGATGATCCCAGCGGTCAACCAATCCGGATTCACCGAAACCCGACCCGGGATCACCAAACGAGGTGACGCCGGGTTACGCCGCGACCTCTGGATCGCCGCCGACGTCGCCCGCCACATCGACCCCGCGCTGATCCGCTCCACCCCAGACTACGCAAGAAAGGACTTGACACCAGTTAGGAATTCAGATCACCGCTTAGGCGCCATATCGCACATCCCGTCATGTAGCGCCGAACGGCAGGTCGTGGGCGGCGGTAGGTGCCGGTTCGGTTTGTAGTCGTTGAGGTCAGGTCGCCGGACTGGCATCCTGCGCTGGTGACTGTGTCCGATGCTCCTCAGCGAGATGAATTGGTGCCGATCGGTGGCACGTGGTCCGGCCTCCTCTTCGAGAACCCCCGGACTGGGTATGACCTGCGGCTCACCTGGACCTTCACGTTCGACTACGAGCCGGTGCGCCGCGAGTACGGTACGACGAAGCCGGGTCTCAGCATCGATTGGGTGCCCTTCGGCAACTGCAGCTGGCGCAGCCTGGCGGGCAACGAGGCGAGGACCAAACGATTCGCCGAGCCGATCGAGTCCAGCGTGTACTTCTTTGAGCACTACCGCTACGACGAGGCCGATGTTCGGGTTTTGGAGCAGCAGGCCACAGATGTGCGTGTCAGCGCAAGCGTCCGCGGCGATGTCGACGGCCTCGGATTGGAATCTCTGGAAGCCGACCAGAGACTGCGTTTTCAAGGGATCTACGTCCAACCGAGTCCCCTGCCAGACAGCACTGAAGCGGCAGAGTCACTACTGGCTGAGTTCACCGACACCACCGGCCTGGTCGGCGTTCGGCGACAACACAGCTACGTGTTCGAACCCGCCTACTAGCTCAGGCCGGGCACCGATCGCCAGATATGCATCCATATCGCCCCACTCGATTCGAGCCCTATCAGGCATTCACGTAGGTGCCCAGGCGAACGCACGACGGCTAGAAGAGTTCGTCCCCTGGAAGTTCGCTTGCCTGCTTGATCCAGTCAACGAACTGGGCTTCATCGAGAGGCTGGACTTCCGATACGTGGAGGTAGCGCGTACTTGGGTGTTTGGAGGTCTCCGGTGGAGGTGGTTCGAGGGAGCGTCCATTCAAGAATGTGACCTTCACGTAGTTCGTGAAACAGTGGAAGCTCAAGAACCAGCCATTGCCGTCCATGCCGTAGAACGGTGAGTTCCAGCGCACGGCCTTCCGAGCCTCGGGGACGGTTGCACAGACCAGAGAGTCAAGCTGTCTCCCAATGTCCTTCTTCCATCCAGGCATCGCCGAGATGTAGGCCTGAACCGGAGCATCGCCATCGGCCTTCGGAATCTGAGGGTTGCCACCCGATAGGAGCACGGGCTTGTCAGCTGCAGCCATTGGAACCTCTCGTGATTGGCTCGTGCGGATCGTAACAGCCACCGTATTCGGCGCTTCGCGGGTTGTAGGGCCGACCCGCGCTGGCCCACGGTGTGGCGCGCTGGCGGGAACCACGAAACCTAGACATGCTCCCTGCCGGATATGGGGCGGGACGGGGGCCAGCGGCTACGGGCGCGCGAACTCGAGTATCTCGCCGGGCGTCCGCTTGTCGAACAACGCGCCCAGATGGTCCTTGCCCTCGTAGAGCCTGAATGTGCAGGCGGGGATGAGGTCAGCGGTCTGCTCGTAGACAGACTTGGCGACGAATCGGTCACGGTCGCCGCACACCAGAAGCACCGGCACCGGGATAGTCGGCAGGATCTCCCGGCCGTCGAACGTGCTGAGAGCCTCGGCGCCGACCACGAGGTCATTGGAGCCGGCCGACAAGATCACCCGCCCCATTACCAATGCCAGGAGGCGGGCGACAAAGGGCGGGCGGAGGCCGGGAAACACAAAGCTCACCATGGCTGCAGCCGCGTCGGTCCTGCGTCCGGCGCTGTTCAGCCGCGCCGACTCCAGGTTGGCCGCCTTGTACGCCTCGTCCAGCGTGTAGCCGGCGACAACGACCGCCATGTGTGCGAAGAGGTCAGGCTGTTGGGCGGCCAGGCAGAAGGCGACCATGCCCCCGCCGGAATCCCCGACAACGAGGTCGACCTGCCCACCGAACTCCTCGACGATCAACCCCGCGTAGTCCTCGGCCATGTCCGCGACGGTCCAGCCGTGAGGCAGATTCGGCTTCTGGCCAACCAGGAAGACGGTGTACCCGGCTTCGACGAACGAACGGAGCATCCGCGTCATCATCGCCAGGTAGCCGCTCTTCGGCACGCCCCCATCAGGGCCCCTGCCGTGCCCAAGGTGTCCGGTGTGGCTCGGGTCAGGGATCCACAAGAGCGACTTCGCTCCCGAACCAAACCGCAGGTAGCCCATCCCGTTCGGGAACGTGCCCGCTACGACCTCAGTCGTCCCGCGGCGTCGCCGCTGACAGGCGGCCACGCCAATCGCGCCTACAGCCAGCGCTCCACCGATGGCCGCAATCCGTCTACGCACGGCCGACGTTCCCATCACCCTGCTCCTCGGTTGGCGCTCCGAATCTCCGTCAGCGACGCCCCCACTCGACACTACCCACCAACCACCAACCCTGCTTGTTCCGAGCTTGCGATACTCGTTGGCACGGCGCCGACAATGACGATTCGACCTAGGTTGTGTGCCATGCCAACCAACCCCCAACTGGGTGTCGCGTACGTGCTGTCGTGGATTGGCCTCGTCTCAGTGGCGTTCGCTTCATGGGCCGGGCTCTTTGTTGATGGCATATACCTCGACTCCACGAATGTCGAGGCCGCCTTGCGCGGAGGCGATCTGGTCAACCTGGTACTCGCCACGCCAATTCTGTTGATCGCTATGTGGATGGCAGGTCGTGGTTCGATCCGTGCCCATCTCGTCTGGTTGGCGATGCTTGCCTACACCGCCTACGGCTATGCGTACCACGTCTTTGGGCCGACGTTCAATGATCTCTTCTTGATCCACGTGACGACATTCACGGTGGCGGCCGTTGCTTTGGCCTTCGGACTTGGCGCGCTGGATGTACGCTCGCTGGCTCCCCGATTCAAGTCTGGGTGGCTTCCTCGCTTTGTGGCCGGTTTCATGATCGGCGCAATGGTGTTCATGGTCGGTACATACACAGCCGAGGTACTCCGGCACATCGGCGGAGGCGAGCAGCCAACCGACGTGCTCCCCTTCGCAGAATGGCGGGTCCACCTTGGATACGCGCTGGACCTGTCTCTCCTGGCGCCGAGCGCCGTGATCGCCGGAGTCCTCCTGTGGCGCAAATCGCCTCTTGGGCACGCCATAGCGACGATCGTGCTCCTCTTCCTCTGCGTGTTCCAACTCAATTTCCTGAGCGCGGCAGTATTCATGAACGATGCGGGTATCCCCGAAACGGCGGCGGCGATTTCTCAGGCCACCATATCGACCCTCGTGTTCGCGGTCCCGGCGGGCATCATGCTTTGGGGCGTGACCGGCCAATCTCGGGCTTCAGAGCCTCAAGAGGAGCAGCAACCGGTGTAGCTGCCTCGTAGCCGTGGACGGCTGGGGTACGCCGCCAGCCCTTCTAGCCGTCACGATTCGCAACCCCTGGACAAAAACGCTGGCAAGATGTGTTGATGTCGTTCGACGTCTTCCTTCAGCCCTTCGCCAATGGAGAGTCAACACGCTCCGACCACCCATCCATCAGTGCGCTCGTTACCCCTCTCGTGGTCGATACCGATCAAGGATGGGCGCATCTGGTCACAAGCGACGGTGAGGCTGACCTGTACGGCTATGACGACCTCGCGTCTGGCTGCATGATCAATCACGCCGCCGGCGATGCCATCTGGGACGTTGTCGTCGCCATCGCGTCAGTCGGTCGGTTCGCAATCATGCCGGTCGGCTGCCCAACGTGTGTCACCGATCCGAGCATGCTCACTCACCTGCCCCCCGAGCTCGCCGCGCAGGCCATATTGATCACATCAGGTAGCGATCTCCTCCGGGTCATCCAGAGCTCCTAGCGGCCGGGTGCCACGACGAGAAGGCCAGACCGCGTCAATCCATTGCCATTTCACGGGCAAATCTTCTAGCGTTTCCCAGGTCCTTGCTGGTGGGATGGTCTCTCTTGAGAAAGAGGAATCTCCCTCTACAGAAGAAGCTTCCAACCACTTCAGCACCCTGTGCCATTACGGCTTCCTCCAGAGCCCCGATTTCTTTTTCCTTGCCCTCTCCTGAGCTAACAACTGGTGACATCACGTACGCTCGCCGAGGCCGGTGGGCTCTTCCTCTACAGAAGAAGCTTCCAACCACTTCAGCACACACCCGATCGTATAGTGAAGACATGTCAGAGGCGTTCGTCCCGATCGATTTTGAGGTTCCGTTGGCTTTCCGAGGGCCCGGCTTTCATCTCGAGCCACTCGGCCCCGTCCACAATGAACGGGACCATCAGGCTTGGATGTCGAGCATCGACCACATCAAGGCCACGCCGGGGATGGATATGCGTTCTTGGCCGTCACCCATGACGCTTGAAGAGAATCTGGGCGATATGGAGATGCACGCCAAAGAGTTCACCAATCGAAAGTCGTTTACGTATTCGATTCTCGACGGGGACATGGTCATTGGGTGTGTGTACATCTACCCGGCTGATGACGACCACGACGCTGTTGTGCGCTCATGGGTCACCGAAAGCCGGTCGGAGATGGACCCGGTCGTCTGGGAGGCCCTCAGCGGCTGGCTCGCAACGGAATGGCCGTTCGGCGAGTTCTCCTACGCAAGCCGTACCTGACTAACGACCCGCGGACGCCACGAAGACACGCAAGACGGCTTCGGCCGCTTCGAACTACTTGACCAGGCCGAGCATCGCGGACATGAGCCCGAAGGGGCGGTTCGGCCGATCCGATTGGTTGACCGTGCCGGCGACGTAGACGTCCCTCTGCGGGCTGTAGAAGGCGAACGAGCCGGTCGACCCGGAGTGGCCGACCAACTCCCCGGGGTTCTTGAACGGCGCCATCCACCGCGGCAGGTTGAAGCGCATGATGCCCCCGCCGTATTGCAGAGGGAAGAAGATCCGATTCCAACGGCCGGTCATGTAGCCCAGCTCCGACTCGGACAACAGTTCGCCGCCAAAGAAACCTCGCAGAAAGCGCAGGCTGTCCCCGAGCGTGGCGACGATGCCGCCGTCGGCGGGGAACGACGACATCGCCAACGGGATATCGAGCGCCACATCCTTGTGCCACATGGCGGCCGGAACCGGCCGGGATTGGGTGTGATCGAACACAAAGGTGCCCTGAAGATCAAGCGGACCGAAGATGCGTTGCGCGAAGGCGGCCGCAACCGAGTCACCCGTCACGGCTTGAACGATTGCCCCGAGCATGGCGTAGTTGGTGTCGCTGTAGTGCGCCTTTCGTCCCCCACCGGCGCCGGGCGCGAACCGCGGAGGGAGCGTGCGCGCCAGCGCGGCAATGTCCTCGATGTTGAGAGCCCGGTCGCTACCGGTGTAGAGCGCGTCTTCCAAGCTCGGCTGGCCTTTCTGCTTGCCGGCGAAGTAGTCGGCCAGGCCGCTCGTCTGGAACAGGAGCTGCTCGACGGTGATAGCGGGGCCGCGATCGGTACCGTCGACGACGTGGAGCCCGCCGGTGAGATCTGCCGGCAGGTAGTCGCCGATCGGAGCTGCGAGGTCGACTGTGCCCTCTCGAGCAAGCTGCATCACCACAACGGCCGTGTACATCTTGGTGATACTCGCCAAGTAGTACGGGGTCCCGGGGGTCAGCGGCACAGTAAGGGCAGCATCAGCAAAACCGCCGACGGCGGATGCGTCCACCTCGCCATTCCCCGACTGGATCGCGGCGAGCGCTCCGCGAACTGCTCGCTTGGCAGTCGCTTTGTCGATTAACCGCTGCAGCTGGTCGGCGACAGGCATCGGCCTCAGTCTATTGGCGGCGCCCGCCGGCTCAATCGAAATCGATGACCTGCCGCAGCGCTTCGCCGTCGGCGAGGCGGTCGAGCGCTTCGTTGATGTCGTCGAGACGGATGTGATGTGAGACGAGGGCCGTGGCCGGGAACCGTCCTTCCCGATAGAGCTCGATGAAACGAGGAACATCCTGCTGAGTCGCGCACGATCCCAAGTAGCTGCCCTGGATATCGATGCCGGACACTACGAGCGGCGCGAGCTGGAGGGAGTGGGCGACCCCCGGCCCCGGAAGGCCGAGCGTCGTCACCTTGCCGCCACGCCGCACCAGCGACGCGGCCAGCTCGAAGCCCTCGAGCGTTCCCGAGGCTTCGATGGCGTGGTCGACGCCCCCCGCGGTCGCCTCCCGCAGACCGGCAACGGCGTTCTCGCCGGCGACCATCACATCGGTCGCACCCAGCTCTCGAGCCGGAGCCAGCTTTGCCGGCAACAGGTCGATAGCGAAGACCCGGTCGGCGCCTGCGGCGCGAGCTCCGAGGACGGCCGACAATCCCACCGCCCCGAGTCCTACCACCGCAGCCGATTGGCCTTCCTCGATGGCGGCGGTGTTGAGCGCCGTGCCGCCGCCGCACAACACCGCACAGCCGAATACGCAGGTATCGCCGGGAGCCAGGCCGGCCGGCACCTTCACCGCCGACTGCTCGGCCACCAGGGCGTACTCGGCAAATGCGGCCAGCCCCATGTGATGATGCAGCGCCTCCCCCTCGTGCGTGAGCCGGGTACCGCCGGTGATGAGCTCCCCTTTCCCGTTGGCAGCCCCACCGGTTTCACACAACCAAGGCTCAGCGCCACGGCAGCGCACGCACGTGCCGCACTGGGGCAGGTAGACCAGCACCACATCGTCGCCGGGACCCACTCCGGCGACCCCTTCCCCCACCGCCTCGACCCGGCCGGCGGCCTCGTGGCCGATCACCATCGGCAGCGGCCAGACCCGGGCACCCGTCACAACCGACAGATCGGACCGGCACAGGCTGGCGGCCGCAATCTTCACGAGCAGCTCACCCGGTCCGGGGTCGGGCAGCTCCAGCTCAACGATCTCGAGTGGGCGCGACTCTGTATAGGGACGCGGTAGCCCGGGCTCACGCAGCACGGCACCGCGGAACTTGGGCATGGCAACGACTCCCTTGTGATGGAGCGCGAAGTGTAGAAACGTGTGGCCCGTGGCTGCTCAGGTGGCCGCCCCAACGCCGCCGGGTATGCCCGAAGAGCCGCTTCGGCACGGGCGAACAGCTAGTAAGTTCTGAGTCCCGCGAGGAGCGATGGACATGTCGAAACGACGGCTGACGGTCACCCACTTCGGAGCTTTCGAGGTCGAGAGCGACGACGAGCGTGTCACCGGTGTTCACCCATTCGCCAAGGACCCCGATCCGTCACCCATCGGCCGGTCCCTGGAGGCGAACGGTCGCAACCGGGTAGCGCGGCCCTCGATCCGGCAGTCTTGGCTGGAGTCCGGTCCCGGGTCCAACAACCACCTGCGGGGCGTCGAGCCGTTCGTGGAGGTGGAGTGGGACACGGCCCTGGACCTGGTGGCGATGGAGATCGATCGAGTGCGATCGAGTTTCGGCAACCAGGCGATGTTCGGGGGCTCCTACGGTTGGGGAAGCGCCGGCCGTTTCCACCACGCCCAGAGCCAGATCCACCGGTTCATGGCGTGTATCGGCGGCCACACCAACAAGGTAGACACGTACTCCACGGCAGCGGCCTCGACCATCGTGCCCCATGTGGTGGGAACGCCCTGGCGAACACTGCAGGCGGACGCCACCTCATGGCCGGTGATCGCCGAGCACACCGGACTGGTGGTGGCCTTCGGTGGGATCCCACTGAAGAACTCTCAGGCTCAGCACGGCGGTCAGGGTCGACATGGGTTGCGCGGTTGGCTCGAGCGCTCCCACGACAATGGATGTCGTTTCGTCAATGTTTCGCCGGTTCGTGACGACCTGCTCGACACGGTGGCCGGCGAATGGCTGGCTGCTCGCCCGGGAAGCGATGTCGCCGTCATCCTGGCGCTGGTCAACACCCTGGTCGTCGAGGGCCTCACCGACAACGAGTTCCTCGATCGCTACACCGTGGGATGGGACGACCTCCGCCAATACGTACTCGGAGAGAGCGACGGTATCCCGAAGACGCCCGAGTGGGCGGCGGAGCTGAGCGAGTTACCCGCGGCGCGGATCCGCGCGCTGGCCATCGAGATGGCATCCACGCGAACACTCGTGACCGCCTCGTGGTCGTTGCAGAGGGCTCAACATGGCGAGCAGGTCTACTGGATGACGATGGCGCTGGCAGCGGCACTCGGGCAGATCGGTCTTCCCGGCGGTGGGTTCGGGCTTGGATACGGGGCGATCGGCTCAATCGGAAATGGCGTCAAACGCCGCCCGCTCCCGGCCTTGCCGGTACCTGTCAACCCGATCGATTCGTTCATCCCGGTCGCCAGGATCGCCGACCTGCTGCTCAACCCCGGTGCGGAGTTCACCTACGACGGCGGGACCTACACCTACCCCGATATCCACCTGGTGTATTGGGCCGGCGGCAATCCGTTTCACCACCACCAGGATCTCAACCGGTTGCTCGTTGCCTGGCGCCGGCCCGATACGATCGTGATGAACGAGCCGTTCTGGACGGCTACCGCCAAAAGGTGCGACGTGGTATTCCCGGCGACGACCGCGCTGGAGCGAGTCGACATCGGCGGTGCCCCCACCGATGATTTCGTCTTCTTCATGCCCCGGGTGGTTGCCCCCTTCGGTGAGTCTCGTGACGACTATGCAGTCTTTTCGGAGCTGGCGCGCAGGCTCGGCTCGCACGAGTCGTTCACCGAAGGCCGCAGCGCCGAGGAGTGGGTCGGGCACCTGTGGGGGCAGTTCCTCGACCGCCACCCCGCCTATCCCACTCTCGAGGAACTCGAAGCGAGCGGATTCATCCAGCACCAGGAGACGGTGCCGGGAGAAGCCCACAATGTGTTGTTCTCCGATTTCCGCGCCGACCCGGAGACCCACCGTCTGCCGACTCCATCGGGCCGGATCGAGTTGTTCTCCCAAGTGATCGACTCCTTCGGATATGCCGACTGCCCCGGCCGCCCCACCTGGTTCGAACCAACCGAATGGTTGGGGAGCCCGGGCGCCTTTCCTCTCCACCTGACGTCCAACCAGCCGACGACCCGGTTGCACTCGCAGCTCGACCACGGCGTGACCAGCCTCGAGCACAAGGTGGGAGGGCGCGAACAGCTGCGCCTGAACCCACTCGACGCCGCCGACCGCAACATCTCGAATGGTGACGTGGTACGAGTCTTCAACGATCGGGGAGCCTGCCTGGCGGGGGCGCGGCTGTCAGAATCGATCCGCCCCGGTGTCGTCGAGCTGCCGACCGGGGCATGGTTCGATCCCGAGGATCCGGCCGAGCCCGGATCCTTGTGTCTGCACGGCAACCCCAACGTTCTCACGAAGGACATCGGGACATCGAGCCTCGCCCAAGGATCCACCGCCCACACATGTATGGTCGAAGTCGAGCCGGTCACCGACGCGCCACCGCCGACGGCCTTCGTGCCACCCAGGCTCATCAGCTCCTGAGGCTGGCCCATGTCCTTCCGCCCGGGCCCGCCACCGGGTGCGGGGAGACTCCTACATCGTCACCACCACGTTGCCCATGTGACGGCCCTGCTCGACGGCTTCGTGCGCCTCGACGATCTGGTCGAGCGGATAGGTGGCGCCTATGGCGTGCTGGAGGCAGCCGGCCTCGAGCAGCCGGGTCAGGTGCGCCTCGGCGGCCCGACGCACGTCATCGGCCAGCTCGTAGACGATGAAGAAGCGCACGCCGACGCCCGAAACAATCATGGGAGAGAACTCGAATTCAAACTGGCGGCTATTGGAGCCGTACGCCGCGACCAGGCCGTCCTTGGCGATGATCTCGGGGATCAACTTGCCATAACTCGAGATATCGAGGTCGACGATACGGTCGACCCCATGGTCGGAGGTCAGAACCCTGATGCGTTCGACAACGTCCTCCGACTTGTAGTTGATGGTCGCATCCGCACCTGCCGCCCGGGCATGCTGCGCCTTTTCCGCAGAGCTGATGGTGGTGAGGACCTGCGCCGCCCCGAGCAAACGGGCCAGTTGGATCGCATAGTGGCCGACCCCGCCGGCTCCACCCGTGACGAGAACTCGCCTGCCCGCCACACTGCCGTCCGTCGTCAACGCCCTGTAGGCGGTCAGCAGCGGAATGCCGAAGCAGGCGCCCGCTTCGAAGGACACGCCCTCGGGCAGCTTGACCGCCTGCGTCCCGGGCACTGTGATCATGGTCGCGCAGGTGCCGAAAGGTCGCTGCCACTGGCCGTTCCAGACCCACACCCGCTCTCCAATCCGGGCGTCCGGCACCCCGTCGCCAACCTGGTCGATGACGCCGGCGCCGTCGCTGTGAGGGATGATGCGCGGAGCGATCATCGGCCGCGAACCCGTGCGCGCCTTCCAGTCGGACGGGTTGACGCCCGAGGTGGCGAGCTTGACGCGCACCTCTCCGGGGCCGGGTTCAGGATTAGGCATCTCGCCGACAACAAGCACCTCACCGGCGGGACCAGTGCGCTCGTACCATGCCGCTCGCATCACTCCTCCTCCACGACTGTGATTCCGGTAGCTCGCCGCAGTGAAGCAGGAATCACCACCACCGCCAACGGGGCATCACGCTGAAAGCTGCCTACTCACAGCCGACATCGATCTGCACGATCTCCTTCATCTCGTTGGGTATCCAGGGCACGTCGGTGAGGCCGGTGCGCTCGATCGTCGCGTCGTACCGCGCCTGGAAGCCCCGACAGAGGACCAGAATGTCCTGGTTGGCGGCGGCCACCGCATCCGCCTCCTCGGTACTCCACCATTGCTCCGGTCCGGTCGGCTCGTCGAAAGCAGCTACTCGGGCCGCCAGGTTCTCCTCGGCAGAGATGAGCCGGTCGAACAGATCGAGGCCCTCCTCGTGCAGCTCCGCGATGCCATCGGGCGGATCGAGCGTCCGCAGCTCCTCGAGCAACTCGACCCGAGACTGCAACCGTGCATCCCAGTAGGTCCTTGCCTCGTCAGGGCTGACAGGTTGTGAGCCCAGCCCGACATCCAACGCGGCGATTCGTTCCTCCATCACGGCAGTCATCGCCCCGCCCTGTGTCGCGTACTCCGACAGCGACAGCGGCTCATCACCACCACACGCGACGATGACGAGCGCCAGGGCGGCAACAACAACAGCACGACGCAACCGGGTACCTCCAATCCCCCCGGCATGGTACTTCCGCGGGCCTAGACCTAGGTCTCGAGCTAGCCAGGCGAGATTGTCCAAGTGTGGCCGCCACCCCGGGTTCGCTCTCGCCTGAGACCGCGGCTTGCCGCATCGTTTCAACCGACCGGCTCGTTGAAGGCGCGCGCGAAGGCCCAGGCGTCAATGGTTGCCCGTCAAGCGGTTCGCTGTCGGTTGGGGGTGTGGGTCGGTTCAGCCTGGTTCGATGTGGTGGTTTCGGCGGTCGTCGAGCTGGGTTGAGGGCGTGTGCTTCTAGTCCGGGGGTGGGGCTCGGGTGACGCCGGGGGCGAGGAATCGTCTCCGTTTCGGTGGAGATTGGGGGTCGATGGTGAAGCCTTGTTGGTGGACCACGATGTGGTGGTGGAACCAACACAACAGGGTGAGCCCGTCTGGTTCATGGGTACCGCCCCGGCTGCGGGGTGTGATGTGGTGCGGTTCGAGCCGGTAACGGCTGCTACACCCATCAGCGGTGCAGGCTCCGTCTCGGAAGAACACATAGTCCCTTAGGCGGTTGGGTATGCGGTCCCCACCAGTCGGCACTGTCTTCAAGCCGTCTATGTCGATGAGGGTGGTTTCGGTCTCACCCGAACAGAGGATCTCGTTGAGGGTGTTGGG
>CAMYIJ010000007.1 GCA_947258375.1 uncultured Acidimicrobiaceae bacterium
ACCCGTCGTCGTGTACGACCGCAGGAAGATCGTGGTCTCCGGCCGGATCGTCGATCACCTCGGAGATGATGTCGTCGAGGGTGACGAGCCCGATCGTGCTGCCGAGCTCGTCGACCACGAGCGCCGCGTGGATTCGTTCGTTTCGGAACCGGGCGAGGAGCACGTCGGCACCGGTCTTGCCACCCACGGTCGGGAGCCGCCGGACGAGCGTGGTGAGGTCGACGGGATCGTCGGACTGGCTGACCCGCACAAAATCCTTCACGTGGAGGATCCCGATTACGTGATCGAGATCGTCGACGAAGACCGGATAGCGCGAGGTAGGCGACGCCTCTATCTGAGCGGCGATGGCGGCTCGACCGGCATCGTGTTCAATCGCCCGGATGTGACGACGTGACGTCATCAGCTCATCGGCGGTGAGATCCTCGAGCTCGAAGATATTGTGAATGATCTCGCGCTGGACATCGGGGAGTTCGCCCCCCTCTGCCGCCTCGTCGGTGACGATGGCCAGTTCCTCTGAACTGTAGAGAGACAGTGTCTTGTCAGGTTCGGGGATGCGGAGTAGTCGCATGAGTGAGAACGCTGCCCAGTTGAGGAATGCAACGGCAGGCCGGAAGAGGAGGCTGAATGTCCGCATCACTCGATTGACCCGCAAGCTCGTTCCCTCGGGCTCGGACAGCGCTAGAGCCTTCGGGATCATCTCGCCGAGCACGACGTGCAGGTACGTGATGATGCTGAGTGCGATGATGAATCCGACCGTGTGCGCTGCCCCCTCGGACAGGCCGAGCGACTCGAAGGGGTCGTACAGCCAGTGGGCGACGGCGGGCTCGCCGTACATGCCGAGACCGATCGAGGCGAGGGTGATGCCGAGCTGGGCTACGGCGATGTAGCTGTCCTTGCCGGTTGGACGATCGAAGACTCCGAGGAGCCAACGGGCACCACGGTTGCCGTCATCAGCCAGTGCGCTGATGCGTGACCGGCGACTGGCGACGAGCGAGAACTCAGCGGCCACAAACACGCCGTTGATCGCTACCAACGCGATCACGGCGACGATCGGCAGGATCACACCGGTCATGAGATTGGCAGCAAGCACTGTCACGATCATTCCGGGTCCTCGCCGTGTTCATCAACGGGGAGGGTGAAGCTCACCCGCTCAACGAGGGTGCCGTCGACCGAGTCGACCCGGAGTGACGGACGGTGCTCCTCGGAATCGGGACTGTTGCCACTCTCGACCTGAGCAACCATGGATCTGGTGATGAGCGGCACCGTGTCGCCCACGGCTGGAAGACGCCCAAGGTGATGCCACACGTAGCCGCTGACGGTGTCGGCACGGTCGGCGGGGAGGGCCAGCTCGAAGCGCTCGTTGAGGACCTCCAGCAGCACATCACCCCGCACCGACACGGCGGACCCGGTGACGGTGATGGGATCGGGCTCGTCGTCGAACTCGTCGTAGAACTCGCCGAAGACCTCTTCGATGGCGTCTTCACGGGTGACCAAGCCGGAGATCGTTCCGAACTCGTTCACCACGATCGCCACGTGGATGCCCTGTTCAGCAAAGGCGTTCATCAGCAGCGGGACCTCGAACACCTCGCTCACGACCATCGGCTCTTCGGCGACGTCGGCGACCGTCGCCGCCGTACCTTTCTCGTTGGCGAGGAAGAGGTCGCGCAGGGTGACGAGACCGACCATCTCCTCGCCGTCTTCGGTGACGGGGAAGCGTGAGTACGGGCTGGCCGAGAACTCAGCCAGCGCATCGGCGATCGGAGTCGACGCCTCGATGGTGACAAGGCGACGCCGCGGCGTCATGATCTCGCGTACAACCCTGTTCGTGACCGAGAGGGCACCGGTCAGCATCTTGCGCTCGTCCGAGTCGATCAGCCCGCCGTCCGCACTGTCCCGGTACAGGCCGGCGAGCTCTGTCGGCGAGTGCACGTGGGAGTGGGAGTGATCGATGTGGAGCCCGAGCCAGCGCATGATGGTGAAGGCCGAACCGTTGAACACGGCGACGAGCGGGCGCAGCAGCCACTGGCTGATCCGCATCGGCGTGAGCGTGGCAATCGCCAACGTCTCGGGATACCGAAGTGCGACGGTCTTGGGTAGCAGCTCGCCGAGCACAACCTGCAGCGCCGTGATGAAAAGCAGCACGACGACGACGGCGATCGTGCGACTTGCGCTTCCGAACCGCTCTTCGAAGAGCGGGACGAGCTGGGCCTGACCGTAGGCACCGGCGACAAGGCTCGACAGGGTGATGCCGATCTGGCACGCGGCGACGTAGTTGTCGAGCCGCATGGGGTCCCGGAGTATTGCCAGGAGGCCCGTAGCCGGTCGGCTCCCCTTCTCGGCGGTTTCCTGGACGCGCGAACGCCGCGAGCCGACGGTGGCGAACTCCGCAGCGACGTACAGCGCATTGAAGCCCACCATGACGAGAATGAGCAACAGCACGATCATTGAGTTCATTCGAAGGTCGATCGTACAGACGAAGCCGGGATCCCGTGTAACCCACGCTCCCGTAACAAGGAGAGTTCGGGCCGGTGGGCCGCCGGGATCGCGTTGTTGCGTGGTTCGGAGCGAGGCCAATTTGGATGTCAAGGGGGTGTCTTGGGCGCGATGAGATGTCCTGCCGGATCGGCAAGCTTGGTGGTGTGGGCGTAGGCTGGGGGTTGGCCCGGGGTGGCTGAGTGGAAGAGCCGGCGCTTCAGGATGCAACGCCGGACACGCACGCGACAGAGACGTTCCTGGGTGCCTCCCGGGCCCTAACCCGGCTGCCGGTCGGCTTGGAGGTGGCGGTAGACGACGTCAGATAGGCGCCGTTTCAGCGACCGGATCGCTTCTTTCTTCGATTTGCCTTCTTCGAGTTTGCGTTCGTAGAAGATCCGTCCTTCGGTGTTCGGGTAGCGCAGTTGGGTGATGGCGATCAGGTGCAGGGCATGGTTCAACATGCGGTTGCCTCTCGGTTGAGGCGATGCCGCTTCCTTGCTCCGGAGGAGGCGTCGATGGGGGTGGTGCCGTTGTAGGCGGCGGCCCAGCCGAGCCGAGCCGATTGCCACATCGAGGGTGGCGCGGGGCGGGTCGGGGAGGCTTCGGTCGGTGTCGTTGTGCGCAACGTCGCCAAGATTTGGGATGACGTAACTGCAGCGCGTGCGTCCGGTTCTTCGACTGCGTCTGATCCACCTGCGACGGATGAGTGGTTGGCTTTCGGACCGCCAGCTCTGGCCCTCGTTCTCTGAAGGCCCATTTGGCGGTTCGGTAGGCTTGGGTGGGCAGCGATGGGAGTGGATGGGTGGTTGCAGATGGACGGATCGTGGTGTCGCATTTGGACGGTGCCTGATCCCCGCAGTCGGCGAAGTCGCTATGGGGCGACGATGGAGGTTCGGAAGATGTCACGTACTCGAGTCGGTCTCATCCTGATCACTGGTCTGCTGATCGGAGCGATCCTTGCTCCGATTGGAGCGTCCTCGGCGGAACCGGCGACCGACAGCGCATCTGGGATTGCCACGATCAAAGCGGGGAAGCGCTGCAAGACCGTGCGCCCGGGAATGAATGTCACGAGCGCCACAAAGGTGACCGCCACGATGTTGACCTCCGTCTCAGGCAACAGCGTGCGGAACGTGCGCCGCTTGACCGATGTCGGGTTCAAGGTGTGTCTCACTAATACCGCATCCCGGCGGATCAGGGTTGCCTGGATCGCTCACAACGGCTCGGGTGTTGCCGACGTCTCGCACGTCCACCGCGCCGCCGACCTCGTCGACGAGCCAGGGGTGGCGTACAACTATGACAAGGCGGGCGCCATCGTCGCGGAGACCGACCTCTTCGTGCGCGAGATCGCAAGCACGGAGATCCGGGTTCCGGCTGACGGCTACGTCGCGATCGAGGTGACCGGTAACTGGCGCGGAGGTTCCCTCGGGCACGATGAGGCCGCGTGTCAGCTGCAGAAGGGCACGGCGGCGGGGTTCTCCGTGAGCGGAGACGAGCCGTGGTTCTGGCTCGCCGAGGGAGTGAACGGCCAGGCGAGGCTCACCTCGTTTTCGGCACACCGCGTGATGCAAATCTTCGCCGCGGACAACCCGTCGGGCGTCCTCGCAGGTCAGAACATCATGCTCGT
The DNA here is from genome assembly GCA_947258375.1 of uncultured Acidimicrobiaceae bacterium. Lineage (GTDB taxonomy): Bacteria > Actinomycetota > Acidimicrobiia > Spongiisociales > UBA5794 > JAHEJX01. Next base: position 4,100 of record CAMYIJ010000007.1, read on the forward strand.
CTGCGACGGCGAAGACGGCAGCATTCAAGCGACTCAGCTGCACATCTCGGCGACGTACTACCCCACGAAGTACGACGGGACGCTCACCCCGATCCCCGGACCGATCCTCCCGTGAGTCCGGACCGCGCACGCGCTGAGTGAACCCGCAGATCACCCGCTATGCGTCATAACGAGCGCGACGGCAAACCGAGTGGACCGGCACGTCCGTGCTCGGGTTGCCAGATGCTCAGCGTACCGATTGCCAACACTGAGGTAGGTCCCGTTCCCCGAATCTCCGTCACTCGACCAAGGCCGATTATCCACCGGCACGCAGCCCACCCCAGACACCAAATCGGGTACACGAACGAGCATTTCAGGGAGTGCGCTGGGTCCTCACGGCTGTGTGCTGATGATCAGCGCGGTCGGTAGATGTCTGCCCGATGGTCGATGTAGATGACTCGAACCGTGCGGCTGTCTTGGTTGATCTCGTACACGATGCGGTAGGCCCCAACTCTTGCTGAGTGGAGCCCGGCGAGTTCACCTCGCAGCGCCTTGCCTACCCGGTGGGGGTTCTCGAGCAGCGGGCCGACGAGGTAGTCCAGGACGGCCAGTGCGATCTTGTCGGGAAGTCGGTCAATGGCTCGCCTTGCCGGACCGGCGACCACCAGTTCCCATTGCGGCTCGGTCACGCGGTCTTGGAGCGGAGCTGGATGCGGAGTGCCTCGATCTCGTCCTTGGTGGCAACGTCACCGCCGGCGATTGCTGCCCGACCTTGCTCGACCTCCCGCATGGCTGCTGGGTCCGAGAGGATCGCCAACGTCTCTTCGATGGCCTCCAAATCGTCTGTGCTGAGCATGACCGCAACGGGACGCCCGTTTCGGGTAACGGTGACTCGTTCCTGGGTGGTGACGATCGCGTCGACAACTTCCGACAGCTTTGCCTTGACTTCGGAGAGTGGGAGCGTTCTTGACATGACCATAATTATAGTCTGAACACGGCTCCGGTCAATGGCCATCAATCATGGCTGAGCCTGGCCCGCACCGACACCAAATCCCGGACACGAACGCACATTGCGCCGTGTGCACCAGATCGAGGCACCCATGCGCGATCGGTGGGGGGCTACTCGTCGTCGGTCTTGCGGGTGAAGTAGCCGGCGAGGGCGACCACAACTCCCAATCCGACGAGTCCGTAGTTGTCGGGGATCAGTCCAACTACGGCAAAGAAAGCCGGACTGCGGCTGCAAATCACTGCCGGCTATCCCGCCGAACCAGACGGCCTCATGGGCGCAGCACAATCATCCTCGACGCCGCCGGCTGAGAACAAGCCGGCGCCCGGATCACAATCATTCGGGTGCAGAAACGCCCACTCCGCCGCGCCCTCGGGAATCAGGCACTCTCCGCTCTGCGCTCACCACCGGCGACGTCGAGTGGCCTGATGCCGACCTCGGGGACAATGCCGAACTCGGCTTTGGCCGACCGGCGGGACGAGAGGTCGGTTATCGACAACCGATCCGCGACATACCTGCGCAATCATTCGCCGCGCCGCGCAGCAAGGTCCGAGCACGAACAAGCCTTCGCACCTAGCGCCCGGTCCAGCGGGGCGGCCGCTTCTCGACGAACGACCGCGGTCCCTCCTTGGCGTCGTCGCTCGCGAGCATGCCCTCGTAGGTGGCAACGTCGCCGGAGCGCATGAGGGAGAAGCCGTCCTCGACGCTGAGATGGCTGGTTCGCTTCATCAGATCGATGATGGCCGCAACCGCCAGCGGCGCCGCTTCCACCACCTTCTGCCCAAGCTCACGAGCCGCCGCCATCAGCTCGCCGGCGGGCACGACTCGGTTGACCAGGCCCCAATCCAGTGCCTCGGCAGCGGTCACCCGTCGGCCGGCGATGAGGATCTCGGTTGCCAGCTGGCGGGGGAGGAGCCGTGGCAGTCGAATGGCGCCGACGTCCGGGATGATCCCGATGCCGGTCTCGGGAAGGAAGAACTCGGCGTGGTCGGCGGCGACGACCATGTCGGCCGCCATGATCATCTCGAATCCGCCGCCCACCGCCATGCCGTTGACGGCGGCGACCACCGGCTTGGTTAGTCCTGGGAGCTCGCCAAAGCCGCCGAAGCCGCCTGCGCCGTAGTCGGATTCGAACTCCTCACCTTCGGCAGCGGCGTTGAGGTCCCACCCGGCGCAGAAGAACCGTTCTCCGGCGCCGGTGAGGATGGCGACCCGCAGCTCGGGGTCATCGCGGAACGTCTCGAAGGCCGTACTCAACCGCTGACTCGTTGCCATATCGATGGCGTTGGCTTTCGGTCGATCCAGCGTGATTTCGAGAATGGCGCCGTTGCGTTCTGTGCGAACTGGTTCAGTCATGGGGGTGCTCCTCAGTTGCGACGGTTATCAGTGCATCGACGGCGATGGCGCGGCGCGGTGTGGCCATGAGCGGGTTGATCTCGATTTCGACGATCTCGGGTGATTCGGCGAGCATCTTCGCCAGGCTGTCGACCACGTCGACTATCGCACCATGGTCGGCGGCGGCGTGCCCGCGATGGCCTTCGAGCAGCCGCCCGATCTTGAGCTGGTCGATCATTGCGATGATTTCTTCCGGCGCGAGCGGCAGGAGCGCCGTCACCGTGTCACCCAACAGTTCGACGAGGGTTCCTCCGCTGCCGAGCACGAGTACGTTCCCGATCGGCGGTTCGCGGCGTACGGTGACGAGCAGTTCGGCAACTGCGTCCGTTACCTGCTCCTCGATGAGGACGGCTGGGCCCATCTCGTTGAGGCGACCGATGGCATCGGCCAGTTCAACGTCGTTGCCGATCCCGACGATGACACCGCCAACCTCGGATTTATGCGCAACTCCGGCCGTCTTGGCAACAAGCGGGTACCGCAGATGGGAGGTGGGGGTGTTGACGAGGGCTGCGTCTTCGATCATGTGTCGGTGACCGCGTGGCACCGCGATGCCGGCTTGTGCCAGCAAGGCTTTAGCGCCTGCTTCATCGAGAACCGATGTCGCGAATTGGTTCGGCTCGGCGGCATCGTGGAGTTGAGGCGCCGGGCTCGCCAGCCAGCGCCCTGCAGCCGCAGCCGCACCGGCCGCGAACAGCGCTTCGTCGATGGAGAACGCCGCCGCGATACCGGCTTCGTGGAGTCGCTCGCAGTAGGGGGGCGGCATGTTCTCCGGGAGGGTGGCTGCGACAACGGTCGGCGTCCCGGTGGCCTCTCGGGCGGCGACGATCGCGGCCAGAGCGGGAAACCAGGCGCGGGGGTCACCACCCCTCGTGGGCCAGTCCATCACGAGCATGGCAGCGTCGGCCGCACCGGCGAGGGTCGCCGTGAAGCAGGCGGTGAGCTTCGCCTCGTCGTCCCAGATGAACGTGTGGTAGTCGAGTGGGTTCGTGATTGCGACGAGGTCGGACAGCGTCGCCGCGATCTGAGAGGCCTGCTCGGCGGGGAACGGTGGGAAGTCGATCCCATGGACGATGCCGCGGTCGGCGACCAGTGAGGCTTCGCCTCCCGAGCAGCTGAGCGAGACCATCCGATTGCCGGGAAGTGGACCGACCGTGACGAGGAAGCTGAGGGCGGCTGCCAGATCGGTGACCGACTCGACGGTGATGACGCCGTATCGGTCGAACAGTGCCTGGTACACGTCGGCCGGCTTGGCGATGGCCGCAGTGTGGGAGACGGCGATGGCTGCCGACGTCTCCGTGATCCCTGTCTTCAGCAGAACTATGGGAGTCCGGCCGGCGTGGGCCCGGGCGGCGGCGACGCCAAACGCCAGCGGATCGATGATCGACTCGGCGTGCACGCCGATGACCGCTACAGCCGGGTCATCGGCCAGGTGGACGATACAGTCCTCGACGCGGACGCTTGCCTGGTTTCCCAGCGAGATGACGTGGGTGAACTCGAGGCCGCGCCGGTTCATGGTGAGGTTGAGGGCGATGTTGCCCGACTGGGTGATGAGTGCCGCGCCTCGCTTCACGTTGCGACCGACTCCCTGGACATCGGGCCAGAGCGCGGCGCCGAGCTTGCCGTTGATCATGCCGTAGCAGTTGGGCCCGATCACCGGCATGTCGTGGTCGACGAGGAGGCGCTGGAGTTCGACTCCCTCCGCCCCTGCCTCGGCGAAGCCGGAGGCATAGCAAACGGCCCCCCCGGCGCCGAGTTTGGCCAGCTCGGTTACGACGTCGACGGTCGCCTCTCGATTGACTGCCACAAAGGCCGCATCGGGTGGCGCCGGCAGGTCGGCCACGGATCGGTAGGCGGGCCGGCCCATGATCGAGTCGCGGGTCGGGTGCACGGCCCAAATCTCGCCTTCGTAGCCGAGACTTTCGCTCTGCTCGATTGCCAGCTCAGCCTGGCGGCCACCGATGACGGCGACCGAGACCGGGTTGAGGAGGCGGTCGAGGTTCACGATTGGCCGAACAACTCGTCCAAATCGAAGTCGGCCGGGATTTCTCCGGCGTAGGTGAACGTGCCGCGATCGAGGATCTCGCGGGCGCCGTGCCGCAGTGCCGCGAACGCGGCAACCGCCAGCGCGCCGCCGATGCTGATGCGCTTGACCCCGGCATCCTCCAGCTCGGCCACCGACCAGTGCGGCCGCGCCAGCGCGTTCACCGGCCTGTCCACCGAGGCCACGAGGTGGCGCATCGTGTTGATGTCGGTGATGCCCGGCGCGTACAGCACGTCGGCGCCGGCCTCCTGGAAGGCCTGCAGGCGCTGGATCGTGTCATCGACGTCCGGGCGGCCGTGCAGGAAGTTCTCCGCCCGGGCGGTCAGCACGAAGTCGTCGGGCAGTGCCCGGGCCGCCTCGACCGCGGCCGTGACCCGAGCCGTTGCCGGCTCTATGTCGTAGATCGGGGCGGCCGGATCGCCGGTGGAGTCCTCGATCGAGGCTCCGGCCAGACCGACCCCGCCGGCGCGCCGGATCGTCTCGGCGGCCGCGGCCGGTTCATCCCCATAGCCCCGCTCCAGGTCACCGTTGATTGGAAGGGAGGACGCCGCGCACAGGTCGGAGGCGTGCTGCAGCGCTTCGTCGCGGCTCACGGCGCGGATGCCGTCGGCCCGGCCCAGCGTGTAGGCATGGCCGGAGCTCGTCGTTGCCAGCGCCTCGAAGCCGAGGGATTCGAGGAGCTTGGCCGATCCGACATCCCAGGGGTTGGGCATGACGAACGCGCCGTCGCGCTCGTGCAGGGCTCGAAAAGATGCGCCTGTACTCACCATCAACCTCCCAGTGGTCGCAGCATGGCTCGCGAGATTATGTGCCGTTGGATCTCCGACGTGCCGTCCCAGATGCGGTCGACCCGGGTGTCGCGCCAGAACATCTCGAGGGGGAGATCGTCCATGAGCCCCATGCCGCCGTAGATCTGGATCGCCTCGTCGGTGACGAACTGGCACATCTCGGTGGCGAACACCTTGGCCATCGCCGCGTCGGAGTCGGTCATCGTGCCCTCGGAATCCTTCCACGCCGCCCGGAACGTGAGCAGTTCGGCCGCGTCGTATTGAGTCTGCATATCGGCCAGCTTGAACGACACGCCCTGGAACTTGCCGATCTTCTGGCCGAACTGCTCCCGGCTGGCCGCCCACTCCGTTGCGAGCTCGATGGCGCGGCGGGCCCGACCGAGGCAGATGGCGGCCACCTGGAGCCGGGTGGCGCCGAGCCACTCGTTGGCCACATCGAAGCCCTTGTGCTCCTCGCCGAGCACGTTGCCGGCGGGGATGCGACAGTCGTCGAAGTTCAAGATGGAGTTGTGATAGCCCTTGTTGGACACGGCGTTGTAGCCGGGCACGAGCTCGAAGCCCGGCGTGCCCATGTCGACCAGGAAGGCGGTGATGCGCTTCTTGGGGCCTCGGGCCGTCTCCTCCTCGCCGGTGGCGGCGAACAGGATCACGTAGTCGGCCATGTCGGCGTGGCTGATGAAGTGTTTGGTGCCGTTGATGACGTACTCGTCGCCGTCGCGTACCGCCGTGCACTTCATGCCGCGCACATCGGAGCCGGCGTCGGGTTCGGACATGGCCAGGCAGTCGTAGCGCTCGCCTGTGATCGTCGGGATCAGGTAGCGCTCGATCTGGTCGCCCTCACAGGCCATGAGGATGTTCGAGGGTCGGGCGATGATGTAGTTGAGGGCGTAGCCGGCGGCTCCCAGCTCGCGTTCGACCAGCGCCATCGTGAAGCTGTCGAGCCCGCCGCCGCCGTACTCCTCGGGCATATTGGGCGCATAGATCCCGGCCGCGATTGCTTTCGCCTTGATCGACTCCACCAGCCCGTCCGGCACGTGGTCGTTCTTCTCCACCTCGGCCTCGTGGGGCAGGAGCTCTTTCTTCACGAATTCCCGCGTCGTCTGCACGATGAGTTTCTGTTCCGAAGTGAGATCGAAGTTCATGTGTCCCTCCGGAGGGGGGAAGGTCCCTGCGCAGCAGGTAGGGGGGCGCGTCGTCTGGTGTGGGCCCCGGTTGGAGGTGGTCCGAGAGGTGGGTGTGACGGGTCCCTCTGGCCGGGAGCCACCTCGAGCACGCGCCCCCCTTCCCGCCCTGCGGGCGGTGCCCCTCCTCTCGCCGGGGGGAGCCATGTACCGCTGCTTTGCCCGACCGGCCCCTTGATCACTCCGGTACCTCCATGATCCGCCCCACGTCCTTCGGCCGTGGCATGTCCCTGTGTACTTCCCATATCGCCTCCAGGGCTTTCCTCGGGCCTGGCATGATCGGGGTCGATCTGGCTGCCACGGTATCGACATGCACCAGCATCTGCTCGGTGGTGCACAGCAACTCGTCGGTGTCTTCGTTGTACATCTCGTGGTAGAAGTGCAGCCGTTTGTCGTCCAATCCGAGGATCTGGGTAGTGAAGCGCAACGGGTCGTCGAGCAGCGCTTCCTTGCGATAGTTGATGTGGCTCTCGACGGTGTAGAAGGAATTCTCCGCCGCCCGGTATCCCTCGTCGTCGCCGATGTAGCGAAACAGCGCGTCCGAGGCCCAGCCGAAGGCCGTCAAGAAGGCCGCCTCGGTCATGTGGTCGTTGTAGTCGACCCACTCCGGCTCCACCTGGCAGCGATAGAGAGCCAGCGGAGCGCCGACATCTTCGCCTTCGCGCCAGCGCACGGCGCCGTGGTCGAATCGACGGGCTTCCCGGTTGGCGAAGACCCTCCCCGCTCCGATGTCGACCGCCCGCAGTGCCTTCATCACCGCGATCAGGTAGTCGTCGCGCAGTCGCTCGAGCTCCTCGACCGTCCGGCCGGCAGCTTGCTCGGCCGTGCCCGTCACCAGCGCGTCGACGATCTCGTCCGTCAGTTCCGGCGCTTCCAGCTTCGTCCACGGCAGCTTCAGAGAGGGCCCAAACTGGTCGAGCAGATGGCGCATACCGCCCGCGCCTCCGGCGAGGTGGTAGACCAGGTTGGTGCCCATGGCGGCCCAGCGCAGGCCGGGTCCGTAGATGATCGAGTCGTCGAGCTCGCCGGTAGTCGCATGGCCGTCTTGGACGATGTGCAGGATCTCGCGCCATAGCGCTTCCTGGAGCCGGTCCGCCAGGTGGCCGTCGATCTCGTGGCGGACCTTCAACGGGTGCATGTCGAGGAAGTCATAGACCTCCATCGCGGCTGCAATCGCCTCAGGCGAGGTGGCGCGGCCGCCGACCACTTCGCACAGCGGGAGGAGGTACACGGGGTTGAACGGGTGGCCGACCAGCATCCTGTCCTGAGCGACGCAATTGACCGCCAGCTCGCTCATCAAGAGGCCCGAGGTGCTCGTGGCAATGATCACGTCCGGGGGAGTGACGGCGTCGACCTGAGCCAGCAGAGTCTGCTTGAGCGCCAGGTTTTCTGGTACCGACTCCTGGACGAAGTCGGCGGTGGCGCCAACCTCGTCAATCGATCCGACGAAACGGAGTCGGTCCGGATCAGCTCCCGGGTAGATGCCTAGCTTGCGCACCGCCGGCCAGGCTCGTTCGATGGCCTCTCGCGTCTTGTCGGCGGCGTGCGGGTCGAGGTCCCAGGCAACGACGTCGAGCCCGCGGCCCAGCGCCCGGGCCGCCCATCCGGCGCCGATCACGCCGCAGCCGATCACTCCGAAGGTGGCTACGTCGGTCCGATACATTCGAGCTCCTAGAAGTTGACAGCGTCGAGTCCCTTGAGGTCGAGCCGCTCCCGCGTCTCCTCCGGCGTGGCCGGCTCGCGTGACAGCTCGCCGAGGATGCGCACGATTTTCTCGACTTGCTCGGCGTTCGACTCGGCGAGTTTGCCCTTGCGCAGATACAGGCCGTCCTCGAGGCCGACGCGGACGTTGCCTCCCATGGTCGCTCCGGCCGTGACGAGGTCGAACTGGTGGCGGCCGCCACCGAGTATCGACCACTCGAGATCGTTTCCGAACAACCGGTTGGCGACAGTCTTCATGGCGACGACGTTCTCGACATCGGGACCGATGCCGCCGAAGGTGCCCATCACGAACTGGATGAAGATCGGCGGCTTCACGAGGCCCTGGTCGGCGAAATAGGCGAGCGTGTAGAGGTGCGACAGATCGTATGCCTCGAATTCGAAGCGGCACCCGGTCTCATCGGCCAGGGTCGTGAGCATGTACTCGATGTCGCCGAAGTTGTTGACGAAGGGCTCCCGCTTGGTGCTCTCGAGGAATGGCTCCTCCCAGTCGTACTTCCAGCGGCCCTCGTACTTCGGGACCATCTGGAAGAGCCCGTAATTCATCGTGCCGAGGTTGCAGGTCGCCAGCTCGGGGCGCAGCTCCTTGATGACGCGCAGCCGCTCTTCGATCGTCTGGCCGGTGGCGCCGCCGGTGGTGATCGAGATGACGGCGTCGCTGCGGGCCTTGATTCCGGAGCAGTACTCGCGGAAGATCGCCGGGTCGGATATCGGGCGACCGTCATGGGGGTCCCGGGCGTGAATGTGAATCACCGCGGCGCCGGCGCCGGCGGCGTCGACGGACTGATCGATGTGCTCGTCGACCGTGATCGGGATGTCGCTGTTCATCGTGGGCGTGTGAGAGCCCCCGGTGACTGCACAGGTGACGATGACGCTCATGGCAATTCCTCCGCCGGTTCTCGGGCTGGTTGGACCGATGCTACGCGGCGGCGACGGTAGTTGGCTCAGAGCGGCCGCGCCTGCCTCCACCGTTCGATCCGTCGCAGGTGATGGTGATCCTTGTCCAGGTCGTCTATCCGCTTGTATGCGATTACGTGCTCGATGAGGACGAACGGCACGCCGTCGAATAGCTCGGCAGTATCGATGAGAACGTTGATGTCCATGTCCACGTCTCCGTAGGCCCACGTTGTGCCCACGCTGAGGGCTCCGTCGAAGAACCCGGCGACGGTGACATCCTCTTCGGGCAGGTAGGTGAGATCGCCCTGGTCGAGCGCCCTTTCCCACGCGCTTCCCCTGGCGATGACGTCGATATCGTTGGCGTCCTCGATGATGCCGCGCACGAGGAGGGGACCGCTGCCGAACACCGCGTAGTCCCCGACCGGCAGATCGACGGCACGAAGCAGCTCATATGCGGTCGCCGAGTTCATTGCACGATCGGCTGATCCGGGAGCGGTTGTGGCTTGTATGTCTCCGGCCCGGCAAAGAGCCTGCCGCGCTCAGCCCACAGCACGAACCCGAAAGCGAGCACGCCGAAGATCGCGAAGCCCATGACGATCGGCGTCACGGTGTCTTCGAACTGGCGGTCGATGATCGAGCCGAGGAGGGCTCCTCCCGCCAGTGACATCGTGCCGATGACCGCCGAAGCTGTGCCGGCGATGTGGCCGAGGGGCAACATCGCGATTGTGTTGAAGTTGGGGATGAGCAGGGCATGGAGGCCCAACATGAAGACCAGCCCCACGATGAACGTCGAGAAACTCGGATTGCCGTCTGCGGCGGCGGTCACCGCCCAGAAGACACCGCCACCGATCACGTATGCGATGAGGACGATGTGGACCATACGGTTGGCACCGATACGTTCGACCAGCCTGGCGTTGATCAGCATCGACGACCCCATCGCCGCCGCGATCCCTCCGAAGATGAACGGGAACTGGTCGGGTCGTCCGTAGATCTCCCCGAAGATGCGCTCGGAGCTGGCGAGATATGAGGTGAACACGCCGAAGGTCATCGTCATCGCCAGCGTGTAGCCGAGAGGCAGGCGGCTGGCAACGACCTCACGTATCGCGCCCGTGATCTTGCGCCGGTCTATCGGAAGTCGGTTGGCCGGGTCGAGCGTCTCGGGAAGCACCCGGGCCCAGAGCGCCATGATGATCACGATCACCAGCCCGAAGACGAAGACCGACTGCCACGGGAAGATCGCAATGAGGCCGGCGCCGACCGACGGGGCCAGGATCGGCACCGTGACGAAGACGGCCATGATGTACGACATCGCCTTCGACATCTGCTCTCCGGAGTATGAGTCGCGCACTATGGATACGGCGACAACGCGGGGACCGGCCGCGCCAACACCCCATATGAAGCGGCTCAGAAGCAGCAGGTCGAGGGACGGCGCCAGGAGTGATCCAATCGCGCCGAGGCCGTAGATGGTAAAGCCGGCGTACAGAACGGGCTTCCGCCCGAACCGGTCGGCGAGCGGACCGTAGAAGAACTGGGCGAGGGCCATGCCGAGCAGGAACATGGTCACAACCTGGGCGACTCTCGTGGAGTCGGCCGAGAGGCCGTAGTGATCGCGGATATCGTCGAACGCCGGCAGCATCATGTCGATTGCCAGTGCTCCCATGGCCATGATCATCGACAGCAGTGCGGTGAAATGCCCGCGACTGAGGGGGGTGCGGCGGGCGGTCGATGCGGGCGAGGCCATAGTCATGTGCTTTCCGGCGGACGCCCCTTACGGTAGTAGTAGTCGCGGTCGGCCTGGTTGGCGCATCCCCGAGCGCGAGTGAATGGAGGCTCAGTTCGCGGGCCTGGTGGCTTCCGGTTTCTCGAGAACCATGATGTAGTCGCTGTTGGCCGCGCCGCCAAAGGACCCGAGAGTGATCGCCTGCAGGAGTCGGGAAGCCCCTCGATAGACCTGGTAGAGCACTCTGGTCCTTTCCCGCAGCCGGAGGAGCATGGTGTCGTACTCCCGGTAGAAGATCGGGGACAGGTTCTTTTTCCGGGCGAAGTCTCGCAGGGCTCTTGGCGACATCGACTTGCGCAGGAACGTAGGGAATGGCCCGTGGTCCTCGGTGCCGGCTCGCTTGTTACCAAGGATGTGCTTGATAGCGAACACGTGAAACGAGTGTGGGGTGAACTTCGTCGCCAGCGTCTTGAGCGAGCGGATATTCGGGGCACCGAGAACGATGAGGCCGCCGGGCCTCACCGTGCGAGCAAACCCCGCCAGCGCCGGTTCGGGACGTTCCAGGTGCTCGAGGACGTTCCAGCAAATGACCAGGTCGTATGCTTCGAGCTCGTATTCGTAGGTGACGATGTCCCCAACGATCTTCGTTGACAACTCGTCGTTTCGCGCCAGCTGCTTCTCTGAGATGTCTATTCCCACCGAGTAGAAGTCCTCGGGAAGGCTCACATGGCTTTCGGCTCCGCAACCCGCTTGGAGGACGCTGGGCTTGTCCGGCCACTCGGTCGCGGCGAGCATCAGCTCCAGGTCTCGAATCGCCGGTCTGCTTGACATTACGCACCTCGCCGTTGCAGTGGCAGCGCCTGCTGTGATGACAACAGGTTGGGCGATCGTACCAGTTGTGCGGTCGGTGAACCGGAGGCGCGTCCCCTTTAGGATTCAGGTCCGGCCGGGGCCGACCGAGCGGCCCGGGCTCGGGATTCGACTGATTGAGGCAGACCGCAGAGACCAATCGAGTCCGTCGCACGCAGCCGCGCGCCTCTTGCCTTGCGCTAGCGGCGGACCGCATGTCGTCAGGGCGCCGGCGAGTCGGTGCCGGCCAACTTCCTGAATAGATCGCGTCGCGTCGGGTTGGCCACCGACTGCTCCTGGACAGCGCGGGCGACCGCATCGCGGAACGGTTCAGTCAGGGCCGCAGCGGCATGCTGGGCGGCTTCCCGATCCGCGAAGGCACGCACATCCGGCACGAGGTTCACACTCGCATACCGCTCGATGCTGTCGAGGGTGCCTTCAGAGACAGGGAAGCGGCGCTTGCCGACCAGCAGCTCCGAAATGGTCTTGCCCTCGGGCTGGAAGAACACGCCCATGAGGGTCCGTGGTGTGATGAGGACAAGGGTTGGTACCTCTCCGACCATCGCGGCCCCGACCACCTCGACCACCAGATTCGGGTTGCAGGCCGGATCTTCGAGGAACGACCTGTGGTGAATCCGCTCGAACTCCGCACTCACTGTCGCGACGACTTCTCGAATCTCGCTCACCGTGCCTCATTCCTCTTTCGAAGTCCTCGCGAATGTCCCTTCAATTGGGCCTCAACTCCCTAGAGCGGACACCGCGGTCGCGTATGCACATTACTAACGCGAAGGCTGCCCTTCGGCACGTCGTGCGCGATCGTCCCGATGTGCTCAGTCGAGCAACCAGGGGCTGCTTTCGAGAACCTCGATGATCGTCGGCCGGTCGGAGTTGAATGCGTTGGCTACGGCTTTGGCCAACTCGGCGCCGTCGGCGGGGCGCACGCCGTGACAGTGCATGGCGGCGGCCAGTCCCATGAAGTCGGGGTTGCGACCGTTCACACCGATGGTCGCGATTCCCTTGCGCTGCATATCGCCACGGATCTGCTGGTAGCCGCTGTTGTTCCAGAGAATGATCGGAATCGGAAGTTCCAGCTCGGCGCCGGTCACGAGCTCCTGAACCGTGAACATGAACCCGCCGTCTCCGGCCAGCGCCATGACCGGGCGGTCCGGCACGGCCAGCTTGGCTCCGATCGCCCCGGGTAGGGCCGGGCCGAGGGTGCAGAAGCCCGCCGGGTAGAGCCATTGACGCTCCCCAAAGACGGGGAACCCCCATGAAGCGGTGTAGGCGAGCTGGGTCATGTCCGTGTAGACGATCGTGTCGTCGGGCACGGCACCGCGAAGCGCTCCGAGTAGCCGGAGGTGTTGGCGTTCGCGGCTGCTGAGGTCGGTGAAGGCGGCGTCCCGCGCCTCGCCTATCGAGGCCTCGCGGCTGGCCCTCGGCGGAGTCTCGGCCAGGGCGGCCCGCAGTGCGGCCGCGATCGGGCGGGCGTCGCTCACGATTCCGATCTCGGCTTCGTACAGATCGTCGAGCTTCTGTGGATCGATGTCGATCCGAATGAGCTTTCCGCTGAGGTCGAGCTTCGTCCCGGCGAAGTGGTCGGTTTGGCCGATTTCAGTTCCGACCGCCAACACGACGTCGGCGGCGCCGATCAGCTGCTGAACCGCCGGCCGGGTCATCGTCGTACCGAGGTTGAGCGGGTGCGCGTCGGACACGATGCCCTTGCCGCCGTTGGTTGTCACGACTGTCGCCTGCAGGATCTCGGCGATCGCTTCCAGGTCGCCGCCGGCTCCTCGAGCTCCGCTGCCGACGTACAGGAGCGGCGATTCGGCGTCGACGAGCAGTGCGGCCGCGGCTCCGATCGCGGTTGCATCCACGGGAGGGGGCGCGGCGGGTTGACCAACCGCCCAACCGTCTCCGGCATCCATGGCGAGGATGTCGAGCGGCACCGTGATGTGGACCGGCCGCGGTCGTTTCGAGGCGAACCCGGCGAAAGCTCTGGCGATGAGATCGGGGATGTCGCCGGGCGCCGTCGCCGTGGCACTGAACGCGGTGATCGGGGCCGTGACCGCGGCCTGATCGGTGATCTCGTGGAGCATGCCCCAGCCTTTGCCGAGGGTTTCGGAGGGCGGCGAACTCGATATGACCAGCATCGGCACCGAGTCGGAGTATGCCTGGCCCATCGGAGTTGTCATGTTGGTGAGCCCGGGTCCGGTAATGACGAGGCAGACTCCCGGTCGTCCCGCTGCCCGGGCGTACCCGTCTGCCATGAAGCCGGCCCCCATCTCATTGCGGGGCTGGATGTGCCGTATCGAGCTGTTGCCCAACCCTCGGTAGAGCTCGAGCGTGTGCACCCCCGGAATCCCGAAGACGGTGTTGACTCCATACCCTTCGAGCAGCCGGATAATCGCTTCGCCGGTGTTCATAACGGCAGGCTAGTAGGGGCGCTAGGAGCGTTCGTTGTGCTTAATCCGGGGCTATGACCCCGGATTAAGCACAACGAACGCGATCGATTAGTCCAACCCGAACAGCTTGCGGGCGTTCCACAGCGCCTTCACCATCTGATCGATGTCTTCTTCGATGGTGTAGATGTAGAAAGAGGCGCGGGCGGTGGCCGGGACCTCGAGGTAGCGCATGAGCGGCTTGGCGCAGTGATGGCCGGCGCGCACGGCCACCCCCTCTTCGTCGAGGATCGTCGCCAGGTCGTGGGCATGGATGTCGCCGAGCTCGAAGCTGACGGCACCGCCGCGCTTGTCGAGATCGGTCGGGCCATACACGGTGAGGTCGGGAATCTCAGCCATTCGCTCCAGGGCGTACTTGGTGATTTCGACCTCGTGGCGACGCACCTCGTCCATCCCGATCTTGCTGAGGTAGTCGACGGCCGCACCCCAGCCGACCGCCTGGGCGATCGCCGGCGTGCCCGCCTCGAACTTGTGCGGCACCGGCGCCCAACGCGACTCGTACAGCCCGACGTCGGTGATCATCTCGCCGCCGCCCTCGACCGGGCTCATCTCCTCGAGCAGCTCCGGTTTGCCCCATAGAGCGCCGATCCCAGTCGGGCCGAGCATCTTGTGGGCACTGAAAGCGAGAAAGTCGACATCGAGCTCCGTGATGGCCGTGCTCGTGTGCGGCACCGACTGGGCGCCGTCCATCACGACGATGGCGCCGACCGCCCGCGCGGCTGCCGTGACGTCGGCGACGGGCCCGATCGCACCCGTCACATTCGACATTCCGGAGATGCCCACGATCTTCGTGCGGTCGTCGATCACCTTCTCGAGCATGGAGGTGTCGACCGTGTAGTCGTCGTTGAGTTCGAGATAGGCCAGCTCGGCGCCGGTGAGATCGGCGATGAGCTGCCACGGGACGATGTTGGAGTGGTGTTCCTGGAGCGTGATCACGATCCGGTCGCCGGGGGTCAGGCGCCGCAATCCCCATCCGTAGGCAATCAGATTGATGGCCGCCGAGGTGCCGCGGGTGAAGACAATCTCGTTCGGGGAGGCGGCTCCAATGAAGTCGGCCACTTTGGCGCGTCCAGCCTCGTAGGCCACGGTCGCCTCATGGGCCAGAGTATGCGCGCCGCGATGCACGTTGGCATTGGTGTTCTCGTAGTAGTCCGAGATCGCCTTGATGACAGAGGTCGGCTTCTGTGTGGTGGCCGCCGAATCGAGGTAGGCCAGCCGGTGCCCGTTGATCTCCCGCCCCAGTATTGGGAAGTCGTCGATCAGGTGGGCCAGGGAGCTCATGGCGCGGCGGCCTCGGCCCTGTAGTTGTCGTAGCCGTCGCCCTCGATGCGGGCTGCCAGTTCAGGTCCGCCCGATTCGATGATGCGGCCGTCCACGAAGATGTGGACGATATCGGGGGTTATGTAATCGAGCATGCGCTGGTAGTGCGTAATGATGAGGAAACCGCGATCGGCCGTGGCGACCTTCTTCACCCCTTCGGCCACCGTGCGCAGCGCATCGATGTCGAGGCCGCTGTCGGTCTCGTCGAGCACGGCCAGGTCGGGTTCGAGGACCGCCAGCTGGAGGACCTCATTACGTTTGCGCTCGCCGCCGGAGAATCCTTCGTTGAGGTAGCGGTCGGCGAATGACCCGTCGAGACCGAGTTCCTTCATAACGTCCATCACCTTGAGGCGCAGCTCCAGGATCGTGTACTCCGTGCCAGTGCGGTTCGACAGGGCGGCGCGCAGGAAGTTGACGACGGTGACGCCGGGGATCTCCTCGGGGTACTGGAAGCCGAGGAACATGCCGGCTGCGCCCCGCTGATCCGGTCCCCACTCGGCGATGTCCTCGCCTTTGTAGAGAACGCGGCCCTGCGTCACCACATAGTCGGGGTGGCCGAGCAGCACGTTGGCCAGGGTCGACTTACCCGAACCGTTCGGTCCCATCAAGGCATGGATCTCACCTCGATTGATAGTGAGGTCGAGACCCTTGACGATGGCGACATCGTCGGCCGAGACATGGAGGTTCTCGATGGCAAGCAGGGGAGCGTCAGACATACGTCCAGATTAACACTACGGCGATAGAGGTAATCGCTTGGCTCGAATCAGGATTCGGGCGAGCTGGTCGCAGGCGAAGCCGGTTTCGTCTGGGACTGACGGTGCGCCCTCCCGGCCGCCCTCATCTCCTGAATGCACCGCACATGTCGCCGCATTTCGAGCGTCGGCCTGCTCGCCGATTCAAGCTGTATCCGGTGGGTTCACGAGCCGCGCATCGCGGCGATGTCGGGGCCGATCAGGTCCGTGTCGATGGCGCCGAGCGGGGCGAACTGTTGGACGTAGAGTCGGCCCACGCCGAGCCCGGCAACCTCTGCGGCCCTTTCCGCGAGTCGCTCGTGGGTGCCACAGAACATGCCCCGGCCGAGGAAGTTCGCCTCGAGCTCCGCGGGCTCGATGCCGCGTTGGGCCGCAATCGAGCCTAGGCGCTCCTGGTACTCGGCTTCGTCGGCGCCGCCGATCACCTGGGACACCATTGAGATGCGGACCGCATCGGGGTCGCGCCCGGCTTCCGCGGCGGATTGGCGCATGTGCTCGAGCCGGCTTGCCAGGGTGGCGGCGTCGGTCATGAACATGTTGTACTCGTCGGCAAACCGGCCGGCGAGGCGTGGCGTCTTCTCGGGGCCGCCACCGCCGACGATTATCGGCAGGTCGCCGGTGGGGCCCGGATATACGTCGGTCACATCCAGGTGGAAGTGTCGTCCCCGGTAGGTGTTGTCGTCCTCGCGACCAAACGCGGTGCGCACAAAAGCGAGCGTCTCGTACAGCAGGCTGAAGCGGGTGCGCAGGTCCGGCAGCTCCATGCCGAATTGGGTGTGCTCGCTCTCCATCCAGCCGGTACCGATTCCAAGCTCGAAGCGACCACCCGACATCTCGTCGAGCGTTGCCGCGGTCTTGGCGATCACCGCCGGATGGCGGAACGTGAGCGGCGTCACGAGAACCGTCAGCTTCACGTCGGTCGTTTCCCGGGCCAGGCCTCCGATCGAAGCGAGGGCATCTGTGGCCGGCTCTGAGGTATCCCCGTTGAGGTAGTGGTCGGAGCGGGCGAAAGCGGCAAGCCCCATCTCGTCTGCCCAGCGAGCCAATGTGAGGAGTTGATCGTACGACCCGCCCACCTGGGGCTCGACCATAAATGCGATTTCCACAGATCCTCCTTGGATTCTCTACCAGCCGCGCTCGCGCCATTCTTCCACCGAGCCACGTTCGGCTCCGATGGTCGTGTGTAAACCGTGGCCCGGAAGGATCATTGTGTCGTCCGGCCGGCCGAATAGCCGGGTGTCGAGGCTCTCCATGATCTGGGCGAAGGCCGCGTCGTCCTGGGTGGCGCCGGGACCTCCCGGGAAGAGGGTATCGCCGGTGAAGATCACCGGCCCGACGCCGATGCAATACGATCCCGGCGTGTGGCCGGGGGTTGCGACGATCTCCAGCTCCAACTCGCCCAAGGCGGTCGTCCCGGCCGTGAGGGGATGGGTGCCCTGCAGCCCGCTCAGGGCGGCGTCTTCCTGTCCGATGTGCACCGGCACGCTGAGCACCGCCGCGACCTCGGCGGCGGCCCCGACGTGATCCCAATGTCCGTGTGTCGTGAGAATGGCTCGAACGTCCGTACCTGCGGCGAGCTCGAGGACCCGTTCGGCTTCGGCGGCGGCATCGATGATGACCGACTTGCTCGTGGCAACGCAGGTCAACAGGAACACGTTGTTGTCGAGCGGTTCGGTGACGATCTTGTCGACCACGATCCGGTCACTTGTATAGAGGCGTTCGGCGCTGTCTTCGTTCACCCCATCGAGGCTAGTCCAGCGTCGCGGAGGTGGCACCGCTTCGCGGCAGTCGTCGAAATCCACCTCCCCTCCGCGCATGGCAGAATGCGATGAGCGAGCCGGAGGTACACGCCGCGATGAGTTTCATCCTGACGGACGAGCAGACAATGTTGCGCGACACCGTGCGTGCCTTTCTCGACGACAAGTCACCAGTTGCGCGGGTTCGTGAGGTGATGGAGAGCGACTCCGGCGTTGATGAGGATCTGTGGAAGGCCATGGCCGATCTGGGTCTGCAGGCGATGCACATCCCCGAGGAATACGGGGGCGCAGGGTTCAGCCTGCTGGAAACCGGGATCGTTCTCGAGGAGCTTGGAAGGAACGTCGTCGCCGTCCCGTACCTGTCGTCGGTGGTCCTCGGCGGCTCAGCGGTTCTTGCCGCGGGCTCCGAAGACCAGAAGGCCGAGATCCTGCCGCAGCTCGGCAGCGGTGAGCTACGACTGGCACTTGCGATCACCGAGGAGGGCCGCAGCTGGGACCCCGCCGACATCGCCCTCGAGGCGACGGCCGACGGTGACTCGTTTGTCCTGCATGGCGCCAAGTCGTATGTGGTCGACGGCCATAGCGCCCACATGTTCGTGGTGTCGGCCCGGGAGGGTTCCGGGATCAGCTTGTTCCTGATTCCCGCCGACGCCCCTCACGTCACCAGCACCCGGATTGAGACGATGGACATGACCCGCCAGCAGGCAAAGGTGGCATTCGACGGGGTCCGTGTGCCCGTATCGAGTCGGCTCGGCGATGCCGGCGCCGGGGTGGGCGTGCTCGAGAATGTCTATGACGTTGCCGCCGCGATGCTGGCGTTCGAACAGGTGGGTGGCGCCCAACGCTGCCTGGAGATGTCGGTTGACTACGCCAAGGACCGCTTCCAGTTCGGCCGCGCCATCGGCTCCTTCCAGGCGATCAAGCACAAATGCGCCGACATGCTCGTGCAGGTCGAATCGGCGCGATCCGCTGCCTACTACGCCGGCTGGGCGGCTGCTGAAGATCCCAATGAGCTGGCGGTAGCTGCGCCGACTGCCAAGGCGTATTGCTCGGACGCCTACTTCTTCTGCGCCGGCGAGACGATCCAGGTCCACGGCGGCATCGGCTTCACGTGGGAGCACGATGCCCACCTCTATTTCAAACGTGCCAAGACGTCACAGCTCCTGCTCGGCGACAGTGCCGAATGGCGCTCCAAGCTGGCCGGCCGAATCGGGGTTTAGCGGACCTACCGGACGATCTATCGAGGCGTCGCTGCGGCCCTCAGCTCGAGACGTTTAGTTATCGGCTTGCGGACAGGGTTCCCGCGGGTGGGCCTCCTGGCTCGCTCGGGACGCTGTGCCATCGGCTGGCGCGTACTGGGTGCTTGTCGGCAAGGACTCACCCTCATTGGTGCACAGTAGGCATTCCGGAACGTGACCCTTCCGCACTTGATACTGTTCTCCACATGACGTCCGGCCTGTTGCTCGTGATTTTGGGGCTCCTCCTGATGGGCTTGGCCTTCGGCTTTGCCTGGCAGGGTCGGCGCGGCGAAGCCGAGGAATCCACCGTCTACAGCGTCGAGGATTCGATCCGCTTCGTGACCGAGCGTCTCACGGCCACAACCGCCGCCACAATCAAGCCATCCGATGTGAGGCGGATACTGGAGTGGGAAGTGCGCTACCTTCAGGACCCCGGCCTCCGGGACAACCTGGATCCGGTCGTAGCCGGAGGCCTACCTTCGGCCGAGTTCGCCCAGGAGTCGTTGGCTCTTCTCGGTCATGCCTATGACGGTCCGGAGATAATCGAGGTGCTCGACCTGCGTGCCGAGTACCTTCGCGAGATCGGCGCCGTCGGAGAGCCGCTCAGCGCGGCCGAGGTGTCCGATCTCGAGTCCCTCGAAGGAGACTCGCGTCACTCCGATGGAGCGTCATCGTGATCCGCCGGATACTCCGGGATCTGCTCGTCGCGGTGTACTTCGCACTTGCTCCGTCCGAGCATCAGTCGTTCTGGGTGTTCCTCGATTCACGTCCGGTCGCGGTTCTTCCGGTGGGCCAACCGACGATCCCACTTGTCGCTCCTCGGAATTGACTAGTGGGGCGTCGAGGGCCGGAGAGACACTGTGATCATCTCGGCAACACACCACTAGCTCGACTGTCCGGTAAACTGCCGTGCGGTTCAACCGCACCGCTGCCCCTTCCCCAGATCTGATGCTGCTAAGACTCCTAACTCTCATCGTTTCGCTCGCGCTGCTCGGTGCGGCCTGTTCGGGCTCGACCACAATCACGACCGGGACCGAAGCACCTGCCACAACGACGGTGGACCCGGCGGCCCGGGTCATCTTCGGCTCCGGGAGTGTCCCCGAGACGATGCCGACGGAGTTCCCGATTCCGGACGGTGCGGTTATCGGCAGCACGCTGATCGATCGCAACCGTGACCTGACCGAGATGATCGTGCGGGTTACGTCGGACGTCGCCGCGCTGACAGATTTCTATGCCACGAACCTGCCGGGCCGGGGCTTCACCGTCGACTTCTCCGAGAAAGAGGGCGCCGGCTGGAAGCTCGAATTCTCCAGCGAGGCCGGAGCCGGGACGGTCGCCATCTCGGATGGCGGGCGGGGCGTGGCGCAAGCTGTCGTGACCTTCACCGTCGCTCCCTGAGCCCCCGAAGTCGCGGGGTACGGCACTCGCTATATTCCTGGCGTGTCGACGATTGACAGCGAGGAATGGAGAACCGTGGCCCGCATCAAGCGCTTTGAATCGCAACGTTATGTCGGATCCCGCGACACGATGGTCGTCTACGACACTGACGACGCTTCTCAGGCCGAGGAGTTGACGGCTCGCGTCGATGCCGACGATCTGCACGGGAGAAACCTGCTGCAGTCGTTTGCTCCAGATGAACTCGCCGAAGCCCGCAACCGGGGCTTCAAGTCGGCTCGCTGAGATCTGCGGCAACGATCCCGGCAACCTTCTCCTCACGGAAGTAGAAGAAGTGATCGCTGCCCTTGAGGATGGTCAGGTTCGCATCGATCGCGGCGGCGTACTTCCGCGTGTCGCCAACGGTCGTGAACTGATCCCGGTCGCCGATGATGATGGCCCGGGGCGCAACTGCCAGCTCGGCCTTGGGAGGCAGCGGAAGCGACCGCGTGTTGTTCACGGGTGGGGCGATCCCGACCCACGGAAGGTGGCTCTTGTCGCGGGCTTGCCAGTGCAGTGATGTGACAGCGCCGAAGCTCCAGCCGGCGACCCGTATCGGAAGTGTCGGATACGCTTGCGACGCCGCGCCAACCGCCGCCGCCACATCGTCAATCTCTCCCTCACCAAAGTCATGGGCTCCGGTGGAGCGGCCGACTCCGCGAAAGTTGAAGCGAAACACGGCGAACTCGCGTTCTACGAGCTCTTCAGCCAACGCTTGCATCAGGGGAGCATTCATTGAGCCTCGCTGGAGTGGATGGGGATGACACAGGACAACGACGTGTTGTGGCGTTGCCGGCAGGTCCCATCGCGCTTCGAGCTCGAGCTCTGAAGCGTCGCCCGTGGGCGGCACCGTTATGACTGCTTTTTCGACGTGGGTCATGGCCTTTGGCGCTTCCTGGGTTCGCTCGTGTGGCTCAGAGCCTGGCCAGCCAGACTGCGGACGCCACGAGTATCGCGAGTCCTGTGATCAAGGAGGCCAGGATTAGATATCGGGTCTGCACGAGGATCATGTTGGCAGGCGGCGGGAGTAGTCGCACAGCGAAGCGCTAGCATCGCGCTGGCATCGGGCTGTTCACCACTCGGAGGTATCTTGTACGACGTCGCAATTATCGGGGGCGGCCCCGGGGGCTACGCCGCTGCCCTTTATGCCCACAATTTTGGTCTGTCGGTTGCCCTGGTGGAGAAGGACGAAGTCGGGGGAACCTGCTTGCTCCGGGGCTGTATTCCAGCCAAGGCCTGGCTTCAAGCCGCCCACGTCTACTCCATGGTGAAACGTGCCGGCGAGTTCGGGGTCGTCAGCTCTGAGCCGACAGTCGACTGGCCCACCGCACTGGAACGGAAGAACAAGGTCGTGACGGGGCTGGTCAAGGGTCTCGGCGGACTTCTCAAGGCTCGTGGCGTCGAAGTGATCAATGGGTATGGCGCCCTCAAGGACGGCGGCGTCGAGGTGACGGCTACCGACCTGAGCACCTCGCGTCTCGAGGCTACCAACGTGATTCTGGCTACCGGCTCGGTTCCGCGAAGCATCCCGGGATACGAGATCGACGGGAACCGTATCGTGAGCAGCGCCCACGCCCTCGACTGGCAGGAGCGCCCTGAACGGGTGGCCATCATCGGTGGCGGGGTGATCGGGTGTGAGTTTGCTTCGCTTCTCGGCGACTTTGGGAGCGAGGTTCACCTCTTTGAAGCTCTCGATCAGCTGCTACCGGAAATGGATGCCGACGCCGTCAAGACGCTCGACCGATCGCTGCGCAAGAAGAAAGTGAAGGTCAGGACCTCGACCTCCGTGGGCGCACCCGAAATGCTCGAAGGGGGAGTGCGGGTTCCGTTCGGCGATGAATCTGTCGAAGTCGATGCCGTGCTGGTTGCCGTCGGCCGGGCGCCGGTCACCGATGGAGTCGGCCTGGAACTCACCAGCGCCGTTGTCGATCGCGGGTTTGTCGAGGTCGATCTCGCCACGATGCAGACCGCCGAGCCACACCTGTTCGCGGTTGGGGACATCGTTGCGAACACGCCGCAACTCGCTCACGCCGGGTTCGCTGAGGGCATCTCGGCAATCACGTACATCGCTACCGGTGAAGCGGCTCCAGTCGACTACAACGCGATTCCGCTCGTTGTGTACACCGATCCGGAAGTGGCCCACGTCGGCCTTTCCGAAACGCAGGCGAGATCCCAGGAACGCGACATCACCGTCACGAGCCATGGGATGCGCGGCGTGGGTCGGGCAATCATCCAGGGCGAGGTTGGGGGTATCGTCAAACTGGTGGCCGAAACGGATGGGCCCGTTCTGGGTGCAACCGTCTCGGGCCCTGGAGCCGGCGAGATGATCCACGAACTGATGTACACAGTGGCCTGGGAGGCGCTTCCCGAGGAGGCCGCGGCCTATATTCATGCCCACCCCACAGTCTCGGAGGCGATCGGCGAGACTCTGCTCAGCGCAAGCGGCCGGAGCCTGCACTGATGGTCCACAGGAGGATTCTTTAGATGGCAGTGACCGTCTCGATGCCACAGCTCGGCGAAACAGTGACCGAGGGGACGATTCTCAGTTGGGCCAAACAGGTCGGCGACACGATCGCCGAGGACGAGGTTCTTCTCGAGATTTCCACCGACAAAGTCGACACGGAGGTCCCGTCTCCGGCCGGTGGAGTCATCCAGGAGATCCTGGTACCCGAGGGCGAAACCGTTGAGGTGGGTACCCCACTTGTAATTATTGCCGATCCCGCCGAGGCCGTAACGGCCGTGGAACCGGCAGCACCAGCCGACGCAGCCGTTCCCGCGGAGCCGGCCGCTGCCGCCCCCGCCGAGCCGGATGTGGCACCGCCCGCCGAGCCCGATGTAGCACCGCCCGCCGAGCCGGATGTGGCACCGCCCGCCGAGCCGGATGTGACCATCGAGATGTCCCCGGCACCGGACACGCCTGCTGCGCCAGCTCCGGCAGCCGTGGCGGCTGAGCCGGCCTCACCCCCGCCGCCGGGGTCGCCCGCAGTCGCGGCGGCCGCGGCCGGAGTGATGAGCGGGCCACGCCGGGCGGTTCTCTCCCCGGTGGTGCGCCGTCTCGCCACCGAACACGGAATCGACCTCACCCATGTTCCCGGCACCGGTGAGGGCGGCCGGATCTCCCGCAAAGACGTGATGGACTACATCGCCGGCGGTGGACCCAAGGTCACCTTCGAGCCGGCGGGCGACGCGGCGCCGGCCCCCGAAGCCCCGGCTCCCGCGGCACCGCCCGCAGTCGTGCCGGAGCCTCCCGTTGTGGCGCCGCCTGAGGTGGAGGCTCCTGCTGTGGAGGCACCTGTCGTGGAAGCCCCGGCTCCCGCGGCACCGCCCGCAGTCGTGCCGGAGCCTCCCGTTGTGGCGCCGCCTGAGGTGGAGGCACCTGTCGTGGAAGCCCCGGCGCCCGCTGCGGTTGTGCCGGAGCCGCCCCCCGCCGCACCAGCACCGGCCCCGGCTCCCGCGGCCCGGCCCGTTGCCGAGAGCGACGAAGTGGTACAGCTGTCGCGGCTCCGTACCCGGATCGCCGAGAACATGACCAACGCCAAGCGAACGGCGGCCCACGTGTGGACCTCTGTGGAGGTTGACTTCGAGAAGGTCGAGCGGGTTCGCCAGGCCTACAAGGGCGAATTCAAGGAGCGTGAAGGCTTCTCGCTGACCTACCTGCCGTTCATCTCACGGGCCGTGATTGACGCCCTCGAGGAGTTCCCGGTCGTCAACAGCTCCTTCCGCCTCGATGAGGGCACCCAGACCTTCCATTCCCGGGTGAACCTCGGCATTGCCGTCGACATGAACCAGAAGGGTCTGGTGGTGGTCACAATCAAGGAGGCTGATGGGCTGCGCCTGACCGGGATCGCCAGGGCGATTCGGGAGAAGGCTTTGCGCGCCCGCGAGGGCAACCTCGAGCCGGACGACATCTCCGGTTCGACCTTCACGATCACCAATCCCGGGCCGTTCGGGTCCTACATGTCGGCGCCGATCATCAATGTGCCGAACGTGGGGCTGCTGTCCACGGACACAGTTGTGAAACGGCCGGTCGTGATTACCGACGAGTTCGGTCGTGACAGCATCGGGATTCGCCACATCGGATACCTGGGGCTCAGCTGGGACCATCGGGCCTTTGATGGATCCACCGCGACACTCTTCCTCGGCAGGATCAAGGACAACATCCAGACCTGGGATTGGGAGCAAGAGCTCTCGTGAGCCCTGCGGCGCTCGCGCCGGCCGAACGGCAGCGGGTTCGCTGGCTGGGGCGGGTCGACTACGACGAAGCGTGGGATTTGCAGCGCGCCATCTGGGAGGGTCGCGTCCAGGAGCGGATTCGTGATGACTACCTGCTCCTGCTCGAGCACGACCACGTCTACACGGTCGGCCGGAACGGCGACGGTTCGAATCTCCTGCTGGCAGCCGAAGCGCTCGAGCCCCTCGGGGCGGTCCTGCGCGACGTCGATCGCGGTGGCGACATCACCTATCACGGTCCGGGCCAGCTGGTCGGCTATCCGATCCAGGCGGTTCGCCGGTTGCCGCGGGGGTACGACATGGTGGGGCATGTCCGCCGAATCGAGGAGATGCTGATCGCGACCCTGGCGGATCTGGGCGTCGCGGCCTGGGCGGAGGAGGGTTACACCGGCGTGTGGACGGCCGAAGGGAAAGTCGCGGCGATCGGAGTCCGGGTGGCCCGGGGTGTGTCCATGCACGGGTTCGCCCTCAATGTTGACCCGGATCTCGACTACTTCACGAGGATCATCCCGTGTGGAATCAGCGATCGTCCCGTGACCAGCCTCACGGCCCTCCTCGGGAAACGGATCAGCCTCGAAGAAGTAATCGAAGCTCTCATACCGCACGCCTCGCGGGTGCTCGGGGAGGCGCCGGCCGAGGTTCAACTGGGTGCATTCTCCCGGGGCACCGGCCGCGGGTTTGATGTCGATGAGATGCTGGCGGCCGGCGTGTTCGCGCCGCAGGACCCGGCCGAGGCGCCGCTCCTGATCCGTGGTGTGTTGGCCGGAGAACCGGAGCGCCCCGACTGGATGCGCGTGAAGGCGCGTCTGGACACCGACGGCTACATGGACCTCAAGAAGCTCATGCGGGGCCTCGAGTTGAACACCGTGTGCGAAGAGGCTGGATGTCCCAACATCTATGAGTGCTGGGAAGAGGGTACGGCCACGCTCATGCTGCTCGGAGACAGATGCACCCGCGCCTGTGCCTTCTGTGACGTGACGACCGGCCGCCCCGGCGAGGTCGACCTCGACGAGCCGAAGCGGGCCGCCGCAGCGATTGCGGCATTGGAGCTACGCCATGCCGTGTTGACGTCCGTCAACCGCGACGACCTGCCGGACGGTGGAGCCGCGGTATTCGCTGAGACCATCCGTCGCATTCGTGACGAGCTCCCCGAATGCGACGTCGAAGTATTGATACCCGACTTCAAGGGCGACGCCGCTGCGCTGCACACGGTAATGGATGCCGCCCCATCGGTCCTCAACCACAACACCGAGACCGTGCTTCGGCTTCAGCGAGACATCCGGACTGCAGCCAACTACGGCCGGTCCCTGGCGTTGCTGGCACGCGCCAAGTGGGCCAATCCGGCCGGAACCGTCAAGTCGGGCCTGATCGTCGGCATGGGCGAGACCGAGGAAGAGGTTCTGGGGGCCCTCGCCGACCTCCGCGCCGTCGGTGTCGACATTGTCACAGTCGGGCAATACCTGCGGCCGACGGCTCGTCACCGCAGGATCGATCGCTACGTCGATCCGGCCGAGTTTGCTCGCTACGCCACCGAGGGGGAACGGCTCGGGCTGCCCCACGTGGAATCGGGACCGCTGGTGCGTTCTTCCTACCATGCCCGCGATTCCCTTGGTGCGGCCAAGTGACGGGGTGCGTTGCAGTGCCGGGTGCCACGAAGTGACGGCCGCAAGCGTGGCGGATGCCGGCTACGGGGGAAGGATCCGGCGGGCGCGCCAGGTCATGGAGGAGCAGGGGATCGATGTGCTGCTGCTTTCGATCGGTTCCGATCTGCCCTACCTGACCGGCTACGAGGCGATGCCGCTGGAGCGGCTCACCATGGGCGTTATCACCCAGGCCGACGCGACGCTGGTGGTACCGCAGCTCGAGGCGCCGCGAGTGGTCGAGCGCGCCGCTTTTGAGCTCGTGCCGTGGGCCGAGACCGAGGATCCGATTGCCATAGTCGGTCGTCTGATGGGGTCATCGCGGGCGATCGCCGTCGGTGCCCAAACCTGGGCGCGGTTCCTGATCAGCCTGCAGGCGGCCGCGCCGACCGCCCGATTCACCGACGCCACGGCAGTCATGCGCCCGCTGCGGATCATCAAGGATGATGACGAGATCGAGCTGCTGCGCCGGGCCGGGGCCGCGGCAGATCGAGTTGTCGAGCGGCTGCATGACCTCCGCTTCAGCGGCAAGTCCGAGTCGGCTCTGGCACGTGAGGTGATGGAGATGACCGTCGAAGAGGGCCATGACACGGCGGCGTTCCAGGTCGTCGCTTCCGGGCCGAACGCGGCCTCGCCCCATCATGAACCGGGAGGCCGCCAGATCACCCCGGGTGACTGTGTTGTGATCGATTTTGGGGGGCGGGTTGGCGGTTACTGCTCCGACACGACTCGCACTTTCCACGTCGGAGAACCGGCTGGTGATTTCGCCGAGGCGTTTGAGGCTCTCCATGGTGCGCAACTGGCCGGAACCGCGGCTGCGGCGCCCGGCGCCGCCGCCCACGATGTCGACCGCGCCGCCCGGAGTGTGCTCGATGATGCCGGCTGGGGTGATTGGTTCATTCATCGCACCGGACACGGCATCGGTCTCGACGCCCACGAAGACCCGTATCTCGTCGAGGGCAACACCGAGATTCTGCGGCCGGGCATGGCCTTCTCAGTCGAGCCGGGCGTCTATGTTGCCGGCAAGTGGGGCATGCGGATCGAAGACATCGTGGTGTGCACGACCGCCGGCAACGAAACGCTCAACAACTCGCCCCGCCGGCTGGCGATCGTCGAGTAGGAGGCTCACCGCGATGCAGGGCGCCCGACCGATTCCCCGAACCGTCGACGTTTTTGGCACCCGGGTCGGCGCGACGTCGCTCGATGAGGCGACCGTCCGGATCCTCGACTGGGCGGAACAGGGCGGTGGCCGATACGTCTGTTGTGCCGACGCCCACATGGTCGTGCGGGGAGCGTACAACTCCGACTACCGCGCCATCGTGAATCGGGCCGACCTCGTCACGCCGGATGGCCAGCCAATTGCCTGGTGGATGGCTCACACAGCCGGGGGCCCGCAGGACCGGGTGGCCGGGCCCGATCTGATGCTGGCGGTTTGTGACGCGGCCGCCCGCCGGGGGACGCCAATCGGCCTCTACGGCAGTACGGAGGAGATTCTCGAGTCTCTCCTTCGTGATCTGACGGCCCGTTTTCCCGGGCTCCCCATCACGTTCTCCTATTCGCCTCCGTTTCGGCCGCTCACGCCCGCCGAGGACGCCGCAGTCGCCAAGCAGATAGAGGAATCGGGGGCCAAGATCCTGTTCGTTGCCCTCGGATGCCCGAAACAGGAGCGGTGGGCGGCCGGCCATACCCATCTCCCCGTCGTGTCGATTGCCGTTGGCTGGGCGTTCGCCATCCATGCTGGTGAATCGTCGCGGGCCCCCGACTGGATGCAGCGCGCCGGGCTCGAGACGCTGTATCAGATCGCAATCGAACCCAATCGGATGTTGCGCTACGCCTGGGTCGTGCCCAGTTTCCTTGGATTCGTGGCGGCGGCGCTGCTCGGCGAACTGCGCGCCGGCCTGCGGCGCCGGATCAAGGAGAGACGCCGCTAGCCGGCGTCGCTCGTTGCCAGAGCCAGGACGTCTCCGCAGGTTGACCAGTTGTACCGGCGGAGCAGCTCTACCAGTTTCTGCTTGGTCCGGGTCGTGCCAATAGTCGCGGCCAGCCGGCGTTTCGGCGGCAGGCCGGCCGTTGGGACGTCCGCGGCGAAGTCGCGCGGGTGCAGGTAGACGACTGTCGGCTGATCACGGGCGCCAAGGCGATTGATTCCCCACTTGATGAGCGGCATCGGCATCAGCCGTAGGTAGCCACCGCCGGAGAAACGTGTCGACAGCGGCCCCAGCGGCAGGATGCTGACCGGGAGCTCCCGAATGGTGCCTCCCGACTCCAACTCGAAGAGATGGCCGCCCGGCTCGACGTGATAACCCGAGCCGTTTCGGGCAACGGGATAGAGACTCGCATCGAACTCGATGCCGAGATCCACCAGGGACTCGAGTGCCCACTCCGTGCCCGGTCGGATGGAGAACGAGGGTGCCCGGAATCCCCGCACGGCCGCTCCTCCGGCGAACTCGATGGCAGCGACCGACCGCTTCAGGTCGGATGTGAACTCATCGCGGTCGAGGTCGGTGACCATCCGATGCAGGTGGGAATGGGTACCCAGTTCGTGTCCCTCATCGACGATCCGGGCGACCAGGCGCGGGTATCGTTCGGCGACCCAGCCCACGACGAAGAACGTTGCCCGGACGTTCGCGTCGGAGCACACCTGCAGGATCTCGTCCGTGTAGCGCTCGACCAGGGACGGTAGCGAATCCCAGTTGTCGTGATCGTCGAGACCTTCCACCCCCTGCATGTGGAACCAGTCCTCGATGTCGAAGGAAAGCGCGTGGATCAGATCAGTCGACCGCGTCACGACGTCCCCCCACCGCCCGAATCCGCAAAGTGGTGGTGCACCGGCCACCCTCGTAAACGACTCCGCTACGTAGAGTCGTGGAGTAAGAACACACTTGACCTACTTCCCCCATACCCTGCTTGCCCTTGCACCGATATGTCGTGTTTCTGACTATAGCGAGCAGGCACCTGCGCGCGCCAGGTGGTTTTTTTCCCGTGGGATGAGCCGGGTACGCTGCGTTCCGCCCGGTCGATGCCACCGGCGTGATTACCTGAGGAGCAGTATGTCTAGCGAACAATTGGCCGTCGATGCCGTCCGTGTGCTTGCGATCGACGCCATACAGAAGGCGAATTCGGGACATCCTGGAATGCCGATGGGGATGGCCGACCTCGCGGTCGTGCTGTGGAGCCAGTTCCTCGACGTCGACCCGGATCACCCCGAGTGGATCGACCGGGATCGGTTTGTGCTTTCGAACGGCCACGGTTCGATGCTGCTCTACGCCATGCTGCATCTGTCCGGATTCCCGGTGTCGATGGACGATATCCGCAACTTCCGGCAGTGGGGCTACTCGACGGCGGGGCATCCCGAGCTGGAGCACGAGATCGGGGTGGAAGTCACCACGGGCCCGCTCGGGCAGGGTTTTGGGATGGGGGTCGGCTTGGCACTCGCCGAGGAACATCTGCGGGCGAAGCTCGGAACGAGCCTGGTCGATCACTACACCTATGGGTTCGTGTCGGATGGTGACCTCATGGAAGGCGTCGCCGCCGAGGCGGCATCCCTGGCCGGCCACCTCGGGTTGGGCCGCCTCATCTACCTGTACGACGACAACGCCATCACCCTGGTGGGCCCCACCGAGTGGACGTTCAGTGAAGATGTGCCACAGCGCTTCGAGGCATACGGGTGGCAGACGCTGACGGTCGACGGTCACGACCGGGGAGCCATCGCTGAGGCCATCGCTGCTGCTCGCGCCGACCTCGACCGGCCGACCCTGATCTCTGCCAAGACGCACATCGGCTATGGCAGCTCGAAACAGGACAGTGCGGCATCGCACGGTTCACCGCTGGGGGAAGAAGAGATAGCGAACGTGCGGGCGCGTTTCGGCTGGTCTCATCCGCCGTTTGAGGTTCCCGCCGAGGTCTATGAGTACATGGATGAGGCGATGAACCGGGGCCGGGCGCGCTGGGCGGCATGGCAGGAGCGCCAGCCGACCCTATTTGGTGCCGACGAGGAGCTGGCCGCCCTGTACCGGGCCCACTTCGAGCCACAGAAGACGGCGGTGGCCGCGCCCGACTTCGCGGCCGGATCGAAGGTTGCCAGCCGGAAGATGGGGGGCGCGGTCCTCAATTCAGTGGCTGCGGTTCGTCCCGACCTCATCGGCGGGTCTGCCGACCTCGCCAGTTCCACCAACACGCTCATCGCCGATTCAGGAGACTTCTCCAGAGCCGACCGAACCGCTCGCAACATCCGATTCGGTGTCCGCGAGCACGCCATGGGAGCGATCGTCAACGGGATGACCGTTCACGGCGGGCTGCGCGCCTTTGGGGCAACGTTCTTCCAATTCGCCGACTACATGCGCGGAGCGGTACGACTCGGCGCCCTGATGGGGGTGCCCAGCGTGTGGGTGTTCACCCACGATTCGATCTTCCTGGGTGAGGACGGCCCAACTCATCAGCCGATCGGCCACATGGCTGCGATGCGGGCGATCCCCAACGTCTGGGTAGTCCGGCCGGCGACGCCTGCCGAAGTTGCCGGGGCTTGGGAGGTGGCAATGGCTCGCACTGAGGGCCCGACTGCACTCGTGCTGAGCCGGCAGGGTCTGCCGGTGCCCGAGGGAACTGCGCCGGCGGCGGTGGCCAAAGGTGCGTATGTCGTTGCCGAGGGCACGGATGCCGTGCTCGTGGCGACGGGCTCTGAGTTGGCACTCGCCCTCGACGCCCGGGATCAGCTTGCAGCCAGGCAGATCTCGGTGCGGGTGGTGTCCATGCCCTGTGTTGAGGCCTTCAATGAACAGGACGCGGCCTATCGTCAGTCCGTTCTCGGCACCGACTTGCCCATCGCTTCGATCGAAGCCGCGGTGACGTTCGGCTGGGGCGACATAACAGGATCGGGCGGCTTGAACATCGGCATCGACCAGTTCGGAGCGTCGGCCCCGGCGGGCGTGCTGGCGGAGAAGTACGGGTTCACCGCGGAGGCGGTGGTCGGCCGGGTGGCCGATTGGCTGGCCGCGCGCTGACGGTCCGCGATTGGAAGCCACCCCTACAGTATTGACGGCCATGTGGGTCGCCGGCCTTGCGGCCGGGGGCGCCATGGTGGCGCAGTGGCGGGTGGTCGGGCGGGGCTACGTGTGGCTCTCGACGGCTGTTGTCGCCCTGGTGGGGGTCGGTCTCGGCGCGATCACAGGCGACCCGCTCGCGTGGCTCGGCACAGGTGCAGTTGCTGTTGCCGCCCTCGTCGCCCATCGCCCGCCGGCCGTGGTCGCCGCTCTGCTCACTGCTGCCGCGCTATTTGGGGTCGTGGGTCTGGTCGACTCTTCCGTGATCCCGCTCATCACAGGGGTGGTGTTTCTCGGGGCGGTCACGACCGAGATGATGCTGGGTCATTGGTTCCTGGTCGATCCGCAATTGCCGCGCTGGTCGCTCTCCCGGCTGGCCCTCTTTGGAGCCGGCGGGCTGGTGATCGACGTGGGCTACCTCGCGACCCAGGGACTGATGGCGGGAGCAGCCGCGGAACCGATCCTCGGCTGGGCCTACCTGGCGCTGACCATCATGACGGCTCTGCTCATCGCCGGCGTCATCTTCTCGTTGAAGGAGCCGGGCTACGCGGGGGTCATGGCGGCCACCGGGCTGAGCTATCTGGCCGTACTCACCGCGTTCGGGGTAGCCGTGCTCGGCAGGATGCTGGTGACGTGAGGTCATCTAGTCTGCGGTCGACATGAAGATCTACACCCAGACGGGTGACGACGGCACCACCGGCTTGTTCATGGGCGGCCGCGTTTCCAAGGCCTCGCTCGCCACCGAGAGTTACGGCACGGTCGACGAGGCCGTTTCGACACTCGGTGCGGCCCGGGCCATTGCGGAGGCGCAGAGTGCCGCTGGGGACGCCGTCTCGGGGGATGTGGCCAAAGCCATCATGGACGCCCAACGTTCCATGTTTGTCTGCGCCGCCGAGTTGGCGACGGATCCGGGGCGTCGCGATGCCCTCGAAGACGGCGTGAGTCGAGTACACGAGGAGATGGTCGAGAAGCTCGAGGCGGCGATCGATGAGATCGTCGCCCGCCACGGAATGCCGCAGACCTTCATCGTGCCCGGGGGAAGCCCGCTGGCGGCCGCGCTCGACGTCGCCCGCACAGTCGTGCGCCGGGCCGAGCGGCGCTCCGTCGAGTACGCCACGGCCGGCGGGCTGGACGGTTCCCTGGTGGTGCGCTTCTTGAATCGAATGGCCGACTACGTGTACATGCTCGCTCGAGCTGCAGAGACCGAATGGGCCCCAAGCAGGACGGAGGACTAGTGGAGTTGGAGATCCGGTTCGGCGAGGCGATCGCCGCCGTAGAGGGCGACGTGCTCGTCGTTCCCATGTTCGAGGACGGCTCATGGGGCGCCGGTGGCGAGTGGCTCGCGGAGCAGATGCCCGGCCTGGAGAGCTACCTGGAGAGCACCGGGTTCAAAGGCGCCGCGGGCAACGTCAAGACCGTGCCGGCTGGGGAGTCGCTCGGTTTCGCGGCGGTCACCGTGGTTGGGCTCGGTGAAGAGCTCGATGCCGAGGGGCTTCGCCGGGCGGCCGGCTCCGCCGCTCGTGCTTGCAGCAAGTTCAGCACCGCCGTGACAACGCTGCACCTGCTCGATATCGACGAGGCCGCCGAGATGGTGACCTTCGGGTTCATGGCGGGGCTCTATGCCTTCGAGAGCTTCAAGTCCGAGGCCAAGCCGGCAACGATCGAAGCACTGGTCCTTGCCGGAGATGGCGGCGGCGGCGAACCGGCCGTGGCCCGGGCCCGGGCACTGGCACACGGTGTCGCGCTGACTCGCGATCTCGTCAATACGCCCGCGGTTGCCAAGCCGCCGGCGATGCTGGCCACCCGTGTCGAAGACATCGCCGCGGCTCGCGGGATGACGGTGCAGGTCTACGACGAGCATGAAGTCATCGCCGCCGGCTTCGGTGGTCTGGCAGCAGTCGCCTCCGGAGCGGCCAACCCTCCCCGAATGGTCGTGCTCGACTACGCCCCGGAAGGCGCGACCAAGTCGCTCGCGTTCGTCGGCAAAGGAATCGTCTTCGACAGCGGAGGCCTCTCGATCAAGCCGGCCAGCGGTATGGAAGACATGAAGACCGACATGGCGGGCGCCGCCACCGTTCTCGGTGCCGTCCAGGCGATCGCCGAGCTTGGGCTGGCCGTCGAGGTGAGGGCGATCATGCCGTTCACGGAGAATGTCATATCCGGTCATGCGATGCGGCCCGGCGATGTGTTCACGGCTCGCAACGGGAAAACGGTCGAGGTGCTCAACACCGATGCCGAAGGCCGGCTGGTGCTGGCGGATGGCCTGTCACTTGCCGTGGAGGGGGAGCCTGATCTCGTCGTCGACGTTGCGACACTCACCGGCGCGGCCAAGGTGGCGCTCGGAGCGGAGATTGGGGCGGTCTTTGGCACTGATGACGCCCGCGACCTCGTGGTCGGGGCTGCGGAATCTGCCGGGGAGCACGTCTGGCCGATGCCGTTGCACTCGGCGTACCGCAGCCACATCGATTCGACGGTTGCCGACATCAAGAACACCGGCGAGCGGTGGGGAGGGGCCATCACGGCCGCCCTCTTCCTCAGCGAGTTTGCCGGCGACGGGCCGTGGGCTCATATCGACATTGCCGGTCCCGCCCGCGCGTCGAAGACGGACAACTACACCCCCAAGGGTGCCAGCGGGTTCGGCGTGCGCACGCTGGTCGCGGTCGCCGAAGCACTCGCCGCGTCCTAGTTGTGACGCCCGCAGACGTTGTTCACAGTCGCTAGGGACGAGCGCTTATGCCGCTGGCGGCCGGAGAGACACCACGGCGATTTGGCGATCGGCTCTAGGCGCACGGACAAGTGAGGGGCGGGGGAGACCCGCAATGAGGAGGTCGGCGATCTTGGCGCCGTGTTGCTGGCTACGGTCCGCGAGCTCATCCTGGACCTCGACGGCCCGGTCCAGCACGGGTTTGGTCCATTGCCACCAGCGGCCAAGCAGCCCTGAAACGCCGCATCGCGCAATGCGCTGCCGGGCTGGGGGACGAGTAGCCGGCCTCGAGATCTGTCGGCGTGCATCGGCGACCAGTCCGCTCTCGAGGAGTGGCGCGAGTCGAGGCGCTACCGCAGGATTGTTGAGGCGGGTGAGCGCTGAGGTGTCGCCGAGGTATTAAGGCTTCAGCCCCATGCCGCCCGGCGGTAACCGATCACGGAACCGACCGCACCGGGCCCCTAATCCGGCGTCATTTCCAGCCAGAATTCCAGCAGACCCAGTTTCTCGAGCAGAGACTCCCAGCGCGGATCTGAGTGGATGCTGCGGAATGCTGTTTCGGTCAGTATCCAAGTTGGGTAGTAGTCGCCTTTTCCGAGCAATGAATCAAGCCATTCAAACGTCTTGTCTACCTCACCACGGTATCCATAGACCATGGCTATCGAATAGGGACCAGCATTCCCAATCAGGTCGGCAAGAGCTTCATCTGCCTTTGCTGTGTTACCTGCCGCGAAATGAGCTATGGCGCGTTTGAGATCAGTGTCTGACTCTGCCAGGGCCGCCTCGGAATCACCCTTCAGAAGCAGTGTCTCAAAGAGGCCGAAGTCCCCGCTGTAGGACGGACTCAGACGAGACAGTTTCCTAAATGACGCTTCTGCATCGTCAAGGCGCCCGGAACTCAGGTAGGCCTTCCCAAGAAACCAACAGAATTCAGGAACTACTGGGTCCATAGCCAGCGCCGCCTGATACTGGGCAATTGCGAGGTCATACTGCCCGGTCAAGAACGCGCCTTTCCCAATTGCAGCCACGATAAAAGCGTCGTCAGGGTCTAGCGCAAGTGCATGTTCAAAATCTTCGATTCCCTGTTCAAACCTGTGTTTGGAAAAGAACCACGATATACCCCGAACGTAATAGGCAAACGCGTAGTCTGGGTCGGTACTAATAGCTGTTTGAATGGCCTGATCGGCAAGGGCAGCTCTCTCCTCTCTCGAAAGCTCGCCTGAACCCCCGTCCCATAGGTACGTATCGGCCAACTCGGCCCATGCCGGAACATAGGCAGGATCGATTTCAACCGCTTGTTTGAATGCGTCAACCGCTCGATTCAATGAGTCATATGAGAATTGGCGCTTCAGGTATTGTCCTTCGAGAAACAGCTGATAGGCCCTGGGGTCGGTTCTTCGTGCTCTAGGCGCGTCACCCAACAACGTGATTCTCAGAGCGTCGACGACCGCGATCGCGATGTTTTCCTGTATCTGGAAAACATTATCCAATTGCCTGTCATACGTTTCTGACCATAATTGATAGCCATTACCGGCCTGGATCAGCTGGGCGGTGATGCGTAATTGACCGCCGTGTTTGCGTACGCTGCCCTCGAGTACATGGGTAACCCCCAGCTGGGAGGCTATCTCTGGAACTCCGAGGTCCTTCCCCTTGAAAGAGAAAGAAGAAGTGCGTGCCGCCACTTTCAATTCAGGAATTCGAGCAAGCAGATTCAACAGTTCTTCAGACAGTCCGTCTGAGAAATACTCCTGCTCTTCATCAGAACTCATGTTGACGAAAGGCAGAACAGCAATTGAGTTGTCAGCTCTAGCTGATTCGATTTCAGCAGGTTGTTGCTTGGCAACCTGAGCAGCGGTTGAAACTTCGGCAGTATCCCGATCCGAATCAGGTACGACCTGGTTCTCGTCGATCCAGGCACCGAGGCGGGGCCATTCTCGCAGGAGTGCTTCGTGGGCGACTTCGACGGTGGCTCGGTCGGTGGCCGGATCTTGATCGAGGGAGAGCAGCCGGGCGGCGGCGAAGGCGTCGATGACGTCGCCGGCGTCACCGGTGAGTTCCTCGCGGGCGACACGCCGGCGCGTGCCTTCCTTACCGTCACCGAGTGTGACCAGTTGGAGAAGCACATTGCGCACGTCGTGCTGCTGTGTCTCATTCAACGTCTCGTAGAGGGTCTCGGCGCGGCGACCGATGGCGCCCCGGACTCCGCCGAGCTCCTGGTAACCCGTCAATGTCAACACATCGGAGTTGCGTTGCTCGAAGAGTTCGGTGAGGGCGTATTGCACCATGGGGAGAACTCCGGGCTGGCCGGTGGCGTCCGCCACCACCGCAGCCACCAGGCCCGGTTCTACCCTCACACCGGCCAGTTCAGCCGGGCCCACAATCGCCTGGCTCAGCTCATCTGGAGTCATCGCCACGACTGTCTCCATGCGTTCGGCCAGCAGTGGCGCCAGTCCGGGATCACCGAGGGGCCGGTCGTAGAAGTCGGCACGCAGTGTGATCACAATCCGGGCCCGGCTCACGGCCGCCGTCACCGCCCCCACCAGCACGTCGATGAACTGAGCTGACTCCTCGGGGTCGGCGATTGTGAACAGCTCCTCGAACTGGTCCACCACCAGCAGCAGCTCGGTGCCGTCGTCGGGCAGGATCCGGTTCACCGCGTCCCGCAACCCCAAATCGTCACGAGAGAGCTGCTCGAGCAGCGTCGCCGGCGGGTTGACGGCGATCCTGAGGAGGGCAGTCTCGAGATCGCGTAGCGGTGTCGGCCCCGGCACCATCTGGACGACTACCCAATCCGCAGAACCGGGAACCGCTCCAGTCCGGATTGCCGGCACCAGACCGGCCCGGACCACACTCGACATGCCGCTCCCACTGGCCCCCACGACCGCCAACAACCGATACCCCTCATCATCCTCAGCCAGGCGCGCCACCAACCGCGCAGTCAGCTCATCGCGGCCAAAGAACCGGGCCGCGTCACCCTCCGTGAACGCTTTCAAACCACGATACGGATTGTTTGTCACCGTCGGCGCCGGCGCCTCGACGGACTGGTCGAGGATCTCCTGCTCTAGCTGCACCAGCTCGGGGGACGGCTCGATCCCGATCTCCGCCGCCAGCACCCGTCGTAACCCGGATGCCACCCGCAAAGCCTCCGCCTGCCGACCCGACCGCGCTAGGGCTACCATCAACAACCGCGACAGGCCCTCACGCAACGGATGGACCTCGATCAACGATTCGAGCTCACCAACCACATCCGCCGGGTTACCCGTAGTCAGCTCACCCTCAATCCGGTACTCCAGAGCCCGCATCCGCAACTCCTCGAGACGGGCCGCCTCCGCCCGCAGCACATCGATTTCATCGGCCAGGTCGCCATAGGGCGCCCCCCGCCACAGCTCCAGAGCGGTATACAACCGGCGCACCCCGGCATCGACATCACTGCCAATCAACCCTCGGGCCTCATCAACCATCGCCGCGAAATCGAGCGAATCCACCGCCTCGACAGGCGCCCGCAGGACATAGCCCCGGCCTTCTCCATCAATTGAGATCCGCTGATCCGGTTTCACGGCCCTGCGCAGGTTCGAAACCATCGACTGCAACGAATTCCGCGCCGCAGCCGGCGGATCCGCACCCCACACCTCGTCAATCAACCGATCAGCCGTCACCGTCTCATTGACAAACGCCACTAGAACAGCCAGAACGGCGCGCTGACGCGGCCCCCCAAGCGCGACCTGCGTCTCCCCGTCCATGGCCGCAACCGGGCCAAGAACCTGCAACTGCATAGCTCAGACCGTACACCAGCAACCCGCAGCCCGGTGACCAGCCAGAAGAGCACCCTAGCGGAGTGAATCAACGCGCAGCCCTCTGACCAGGGGTTTTGTGATCTCGCACGCACTTTACATGCCGGTCACACGCGCCCCGCACCAGAGCCAAACGCCGGTGGACGCACTTTGCGGGCATGAACCACGCAACACGCACCACCGCCACCATCATCGTTATCGCCACCGCCATATTCCCGGCGCCGACGGCCAGTCGTGACGCTGCATCACTCCCCGCAGCGATCGCAGCTCCCATCGTGAGTGGCGCCACACCCGAAGAGGCCGCCATGGTGGAGCAAGCCATCGAGCGCTTCGCTGCCGCGGGCCTGGCCCTCCCGGCGGTCTCGGTCACTTACCACGACACGATCGACGGATGCCACGGCTACCTCGGCTACTACGACGCCGCCGGCTTCCAGCTCGACATGTGCAACCGGGGCCAGTCCCACATCGAGCCCGCCAACACTCTCCTCCACGAGCTGGCACACGCCTGGAGCTTCGAGTTCCTCGAAGAGGGCACCCGGATTGCCTTCACCAACCATCGTGAACTCGAGAACTGGTCAAGCGGCCTGAACTGGTGGCTCATGGGCCAAGAGCAAGCCGCCGAGATCATCGCCTGGGGCCTCATGGATGAGCCCTTCCGCAGCGCCTACGTCAACAGCGAAAGCTGCGCCGAACTGGCGACCGCATTCGAGATGTTGGCCGGTATCTCGCCGCTGCACACGGACACCGACCACTGCAAATCCTGAGCAATCAACTAGCTCACGCGAGCGTTGATAGCGATCATTCACTCGCGTCGAAGCGTAGAGCTTTCTCCAGAACCGAGAGCGAACCGGCAACCGCGCACTCAGAAGACCACGCTCAGCGGCTGTCGCCAGGCTCCAACTGATGGCGCGGCTAAGTAGTCGAGCCTGCCCACGGTCGAGTGTGTCAACAACCTCGCCGGACATTCTTGATGCTCGGCGGCGTTGCCCGCCGTACCCACGCACAGTGCCTAAAGCGCCTACCCACAGTTACCGATACTAAGAGTGTTCGACGTCAACACGTTTAGTGGGTATTCATGCGGCTCAGCCGTCGTTCCATTGGTGCTGTGATCACAGCGGCCCTTCTCATTGTCAGCCTGGCTCCCGGTGCCTTCGCCGCATCGGAGGACTCCCTGCTGTCGAGGATCAATGAAGAGCGCGGATCGCGCGGGCTGCCGGCCCTGACCTCGCACTGGGACCTGGTCGACGATGCCGAGGCCCATTCCGAGCGGATGATGAGTACCAACAACCTGCACCACAACCCGAATCTGGGAAGCGTCACCACAGGTTGGGTTTCTCTGGGCGAGAACGTCGGGGTAGGGCCCAGCGTCAGCTCGATCCACACCGCGTTCATGAACTCGCCACCGCATCGCGGCAATGTGCTTGGTGACTTCAGTCACGTCGGGATCGGGGCCGTCCG
Source organism: uncultured Acidimicrobiaceae bacterium (assembly GCA_947258375.1). Lineage (GTDB taxonomy): Bacteria > Actinomycetota > Acidimicrobiia > Spongiisociales > UBA5794 > JAHEJX01. The sequence continues at coordinate 43,497 of CAMYIJ010000007.1, forward strand.
CGAATCTGAGAATCGGCTCTGGGTCACGGTCGTTTTCATGAAGGCTTCCGGCGCCAATGCAACGACAACCTCCGCCGCCCCCGCCACGACGACCACTCCGACGACTACCGCAGCACCGTCATCGCCGACCCCCACAGTCACCCCCCCGCCGCCGACCAGTGCCCCGGCTCCTCCGCCGGTTTCCGCTCCTCCTGCATCGGAGACGGACGCAGTAGCGGCAGACCCGCCGGGGTTCGCTCCGGCCGCGCTCGGCCCGACCGTGGTGCGAGTGCGCCTGGCCCATTCGCCGCGACCGGTGTAGAGCCGGATCAGCTGCGGGCGGGCACGCAGGTGTCGTCGTAGTCCACGATGGCGGGCACGCTGGTTTGGTCCCCGCACGTCAGACACTCAGGGTCTCTCGAGATACGCAGCGTCATCATCGATTGCTCCAGTGCGTCGTAGGTGAGCAGCCGCCCGATCAGCGTCTGACCGACGCCGAGGATCAACTTGATTGCCTCCGTTGCCTGAAGCGACCCGATGATGCCCGGGAGAACACCGAGCACCCCGGCCTCGGCGCAATTGGGGGCCAGTTCCGGTGGCGGCGGCTCCGGGAACAAGCAGCGGTAGCAGGGGCCCTCGAACGGCTGGAACACGCTGGCCTGGCCTTCGAAGCGGAATATCGATCCATGAACCACCGGCTGGCCGGTGTGCTGGGTCGCGTCGTTGAGCAGGTAGCGCGTCGGGAAGTTGTCGGTCGCATCGATGATCACCTGGTAGTCCGCGATGATGTCGAGCACGTTGTCGGCGCTGAGCCGGGTGTCATACACGTGGATATCACAGTCCGGGTTGATCCGGTCGATCGTCTGCGCGGCGGATGTCGCTTTCGGCTCGCCGAGACGATCCACGTTGTGCACGATCTGGCGTTGCAGGTTGGAGAGCTCGACGACGTCGGCATCGACCAGGCCGATTCTCCCGATTCCCGCCGCCGCCAGGTAGAGGGCCGCGGGTGATCCGAGTCCGCCGGCGCCGACAATGACCACAGAGGCGGCGAGAAGCTTCTCTTGACCGGCGGGACCCACTTCTTCGAGCGTGAGATGCCTGGCGAACCGATCGCGCTGGGCGGCGCTCAAAGGCCGGCCGACGCCCCGGGTCGTGTAGTGCTTCCAGAGGTTATAGCCCCCCGCCAGAGATGCAACGTTGGTGTACCCCAACCCGGCGGCAGTCTGGGCGCCGATGGCGGAGCGGGCGCCGACGGCGCAGTAGAGCAGGACCCGGTCGGATGGTTCCGCGACCTCGGCGAGCCGCTTTGCGAGCAGGGCCAGCGGAATGAAGTGGGCCCCGGGAATGGCTCCCGCCGCGAACTCGTGCCGCTCGCGCACATCGATGATCACGTCATATGAGGTGCCGCCCTCGACGAAGTCTTCGGCAGAGACCTCTGTCACGGCGGCTCTCGCTTGACGCACTTGGTCTGCGTAGTCCATCGACCCAGGACGTTAGCTTGCGTCGGGTGTCACCCTGGCGGTGCGGCTTCGAGTGCTTCGACGAGCCGGGGGAGTAGTTCACCGGCTTTGCCCTCGAGGCGCACCGTTGCCAGTGAGTCGGCGTCCGTGGGGCCCATGTTGAGGATGATCAGGGGATGGCGACGGTCGGCTACCGCCAGAAGGAATTCCGCGGCGGGGAACACCGAAATCGTCGAACCGACTGCGATGGCGGCATCGGCAGCCCGGGAGAATTCGCCCGCCCGGTTGGTGGCCGCGGCGGGGAGTTGCTCGCCGAACAGCACGACTGTTGACTTGAGAATCGATCCGCATTCGCAGTGCGGATCGAGGTCCCCATCGAGCCAGCGGAGCCGGATCGCATCGACTTCGTGGCGGTGGCCTCTGTCGAGACATTCGATGGCCCGGGCGTTGCCATGGACTTCGGCCAGGGCATCCGCGGGAAGGCCCCCGGCGATGTGGAGGCCGTCGATGTTTTGGGTGACGCAGCCAACCATTCGGCCGGTTGCCCACAGGTCCGCGACCGCCATGTGAGCCGCGTTCGGCTCGTGGTCTGGCGGCGCTTCGCCAAACCAGCGGCGCCAGCGCGCCCGGCGGAAGTCAGCGTCTCTCACGTAGTGGCGCAGCGTGAAGTTCTTCGGGTCGACCGTCTTCCAGACGCCGTTCGGGCCGCGAAAATCCGGGATGCCCGACTCGGTAGATATTCCGGCGCCGGTGAAGACGAGGATCCTCGTCCTGTCTTCGAGCGCCGCGGCCGCGTGCTCGAGTAACTCCTCCATGGCACGATCGTAGGCTCGTTTGGCGCGCTTCGTTCGATCAGGCGGCCGAGGGTCGATCGAGATCGTTCTGCCGAAGGTGTTGATCGTGGAGGCGTCGTATTGCCGGCGGCAGCGCCAGGAGATGGGTGATGGTGAGCGGGGGGATCACGGTGCGCACCTCGATGTGGCCGGCCGACTCGCGGACCAGGCCGAAGACGGTCAGCTGGCTCAGGCCGGCCGGGCGGCGGAGGGAGCGGTCGCGAGACGCCGCGGTGGCGAGTCGGAGCAGATCTGCGACCGCTCCCGGGCCGAGCACGGCCGTCCAGAACGTACGGACATACGAACTGGTGACCGGATAGCCGGGCTCCGATGTCGTCCACACCCGGGGCGAGATGATCGGTCGCGGCCACACCGTGCGGCGCAGCCGCGACCTATCGACAGCGCCCGGCGCTGGCGCGGAGTCCGGCGCGATGGGAGGACGATCATCTCGACGGAATGAGCCACCGGGCGCTGTCGAAGGTTTGGGAGCTGTCATTGCGCTAAGTGATATCACTTAACACCAAGTGACTTCAATAGGGTTGAAGGAAGTGCGCGAAAAAACGTGCGGCTAACCGGTCCGAGGCTAGGGCGCGGCGACTCCGACGATGACGACGATTTCGGTGTTGACGTCGAGAATGGCACCCGTCCCCGGCCGTGTCGCGATCACTATGCCGATGTTGTCGTCGTCGACCCGTTCGACGATGCGGTATGTGACATTCAGGCCCTTGCGCTCGTTGAAAGTCTCCAGTCTCCCCGGGATGCTGGTCACGTTGCGGCCGACCCAAGTCGGCATCCGGGCTGGTTCGCCGCTCGAGATTCGCACCGTCACCGAACCGCCTTGTCTCACCGTGGCTCCGCCGCTGGGGCTCTGGCTGAGGATCGTTCCTTCCGGCTCTTCCGAGGCCGTGTGGACGATGTTCGGGCGGAGTCCGGCGTGGAGGATCGCGGTTTTCGCCGCGGATTCGGTCATCCCGGACACGTCGGGAACTTCGGTGCTCGGGACCTTGTAGTAGGCGCCCATCCCCTCGGGGTCGGGCGGGAAATCCTCGACGGGTAGGTCCGCGGTGACATAGAGCATGAACTGTTTCCAGATCGGGGCGGCGACCGTCCCGCCGTATGCCCGGCTGTGGAATTGCTCCCGATCGTTGACGTCGTCCCAAACCCGGAAATTGACCATCTCGACTTGAGCGTCGGCATGACCGACCCACACTGCCGTCGTGTACTGCGGGATGAAGCCCATGAACCAGACGTCACGGAAGTTCTGGGCGGTCCCGGTCTTGCCGGCCTGCGGGCGCCCGATGTTCGCCCGGGTGGCCGTGCCCTGGCTGACGACCTTCTCCATGGCCTTGACCGCTGCCGCGGTGAGGGCTTCATCGAGGACCCGGGTTCGTTCGACCTCGTGCTCGTAGATGACATTGCCGTCGCCGTCCTCGATCTTCTCGATCAGGTAGGACTCGACCCGTTCGCCATAGTTGGCGAGTGTCGAATACGCCGAGGCCATCTCGAGGGGGCTGACGCTCTGGGTTCCGAGGGCGATCGAGGGTACCGCGTTGAGCGGTGACTCGATTCCCATACGATGGGCCGTGTCGACGATGTTCTCCGGGCCGACTTCCACCGACACCTGGGCGTACACCGTGTTGGTGGACCGGTAGGTGGCCTCTTCGAGGGTGCGCAACCCGGACCCGCCGCCTCCGGCATTGCGCACGGTCCAGATGTTCCCCTGCGGGCTGCAGGGCACCCCGCAGTCGATCTTCTGGGGGCTGGTCTGGTCCCAATAGCTGGCGAGGGTGATCTGCCTGCCGTATATGCTGCCGCGCTCGAGCGCCGTGATCAGGGCAAACGGCTTGAAACTCGACCCTGCCTGCCGGCGACCCTTGGTTGCCAGGTCGTAGGGCCGTTGGCCCGCCGCGATGTCGTCACCGAAATCGAGGCCGCTGGCCATCACGCGGACGGCCCCCGTGTCGTTTTCGACCATGGCGAGGGCACCCGTTGGCCCGTCGAGATCCTGGAACCACGCCCGCAAGATCCGGTTGGCCTCCATCTGCTGCTCGTGGTTGACGGTGACCGTCACTTTGAGCCCGCCACCCCCTTCACAGTCGGTGTCATCCGCCGGACATCCGAACAGGGCACGCTTGCGCTGTGTGTAGGTGGCGCCGAGACCGTACTTGGGATTGCGCAGGATCTCCTCGCGGGCGGCGATGATCACCGTCGGCGAAAGCTCCTCGAAATCCTGATGAGCGATCGGTGCCAGCGGTTCGGCGCGAGCGGCGCGGCCTTCTGCGGCGGTGATGAACCCGTTCAGCTGCATCTGCAGGATGGCGGCGTTGCGTGCTCGCAGCACGTTGTCGGGCTCCGCCCGCAGGTTGTAGACCGTGGGATTGCGCAGTGGTGTGGCCATCGCAGCGGCCTCGGCGACGGTGACGTCCTCGAGATCCTTGCCCCAGTACTCCTGGGCCGCGGCCTTGACGCCGTATGCATTCTGACCGAAGAACATCGAGTTGAGATAGAACTCGAGAATCTGTTCCTTGGTGTAGCGCTCCTCGAGCTCGGCGGCGATCACGGCCTCACAGATTTTGCGCTCGATCGTCTGATCCGACGTGAGGATGTTCTGCTTGACCACCTGCTGGGTGATCGTCGAACCGCCCTGGATGTCGCCCCCGCGGTAAATCACCAGAGCGGCGCGCATGATCGCGACATGGTCGATGCCGTGGTGTTCGTAGAAGTCGGCGTCCTCGGCGGCCAGGACGGCGTTGATCACGGTTTGCGGGATGTCCTCGAGGCTCACCGGCTGGCTGTTGCGTGCGCTCAGCTTGCCGAGCAGCACGCCGTCAGAGGTGTATAACTCCGACAGGCTGCCGACGGCCGGGAATTCGAGAACGAACTGGCCCGGGTCGCACAGCCAGCGGTCCTCGAGGTCTTCCATCGTCCCGAACGCGGCGTCGGCCTCCAGGAAACTGAACAGGCCGACGAGGGACGCCCCCAGCAACGTCGCCACCGCAAGAAGGGCGAGCGAAGTCAATCGCCGGCCGCGGCGCTCTTTCCGTTCGGCAAGATGTATGTTCTGGTCCACGGATTGATACCTGTCACAAAGACGTCATGAGAGTCGGATTGGTTCCTCGTTTAGCATCTGAGGCGTTCTACCGACGTTGGCCGCGACCTGGCTTATGGGCAGAGGCCCATGATAGGTAGGGTCCGCACTATCGGAGCGGATTGCCGTGTGGCTCCGGGCAATACGATCCGATGAGCAAAGGAGCGAGTATTGGCCGCTGAAGACGACACTGGGAACGATGCGTCGGCGATCCTGGGCCCCGACGCTCTCGCCGACTGGGACCCGGACGACCAGCTGGGACAGCCCGGGGAGTACCCATTCACCCGGGGGCCCTACCAGTCGATGTATCGCGGGCGCCCCTGGACCATGCGCCAGTACGCAGGCTTCGGCACCGCAGAGCAAACCAACGCCAGGTTCCGTTCCCTGCTCGAGGCGGGCCAGACCGGCCTCTCCGTAGCCTTTGACCTACCCACCCAGATGGGGCTCGATTCGGATGATCCCCTGGCCCGGGGAGAGGTCGGCAAAGTCGGCGTCGCCATCGACTCGATCGACGATATGCGGACTCTCTTTGCAGGGATCCCGCTGGGCGAAGTCACCACGTCGATGACCATCAACTCGACGGCGCCCATCCTGTTGCTGCTCTATCAGCTGGTCGCCGAGGAGCAGGGCGTTGCCGCGGAAGATATCCGGGGGACTACCCAGAACGACGTTCTCAAGGAGTACATCGCCCGCGGAACCTACATCTATCCGGTGGCGCCTTCTATGCGTCTCGTCACCGACCTCCTGGCATACGCCGCCAAGGAGCTACCGAGCTGGAACACGATTTCGATATCCGGCTATCACATCCGGGAGGCCGGTTCGACCGCGGCCCAGGAAATTGCCTTCACAATCGCCAACGGACTTGCCTACGTCCGGGCGGCAGCGAGGGCGGGCCTCGACGTCGATGCCTTCGCTCCTCGCCTCTCCTTCTTCTGGAATTCGCACAACGACCTTCTCGAGGAGGTCGCCAAGTTTCGCGCTGCCCGCCGCCTGTGGGCCCGGATAATGCGTTCGGAAATCGGGGCCAGGAACCCGGCATCGTGGAAGATGCGCTTCCACACTCAAACCGCCGGATCGACCCTGACGGCTCAGCAACCCCACAACAACGTGGTGCGCACCACGCTCCAGGCTCTGGCCGCGGTTCTCGGCGGCACCCAGTCGCTGCACACGAACTCGTTCGACGAAGCGCTCGGTCTCCCCACCGAGGAATCGGCACTGCTGGCGCTGCGCACCCAGCAGGTCATCGCAGCCGAGAGCGGAGTCACCCGTTCGGTCGACCCGCTGGCCGGCTCCTATTACATCGAGTCGCTAACGGATCGTCTCGAGGCCGAGGCTCGCAAGCTGATCCAGCAGATCGACAACCTCGGTGGTGCCGAGGCGGCGATCGAGGCCGGATTCCAGCAGCGTGAGATCGAGGAGGCGGCCTATTCCACAGCTCGGGCGGTCGACTCCGGCGATGCCGTTGTGGTGGGCGTCAACGCCTACACGACCGATGCCGAGCCGCCAATGCCGGTACTGGCAGTGGACCCGCAGCTGGAGACCGCCCAGGTGAGCCGCCTCACGGCGCGGCGCGCGGCGCGCGACAAAGCGGCCACCGGCGCCGCTCTCGAGGCGATCGCCACGGCGGCTGCCGGGGACGGCAATCTGCTCTACCCGATCCGGGCGGCCCTGGAGACCGGGGCGACGCTTGGCGAGGTTTCAACCGCGATGCGTGGCGTATTCGGCCGATATCAAGGATGACACCCGTCGCGTTGGGCGGTGAGGCTGAACCATAACTGACTAGGCCTTGCGGCTCATTTGGGCCATTTCCAGTATGGGTCCTGTGCGAATGGTGGCCCCTGTACTACGTTACGTAGGCACACATATGTGACAATCCGTGTTCGGTGGGCTTTTCGGCGCGGATCGGGAATACCTAGGAGTAGGGGGCATCACGAATGCATGACAAGAGCCACGAGTCGTCGGGCGAGAGCCGGCGCGAATTCCTGAAGAAGGCGGGCGCTGTTGCCTGGGTCGTCCCGACGATGCAGATCGTCAACATGGCCGCAGCTTCAGCACAGACGAACGGTTCGGTTGTAACCACAACGTCGTCGACGACCAGGCCGCCTCGCTGTCTCGAGTACAAGACCTGTCGCGTCAAGGCCGACTGGGATGGCGGCTGGCACTGGGACAGTGGCGTTGGTCGCAACGACTGCATCCAGGACGGTGACTGGGAGAAGTGCGACGCCAAGGACATGGACATCTCCATCTCCGGCGACGAGCGCGGCGCAACGGTCACCGTGGGCAAGGGCTGCATGATCATTCGTGCGGCGCACAAGGCCGGTCAGGATTGCCACCCGGCTGCCATCTCGAACGACGGGACGATGGCGAGGTTCGGCAGTGTCAAGGACATCTCCCACGTCGAGCTCGTGGTGAAGTGCTGCGTGAAGTGGGGCTAATCCGGTCCTAACAGACGAGACCAGACGAGAGTTTGAGGGCGCCCCACGGGGCGCCCTCAGCATTTGGCGAAGTCGCTCGCCCTACACGAGCCCGGTCTCTCTGAACCCGGAGATGATCTCGATGATGTCGTCCCGGATCTGGTCGAGGTCGACCTCGTATCGGTCTGCCAGCGTTGCGGCGATCTCGGAAGCGGTTCGGGTGCCGTCGGCGAGTTCCCACACTTCGCGGGCACTGCGGTTGAGCGTGAAGTAAGTGTCGCTTGCCGGGTTGAAAACAATGAGGTCGTCGTCGACAGCCTGTTCGAGCACCCCCGCGGCGTGCGGGCCCACCATCTCGTCTACGCCATCATCTCGGTCACTCATCGCGTAGATTGTACGCAGGCTGCTTGGCCGGCGATGCGGCGAGTGACTAGCTACCTCAGACCGAGTCAGGTGGACATTGTGGTAGGCCCCCACAGCTGGCAGAATCGTTCTAGCCCGGCGGCACGCCGGAGCGCTACATCAAACACAAGGGGGCACGCAGGTGCGCGTAATCGAAGGGAGACCAATCGGGTCACAGCCTTTCGAGTCAGTCGCGCTCGAGGCCGTCCAGGTTGTGGTTGTCGACGATCAACTCTTGATCGGCCGTTTGGTTGTCGGTTTGCTCGAGCGGGCCGGCTACTCGGCTGCTCACGCCTATGCGGAAACGCTCGAAGAGACATGGGATCTCATAGTCGATTTGGCTCCGGAGGTACTCCTGCTCGATTTCGACTTGGGCCCTCGGCACAACGCCGGCGTCATCCTGGAAAGGGCCATCGCGGCCAACATCGTCGTCGCCGGCTTCACTGGCTCGGAGGACCGACTCGACCGGGCAGCGTTTCTCGAGTTCGGCGCCGCGGTTGTTGTTGGCAAGGAGTGTGGTCCGGCGGATCTGGTCGCGGTCGTCGAGCTGGCGCTCGCCGGCGAAGAGCTGATGTCGCCCGACGAACGGCACTCTGCGCTCTCGCGATTGCGCAAGCACCGGGCCGAGCGACGTCAGACGACCGTGCTCTTCGAGTCCCTCACCCGACGCGAGCAGGAAGCGTTGTGTCTGATCGCCGAGGGACATGGTGCGGCCGAGATTGCCGGGCTATGGGAAGTCGCGTTGCCGACAGTGCGATCGCACATTCGTGCTGTCCTGGCGAAGCTGGGTGTCACTTCACAGCTCCGGGCCGCCGCCGTGGCACGTGATTCGGGATGGTACGAGGATGTTCTGCGGGGATCGGAATCATCAATATTGACGATGCCGAACGCGAAGGAAACGGGCACAATTGCCCGGCGGAGTGGATCTCTGGGCTAGGGATCACAGGGAAGGCAAGCGAGTGAGGGTCATAGAAGCTTTGGGTGGTGGGGCGGCCGCCGCGCAATTGCCGGAACGGCAAGTAGTAATCACGGACGGCGAACTCTGTGGCGCGGACCACGGTCCGCTCGTCATTCGAACAGCAAACAGAAAGCAATCGGGGGTAGGACGTTGAATCGACGAGTACTGGGAGTGGTGGCCGCCATATTGCTGGCTGCCGGAGGCACGTGGGTACTGGTCAACTACGTGGCGAATCTGGAAGACGCAGCGGTCGAAGACCAGAACCCGGTCGAGGTATACGTCGCCGATGTTGCAATTCCTCGAGGGACGCCCGTTACGGAGGTGGCCGGCCTCGTGTCCATCACTCTGGTCCCGCAAGCTGTCCTGGTGCCCGGCGCACTCGACAACCTCCAACAGGTTGCCGGATTGGAGACGGCGGTCGACCTGCTGCCCGGTGAGCAGATTGTGGTTGGCCGGTTCATTGACCCGGCGGACGTGCTTCCGGAGAGAGGGTTGGTAGACATACCGCCCGGGTTGCTGGAAGTGACCGTGGAGATGTCACCGGAGCGCAGCGTGGGCGGCGGACTGGTGCCGGGCGACAAGGTGGCCGTCATCTCGTCCTTCTCCCCGTTCACGTTGGACGCGGTCGAGCCGGAGGACGAGGAGGATCTCAACTCGTTCCTCAACAACGAAGATGAGTCCGAGCCGATCACGCTCAAGACGCCCAACACCACCGGAATCACCGTTCACAAGGCGTTGGTGACCCGGGTACAACGAGCCCAGGCCAGAACCGAAACCTCCGGCGTCGAGAGCGACGACCTCGCACCACAGGGGACACTGCTGGTGACGCTGGCCGTCGAGACGACCGATCTCGAGCAGGTCATCTTCACCGCCGAGTTCGGGACCCTCTGGCTGGCGCGTGAACAGGATGACACCGTCGAGGACGATCCGGTCCTCATCATCACGAGGGCGAACGTGTACCGATGACCCGCATTCTCCTCGCTACCAACAGCGAACAGTTCGAAAGGAGCGTTCGCGACGCCCTCGAGTACGAAGGCGGGCTGCGATGGTGGGACGATGACCTTGCCGCCGGAGTCGACCTCGAGGCCTTGGCCAAAGAGCTGACGTCGACCGGTGCGGGTGTGATTTCGATCGGCCCGGGCGTCCGGCCCGAGACGGCCATAGAGATTGCCGACCATGTCGACAAGATCCACCCTGAGGTCAGCGTGATTGTCGTTGGCGCGCTCAACGCCAAGTTGTGGGAGCGCGCCCTACGAGCCGGAGTGCGCGACGTCGTCTCGCACAAGGCAGATGCGGACGAGATCCGTCAGGTCTTCTGGCGAGCTGCTGAGGCCACGATCCTGGCCCGGGCCAACCTGATGCCGGATGTGGCCGATTCGGTGAAGAAGGCTGCAAGAGGCCGGGTCATCTCCGTAGTCGCGCCAAAAGGCGGCTCGGGCAAGACTGCGCTCTCGGTGAACCTGGCCGTCGCATTGGCCCAACGCCACCCGGGCAAGGCTTCGATACTCGACCTCGATCTTCTGTTTGGAGATGTGACCAACGCGCTTCTCTTGAATCCGGAGCACTCAATCGCGGACGCGATCGATGCCCCGCAGCTCGACCCGACGCTGCTCAAGGTGCTGCTGACGCGGCGCCAGCGGGACCTCTTCGTATTGACTGCACCGGATTCACCGGCGCTCGGAGAGATGGTCACCAACGACCTGGTGTCGTCGGCTATCGATGGCCTGTGTTCTCAATTCGAGTATGTGGTTGTCGACACCGCCGCCGGATTGTCCGAAGTAACCCTGGCGGCGATCGAGAAGTCAGACGACATTATTTTCATCTGCGACATGTCGGTCGCCGCGGTGCGGGGGCTCCACAAGGTCATGTCGGCGCTGCACACGCTCGAGATGCTCCGCGAGAAGAAGCGGCACTTCGTCCTGAACCGCGCCGACAGCAAGGTAGGGATCAGCATCTCCGACGTCGAGTCATCAGTAGGCATGCCCGTCAGTGTTCGGATTCCGAGCTCTCGGCTCGTGCCCCGATCGATGAACGAAGGCACACCGCTAGTCGAATCGGCACCCAAATCGCCGGTTGCCAGATCAGTCATCGAGGTCGCCGACATCTTCTCGCCGGTTGACGGATCTGCACAGGGAGCCAAAGCCAGGAGGTGGCGTCAATGAAGCTGAACGAAAGACTACGTCAAGCCGAGGCCACGGCCGGCCGCTCCGAGGACGACAAGCAGGCGAAGGATCCGCTCGACGCGATCCGCGCCCGGGCTCAAGTTGCGCTTTTCGCCAAGGTGGGCTCCCGCATCAACGACGCCAGCATTTCCGAAGAGGAGTTGGCGATGTTCGTCGCCGACGAGCTGCGGAAGGTTCTCGACGACGAAACAGCACCTCTCACGCTCCAGGAGCGCAAGACCTTGGCCCAGCAGCTGCGGGACGACCTGCTCGGCTATGGTCCGATCCAGCCGCTGCTCGAAGACCCGACGATCACTGAGATCATGGTCAACAGCCAGAACCCGATCTACATCGAGCGGGACGGCAAGATCGTCGAAACCGACATCCGCTTTGCCTCTACGACCCATCTGCGGCGCGTTATCGACCGTATCGTCGCCCGGGTTGGGCGCCGCATCGACGAGTCCTCGCCCATGGTCGACGCCAGGCTTCCCGACGGCTCACGAGTCAATGCGATCATTCCGCCGTTGGCGGTCGACGGCGCCGTACTGACGATCCGGCTCTTCTCCAAAGACCCCTTCACGATGAGTGATCTCGTCGGGCTCGGGACCTTGACGGAATCTACGGCCGAGTTCCTGCGCACGTGTGTCGAGGGCCGTCTCAATCTGATCGTCAGCGGCGGTACCGGCACCGGGAAGACGACGCTCCTGAACGCGCTCTCCTCCTACATCCCGGAGGACCAGCGCATCATCACGATCGAGGACGCCGTCGAGCTTCAGCTGCAGCAGAGGCACACCATCCGGCTCGAGGCACGTCCGCCCAACGTTGAAGGACGCGGTCAGGTTTCGATCCGTGACCTGGTCCGCAACTCGCTGCGTATGCGGCCGGACCGCATCATCGTCGGCGAGTCCCGAAGCGGGGAGGCGCTCGACATGCTTCAGGCCATGAACACGGGCCACGAGGGCTCGCTGTCAACCGTCCACGCCAACAGCCCCCGTGATGCCGTTGCCCGCCTCGAAACCATGGTGCTCATGGCCGGTGTCGAGCTGCCCGACAAGGCGGTTCGAGAGCAGGTGGCCTCGGCGCTTCACCTACTCGTCCACCTGACGAGAATGCCCGACGGAAGCCGCCAGGTGACCAGCATCACCGAGGTAGTCGGGATGGAAGGTCCGACGGTGACGCTGCAGGACATCTACACATTCGACTACCGCGGCGGCGACAAACACGGCAGCATTGGGGTCTTGCGCCCGACCGGGATCCGCCCGCAGTTCACTGACAAGCTCGAGGCGCTTGGCTTCCCGCTTCCGCCCAATCTGTTTGGCGATCCCGAGGAGCGGCGTAAGGCGCTCATGAAGGCGAAGCGGTGAAGAAGATCATCAGCCTGGGGCTACTCGCGGTCCTGATGGCCGCCGGCCCGGCGCGGGCTCAGGAAAACGAAGGCCCCGAGCTGCGAATCGACGATATCGACGATTCGGGTCACCCCACTGTCGTGATCACTGTGACGGTCCCGGTGGAAATGAACGGCCTCGACCTGTCGCCGAGCAACTTCTTTGTCGCCGAGGGCGATCAACCGGTGGAGATCGAGGTCGAGCAGCTGCCGGCCGCGGAACTCGAGGTCGTTCTGGCGATCGACGTGTCGGGAAGCATGGCGGGCGATATCGGGTTGGCCAAGTCGGCCGTCGTCGGTTTTGTGGACACCATGCCTCCAGATGTCGAGCTGGCGTTGGTCAGCTTCGGTGATGTCGCTGAACTCGTCGTGCCCTCCACGACCGACCGCGATGCGATCCTGTCCGGAATCGACGGTTTGGACGCCAACGACGACACGACGGCGCTCTACAACGGGCTGCTGGAGGCGGTTGCCAGCTTCGGGCCGGCCGATGGCAGTCGACGGACAATCGTGCTGCTTGGCGACGGTGCCGACTCGGGCCTGGGTGCCGACCTGGATGACGCTTTGCTCGAGCTGATCGGCTCAGAGGCGGAGCTGCTGATCGTCGCGCTCGAAACCGGGGATACGGATCTCGCCGCCCTCACGGAGCTGGAAGCCAGAACCGGGGGGACACGGGTGTTCGCAGACGATTCCGAAGCGCTCGAAGCCATCTATGAAGAGGCGGGTTCTGACCTCATCAACCAGTACCGGCTCAGCTACGAAACGACTTCAGGTGGCTTGACGAACATCGTCGTCGCTGTGCGGACTGCGGAGATCACCGCCCAAGGGATCACCGTGACCCGTTTCCCGCCGGCACCGCCGGTGACTGAAGCGACGACAACCACCGCGTCCGTTTCGTCTACTACGGCGGCTCCCGAGATAGTGGTGGCGCCCCCCACCCCGATTGAGATCAATGTGCCCTGGATAGCCACGACCCCCGGCCTCGTGCTCGGGGCGGCATCCCTGTTCATCGCTGCAACCATCCTCATACTGCTGCTGATGCCCTCGAAGAAGAGTGTCCTAGCCGGATTCGGCTCGCTGACCGGCCTGACCGACCGCGCGCAGAGCTCCGGGAGGTTCAGCGAGCTCACGAACAAGGCCACGCTGTTTGCCGAGGATGCGATCCGGCGGGGGAAGTCGGAGTCGGGACTCCGTTTGAAGCTCGATCAGGCGGGCCTGCAGTTGCGGGAAGGCGAGTTTCTCCTACTGGTCTTCGCCGCAGTGCTCGTCGCGGTTGTCGGTGCCTTTCTCTTCGCCGGCATCATCGCCGCGGTGATAGCCGCGGCCATAGTTGTGCTGCTCGCGTGGTCGATTCTCGGTTCGCTCGGCACCCGTCGGGCGAACAAGTTCCGTGCCCAGCTGCCCGACTCGCTCCAGCTGATCACCGGCAGCCTGCGGGCCGGCTTCGGCCTCAACCAGGCGATCACCGCGGTCGCCAACGAGCTTCCGGCGCCCGGCGGTGAGGAATACGCTCGCGCCCAGCTGGAGGTCCACCTGGGCCGGGAGGTTGAAGACGCGTTGCGCTCGATGGCCGTCAGGGTGCAGTCGGAGGATCTGCCCTGGGTGGCCGAGGCCATAGAGATCCATCGTGAAATCGGCGGCGACGTGGCCGACCTGCTCGATCAGGTCGCCAACACAGTTCGTGAGCGAGAACGGGTTCGCGGCCAGATCAATGTCTTGAGCGCCGAGGGGCGAATCTCGGGCGTCGTGCTCGTCGCCCTGCCATTCGCCATCGCCGGCCTCACACTCGCCTCTTCGCCCGACTACCTCACTGAGCTGACGCAGTCCACGGTTGGGCAAGTCATGCTGGCCTTTGGAGCGGCGACAATGATCATCGGGATCTTCTGGATCCGGCGCATAGTCAGGTTGGAGTTCTAATGGGCTCCCTTCCGATCTACGTGATTCTGGCCGCGTTGGCAATCGCCGCCGCCATCCCTCTGGTGCTGTTCGCTGTGGGATCGAGCAGTGCCGGAGCTTTCGAGCGGCGGCGGGAGGCCGGCGAGGGTGGTATCGACTCCGACATCGGTGGGTTCCTGTTGGAGGGCTCTGCCGGGGAACGGGTGATTCTGCCCGCGTTCGGCTCGGCATTTCGTTGGCTGCGGCGAATCACGCCCGTCGGTGTCGTCGACGCAATTGAGCGCCGTATTGCCCTGGCCGGTTTGAACATCCGCGCCGAAACGATGCTGGTGCTCAAAGTCGTGCTGTCGGTGGCCGCGTTCTTCGGCATTCTGACGCTTGTGGGTGACAGGCTTCCTGCGATTCTGGCCGGAGCCGCCGGCTTCATCATCCCCGATTCGCTCGTCGCCTCCGTGGGCCGCGAACGTCAGGACCGCATCCTCCTTGCGTTGCCTCAGGTCATAGATCAGCTCCGCATGTCGGTTGAAGCCGGCGTCGGTTTCGAGGCGGCGCTCGGAAGGGCAGCCAAGGCGGGCAGCGGCCCCCTGGCCCAGGAGGTGCGTCATACGCTCCAGGAGATGCAGATCGGCGCTTCCCGGACGGAAGCTCTGCAGAACCTGGCCGACCGCAACGACGTCGCCGAGTTGCGGACATTTGTAACCGCCGTCAGCCAGTCGGAGGACTATGGAATTCCGGTGGCCCATGTATTGCGGGTGCAAGCCGACGAGCTGCGAGTGCGCCGCAAGCAGCGGGCCGAGGAGCGCGCCATGAAGATCCCGGTCAAAATGACCTTCCCGCTCGTCCTGTGCATTTTCCCCTCCCTCATGATCGTCTTGATTGGCCCGGCGGCGCTGCGCATCTATAGGGCGCTGACATGAGCGATCCGATCGTCAAGAACCCGGGCAACCCGGGCCACCGCCCGGCTCGCTCGATCAACACCATCATGAGCGGCGGCGTGACCGACGCTGCGCCGCACCACGTGATCGCAACCGGGTTCGAGCCACTGGACTCCGCCCTCGACGGCGGTTTGCGCACGGGGGACTTGATCCTGATCGGCGGTCTCCCCGGGATCGGCAAGACGGTGGCCACACTGCAGTGGGCCCGTCACATCGCAAGCGAGGGCCTCCCCGTCGTGTATGCGTGCTACGAGCATGATGAAGCCTCGCTCTTCAGTCGCCTTCTGTTGTCAGAGGTCGGCGATCTAGCGGCCGCGAGCGGGGATTCGACCTCGTCTGAAACCCGGCGCGCCGCAATCACCGCGGGCAGCGACCCGAGAGAGCTCGGCGAGATTGTGCAAGGGAGCCTGGTGCTGCGCGCAGCCCGGGCCCGTATGCAGGCCTACGGTGATGAGTTGCTGCTTTGCTCCGCGTCGCCGACCGATCTCGACATCGCAGCTCTGGACAAGTTGCTGGTCGAACGCGCCGGCAACACCGCGGTCCTGTTCGTCGATCATCTCCAGAAAGTGAGCTCGGCCAACGGCGCCGAGCAGACAGTCGACGATATCGCCGTCGAACTCAAGGCGCTGGCGATGCGCCACGGCATTGCCGTGGTCGGTGTCGTCGGTGCCAGCGCCGGCGCCCTCGGGCTGCGCCGTCTGCGGCTCCAGCACCTCCAGGACGCTGAGGGGCTTGGGTATGAAGCTGATTTGGTGATCATGCTCAACGACAAGATCACCGCGGTGTCGAATCGGCACACCGCCTTCGATACCGTCAAGGCGGATACCTTCCGCGGCCTTGTGGTCATGTCGATCGAGAAGAACCGCAACGGTCCGTCCGCCATCGACCTCGAGTTCCGCAAAGACTTCGCGCACTACCGGTTCAACCCGGTCGGTGGCGTCCTCGAAGAGCAACTCGTCGACGGCGTAATGGTGGTCGAGTAGGGGTCTCTCGGCGCGATTCGGTCGCCGTTCGTCGGGCGGGCTCGTGATTGCTGGCGAAGGGCGGGATTGGTGTCGGGGGGAGCTACCGCGCGTATGTGTTCCTCCGGAGGGGTGTAAAGGGACCCGCCGGCGACGGAGCCGTCGAAGCGGGTAAGGGGGCGTCACCGGTAGGCACTGAGGCTATCGGTTGCCGTCCGCCGGGCGGGCTCGTGATTGCTGGCGAGGGAGTTGGGGGATGGTGGCGTTGGGCTCTAGGCGCGCGATTCGGTCGTTCGTTCGTCGGGCGGGCTCGATGTTGCTGGCGAAGGGCGGGAATAGTGTCGGGCGAGCTGCCGCGCGTGTGTGTTCCTCCGGAGGGGAAAGGGACCCGCCGGCGGCGGAGCCGTCGAAGCGGGTAAGGGGGTGTCACCGGTAGGCACTGACGCTATCGGTCGCCGTTTGCTGGGCGAGCTCGAAGTTGCCGTCGAAGGGTGAGGGGGGCGACGGGTTGAGTGGCTCTCGAGACGATTCGGGCGCCGCCCGCCGGGCGGGTTCGAGGTTGCTGGCGAAGGGAGCCGGATTGCTGGTGGTGTTGGGTGTTTGGGGTGGCTCCGGTTCGGGGTTCTCGTGGCTGGCGGGAGGGTCGGATCACGGCTCGGCAAGATTCCTGTGGATAACCCGAGATTTCTCTCTGTATCAGCCGTTTTCGACCGTTTCTTGTCACACCCGGTTGGCATTATGGGAACCATGTTGACCCTATCAACAGAAGCCCAAGAGGTACTCGAGGAATACTCGTCTGTGGACTCTATGGAACAAGAACTAGTCCGCCTCGAAGGACTCGTATCGCGTGTGCGTTCCCGTCAGGTAGCGATCATTGAAGCCGTTGACCATCTCCAA
>CAMYIJ010000008.1 GCA_947258375.1 uncultured Acidimicrobiaceae bacterium
CAGCAACCTCCCAATGAACGCCGCAGGCGTTCCCAGGCCCTCAAGCCGCATGACATTCCAACCGATCCCATCCAGAACCCGATAGACCCCGCCGATACCGGTAGGCTCGAGACGGCCGACACCCATTGGAACACGCGTGAGTGCGGAAATCATCAACAAAGTTCATGAAGGCGAGCCGCAAGTCGATGTGACAATCGTGCTTCCGGTGTTCAACGAGTCAGGGCACCTGGAGAAGGAGATCTTCCGGGTGCATGAGTCCATGAAGGCCTCGGAATACTCGTACGAGGTGCTCGTTGTCGATGACGGCTCCACCGACGGCTCTGGTGACATTCTGCGTGAGATCGACGGTATCCGCCTGCTCCAATTCGCCCACAACCGTGGCTCGGGCTCGGCGCGCAAATATGGCACGCTGGCGGCTCGGGGTCGGATCGTCGTGTGGACCGACGTTGACATGAGCTACCCCAACGATCAGATCCCGGCGCTCCTCGATGAACTCGACCACTACGACCAGGTGGTGGGCGCTCGCCGCACCGAGGAGGGCACTATCAGGCTGCTCCGGAGGCCTGCCAAGTGGTTCATACGCAAGCTGGCGACGTACCTCTCGGGCACGACTATCCCCGACCTCAACTCAGGTTTCCGCGCTTTCCGTCGCGATGTCGCCTTGCAGTTCCTCTATCTCCTACCTGCCGGCTTCTCGTGTGTGACAACCATCACGATGACCTTCCTGTCCAATGGTTACTCGGTGAAATACGTGCCGATCGACTACGCCCCCCGCGAGGGGGAATCGAAGTTCCACTGGTGGAAGGACACCCGCCGCTACCTGCTGCAGGTGGTCCGTATGGTGTTGTCCTACTCGCCGCTCAAGGTGCTCATGCCGCCCGCGATCTTCCTCGGACTTGTCGGCACCGGCAAGCTGATATTCGATCTCTATGACAAGGACTTCCGCATCGGCACCAATACCATCGTGCTTCTTGGGATTGCCGTTTCGCTGTCGCTGCTCGGCATGTTGGCGGACTTGCTTGTGCAGGTGAACAAGAAGCGACACGACGTCTTGCCGGCAACCATCGGCCGCTAGGCGGGCACTGTGAAAGTGCTCTTCGTCACCACGTCCTATCCAGCAGACGAGAACGACCCGCGAGGTATCCATGTACACCGGCTGGCCCGAAGTTTGGTAGCGGAGGGGATCGACGTCCGCGTCGTTGCCCCGGAAACACGCCACTCGTCAGTTTCCGGTCTCGACGGTGTTGTCATCGACCGTCGCAAATACTGGTTTGGCAGCGGCCCGCGCATCGCCGAGGGCCTCGGCGGAATCGCACCCAACATCAGAAGGCGGCCGTGGACCGCAGTTCAGGTTCCGACGCTGAGCGCAGCCCTCGCCCGCGGGGTGATGGCCAATCGTGACTGGGCGGACGTGATTCACGCCCATTGGCTCTACCCGGCAGGCCTCATGGCGACCGCCGTGGCGCGCCAGACCCCCGTAGTCGTCACTTCGCACGGCGGCGACCTCAATCGGATGGGAAACCGCGGCTTCACCGCGTGGATGGTGAAACGAGTCCTCCGCCGGGCAGACCGCACGGTCGCCGTCAGCGAAGCGCTGCGACACCGACTCATTGACGTCGGCGGCAACGAGAGGCGAACCCGATTCCTACCACTCGGAGTGGAGCTGGAAAGGGCGCAGCGCGCCGACACCACCACCTGGATTGAAGACGACGACTCACTCAAAATCGTATTCGTTGGAAGTCTCATTCCCCGCAAGGCACCACTTGTCCTCGTCGCGGCCCTGGGGCAGGTACGCGACGCCGGCTTACCTGCGCGCGCGGCGTTCCTCGGGGACGGCGATCTCGCCGGGGAGGTAGAGCAGCTGGCGACCACAGAGGACATCCGAATCCGTCTCGTAGGCAATGTCCCGCCCGATGATGTTCGTTCGTGGTTGGCGTCCAGTGATGTGATGGTCCTGCCATCACTGTCGGAAGGGCGCCCGGTTGCGATCATGGAAGCGATGGCAGCCGGCTTGCCCGTGGTCGCATCGGACATCGGCGGCGTCAGAGAGTTGGTGACGGCAGACACCGGCCTGCTGGTACCGGCCGGCGACCCGACCGGATTGGCGCAGGCCCTGATGATGTTGGCCGGCGACGCCGACCTCCGCGACCGGCTCGGTTCGGCCGGACGGTCTCGCATTGGCGACCTCGGTCTCACTGCGACGTCCGTCGCCCTTTCCCACCGGCACCTTTATGAGGAGGTATTGGAGGAGGCCCGACAATGACCACTCACGCCGAGGATGTGCACACGCCCCGCTATATCGTCCGGAAACGAACTGTTCGCTCCATAGTGAGGAACCTGCCGGCCGGGCAGTTCCTCGAGATGGGGTGTGGACGCGGCGAGATGTTCACCATGTTGCACGCCGCAGGTCATCATGGCGTGGCTGTTGAGATTTCGGAGTCCGTCTTCCCGCTGGCAGTGGCGGCGGCTCGCCCGCTGCAACCCGACATAGAGGTCGTAGCTTCCTTGGATGCCGTAACGGGCCGGAAGTTCGACTACCTGCTCGCCTTTGAGGTGCTGGAACACATCGAGGATGACCACGGCCATCTCAACGAATGGGCGGATTACTTACGCCCCGGCGGAGTCGCGGTGATAACTGTGCCGGCGCACAAGAAGCTGTGGACGGCGGCAGACGATGCGGTGGGGCACATTCGTCGATATGAGCGTGACGACCTCGTGGCGCTGCTCGAGAGCAACGGCCTGAAGGTGCTCGAGATCAAAGCTTTCGGTTACCCCCTTGTACTCGTCACGCGTCCGCTGCGGCATCTCCAACACCGGCTTCGCCGCAAATCCTCGATGTCCACTCAGGAGCGAACGCTCGACTCCTCGTTGGACTCCACCCTCGGCGCCCCGCGGCGGATCAAGTCGCTTCTGCGCATCGTGGTAGAGGTCATCAGCACCGGCTTCTACTTCCTGGGGCTGCCGTTGCGGCATACGGACTACGGCGATGGGTACCTCGTGGTGGCTGAGCGGATGGTCGACTGATGGCAGCTTCCAACGGCCGCGCTCCAACGCGGCCGCAGCCCACCACAATGTGGCGGACGGTGCGGGTGGTCTTCGGTTTGCTCGGCCTCGGCTTCGCCGTCCTGGCTATGCGCGGGACATGGGCAGAAGTCGAAGCGGATATCACGTGGTCGCCGGTGGCGGTCGGCGGCGGTGTCGCCCTGGTGATGGCAACGACGCTGATGGCTGCCAGATTATGGGCTGCCCTCAACACCGAGCTCCCGAGGGCCACCTCGCGCGCCATCTATTACTCGGCGATTGTCGGTAAATACATCCCGGGTGGCGTGTTCCAGTTCGCCGGACAGGTCGGCTACACGGCCCGCGCCGGTCAGACCGTGGCGAAAGCGGCCACAACGTTTGCCCTGAGCATGGTGACGACTGTCGGCGCCGGTTTGATCATTTCGGGCGCGGCGGTCTTCGAATCCAGCTTTCCGGTTCTCATCAGAGCGCTGGCCGGCCTCGGTTTGCTGGCCGGTGTGGCGCTGACACGTAGATCAATCCTGCAGTCGGTGGTCGACCTGGCCGTTCGGCTCACGAAGCGAGACGCATCGGATTCGCTTCCCAACCAGCAGTCGATCAACGAGTCCATGGCATGGGGCATTGTTGGGCTGGCGTTCCTCGCCGGCAGCTTCGTTGTGGTCGGGTCACAGATCACCGGATCCGGCAATAATCTGGCCCTGGGGACGGCCTTCCTGGTTGCCTGGCTGGCCGGGTTCTTGGCAATCCCGTTCCCGGCTGGTATCGGCGTGCGCGAGGCCGCACTTGTGTGGCTGCTATCTCCGACGCTGGCGGCCGGACCGGTAATCGCCGCCAGTCTGGCTCACCGACTGATAACGGTGGCGAGTGAGGTCATCGTCTACCTGGCGTCGCGCGTAAGGAGCAGGGCAATTGACTAGCCGTCTCGGGATCAACCGTCGCCAGATCGATCAGAGACCAACGCTTCGTCGCTGGTCGTCGCCGGCAATCCACGGCCTCGCCACAATCCTGACCCAGGTTCTGGCGCGATGGGCCACGGGAATGGTGCTCGACGTTGGGTGTGGCGCCATGCCGTATCGCCGCACGATCGAGGAGCATGCGACCGGCTACGACGGCCTCGACATCGAGCCCCGCAGCTCGGCGGTCCTGTATGTGTGCTCCGTCACCGAGATGTCCCCGGTACCTGATGCCGCCTACGACACCGTGCTCTGCAGTGAAGTTCTCGAGCATGTGGCCGATCCGGGCGCGGCGCTTGCCGAGATCGGACGAGTTCTCAAGCCCGGCGGACGCTTGATACTGACGACCCCGTTTCTCGGTCGGCTCCACGATGAGCCTCACGACTACTACCGATTCACGAAGCACGGCTTGGCAACGCTGCTGAGTGCGGTGCCGCTGGAGGTCGAGGCAACCACCTCAACGGGCTCTGTGGCTAGTTTTCTCGGGCATCAGGTGTCGGCTGTTCTCGTGGGCGCTACCTGGCACATTCCTGTCATCAAGTGGATGGCTTTTGCCATCAACGCAGCATTTGTTGTCGCCCCCGGCATCTTGATCGACCGGCTGCTCGGCCCCGTCCGCGAGAAGATGCCACTGGGATACGTCGTAGTGGCCGTTAAACGATGATCACGAACCCATCGCCTGCTGAGTCTCCGCGATAACTCAGGCACCCTCGTCCGAGGCGGGAGCAACGGGCGTTTCCGGGGCCAGCGGCGGCTCCCAATCGGTAGGCACCTCGGCTCCTGATTCGCCAAGGCCGGGAGGCCCGAGCGGTGCTGCGGTAGCCACACCCGCCCGGCGCTGCCTCCATGCAGCGAGCACGATGCCTCCGGTTCCGGCCAGCAACGCCGTCGTGTACAGCAAGACACCGACGAAGGGGAGCAGCCAGATGCCGAACCGCCAGACGACGGCTCCAGCGACGAAGGCGCCGAAGATCCCGCCGCGTCCCCTCATCAGGAGGTCACCACCGGCCGCCACCGCGGGCACCGGAGCGAAGACCAATCCGAGTAGCCAGAGGATCATCACCAGTACTCCGACCGGGGCGCCGACGACGCTGAACAGGAACAGGATCGATAACAGCGGCAAACCGACGACTGCCAGGAAGCCGACCCAGACGGTGCGCCACGTCTCGGTGCGCACCAATCCTGTGGCCCGCGCCATCGTCGAGCGGAACACCAGGAACAGAACCATGCCGGTGATGACGAATGCCAGGAAGCTCAGGATGGTGGCGCCGATCAGGTAAACCCTGACGATGAAGGTGGCTCGCGACGGGAGCCGCTTGAACTGGCCGGCGACGTCGGCACCGCCCGAAATCGCGGCATCTCGGTCGGCTCGATAGAGGAGGTCGCCACCGACTTCCGAATCGGGACCGACGCGCAGCGACCGCACGGAGATGTCGACGTCGCCGCCGACTGCTCCGTCAAGCTCGCCGTCGAGGAACCTCCCGAGCACGTCACGGCCGACCGTGCCGGTGATGTTAGCCGAGCCTGCAAAGAGCAGGACGTCCCCGCCCACCTCACCGGGCACCCTGATCGTGCCGGACGCCACCGCAACGTCGCCCGCAATGGCTCCGGGTACCACCAGCTCACGCGACAGCGCCCGCACCGAGCCTTCAACCGTGCCGGTGACATCGATGCGACCGTGAGTGAGCGCGAACACGTCGCCGGTCACAACCCCACCGATGCTGATGTCACCCGACGCGATCAGGAGATCACCCTCAATCCGGCCATCGATCCGCGCAGATGAGGTCGCGATGTAGACGTCTTCATCCTCCACCTCGTCCGCCTCGAGTATGTATATCTGCGGCGTCAGCACCTCGGCCACCACCGGCGCCAGGATCGCCAAAACGGCGAACGAGAAAACCAATCGGCGACGAATCAAACCCATGGACCGCAGTCAAGCATCTATTCAGTACTCAGTACTCAGTATCCAGTACTCAGTACGTGAATTGATCTGCCACGTACTGAGTACTGAATACTGAGTACTACAAAGGAAGGGCTTCGCTTGTCAGGTTGAGCAGCGGCCACGGCAGCACGCCGAAGAGGAACGTGAAGGAGACACACACGGCAAGGGCGAGGCGGCTCGAGCGGGGTGCCGTGATCGGCTCGTCGGCCAGGGCCGGATCGGGGTCGTTGAAGTAGGCGAGCACGATAAGCCGCAGGTAGAAGAACAGCCCGGCGACGGCAGAGACCAGGCCGACGATCGCCAGCCAGAGGTAGCCGGCGTCGATGGCGGCGGCAAAGACTCCGACCTTGCCGACGAACCCTGCAGTCAGGGGGATCCCGCCCATGGCCAGCATCAACACCGCCAGCGCACCGGCAAGCACCGGTGAGCGTTTGGCGAGCCCACGATAGGAATCGAGAGGGGAAGCACCGCCGGCCGCCCCGCTGATGATCGACGCGATGATGAACGTGCCGATCAGCTGGAAGGCATACGTCCCGAGGTAGAACCAGAGGCCGGGCACGCCACTCTGGCCAGCGACGAGCGCCGTGAGCATGAACCCGGCGTGAGCGACCCCCGAGTAGGCCAGCATGCGCTTGAAGTCGCTCTGGGCAATCGCAAAGAGTGTCCCCACGACGACGGACAGGGCGGCCAGGGCCGAGATGACCTGCGCCCAGTCCGAGATGCTGGCATCGAAGGCGACGGTGAGTACTCGGGCCATGGCGGCGAAGCCGGCGATCTTGACACCGGACGCCATCAACGGAACCGCCGCCCCCGGAGCGCCCTGATAGACATCCGGTGCCCACTGGTGGAACGGTGCCGCCGACACCTTGAAGCCGAGCCCGACGATCATCAGGGCAATCCCGATGAGCAGCACACCCGGCTCGGTAATCGCACGTTCGGCGAAGAAGGCGACGATGCCGGTCGGTCCGTAGATCGACGTCGAACCGGTGGCGGCGTAGGTCAGCGCGATCCCGTAGAGGAAGAGCGCCGAAGCGAAGGAGCCGAGGAGGAAGTACTTGATGGCCGCTTCATCCGAATCAGGCCGGTCACGGGTGAAGCCGGCAACCACGTAGAGGGCGATGGAGGCCGTCTCGAGGCCGATGAACATCAATATCAGGTTCGCCGAGATCACCATGATGTGGAGCCCGGCGACCGCCAGCAGCACCAGGGCCACGTACTCGGCTCCACGCTTCTCCAGGCTGCCGACGAGGCGCCACCCACCCAACAGAGCGATCCCACCGGCTGCGATGACCAGGCCGCCACCAAACACCGAGAAGTAGTCCATCACGACCATCGGGGTGCGAAGGAAGTCACCCGTGTAGTGGATCTGCGACCCGACATCATCGATCCGCCACCACTGCACCCAGGCCACGAGGAATGACAGCCCCAGAGTGGTCCCGGCAATGATCGCCCAGGTCCGCGGGCCGAGATTCAGCGTCACGGCCGCCATGAGGATCAGGACAGCTCCGCCCAACAGCAGGATCTCGGCGGCTATGGGGAGGAAGGCAATCTCGTTCACGGGCTGTGCCCTCCTGTTGCGGCCGGCAGATCGTCCATGTCGCCGAACTCGGGCGTTTCATGACCCGTGGCGTCCTCGATCCGCTCGATGATGTTCTCCACGGCCGGTTCGATACGTTCAAGAGCCGGCTTGGGGTAGATGCCGAGCAGGACGATCAGCAAAGCGATCGGCACCAGGATCGTGATCTCACGGGCGTTGAGATCCTTGAGCCCCATGTTGGCGTCGTTGGTGACGGGCCCGGTGAACATCCGCTCGTAAGCCCACAGGAGGTAGATCGCGGCCAGAACGACACCACTGGCGGCGAGGATCGCCATCACCGGAAACGCCAGATAGCTGCCGAGCAGGATCTTGAACTCGCCGATGAACCCGTTGAGCCCCGGCAGCCCGATCGAGGCGAACGCCATGAAGAGGAACACTCCCGCGTACAGAGGCATGACATTCGCCAAGCCGCCGTAATCGGCGATCTGGCGGGTGTGGCGCCGTTCGTAGATCATCCCGATGAGCAGGAACAGCGCCCCCGTTGTAAGGCCGTGGTTGACCATCTGAATCACGCCGCCCTGCAGTCCCTGGCTGGTGAGCGCAAAGGTGCCGAGGACGATGAAGCCGAGGTGGCTCACCGAGGAGTAGGCGACGAGCCTTTTGACGTCGGGCTGCACGATGGCGACGGCGGCGCCGTAGATGATCCCGACGACGGCCAGCCCGGCCAGCCAGGGGGCGAAATCGACCGTCGCCTCGGGGAAGAGGGTGAGGTTGAACCGCACGAACCCGTAGGTGCCGAGCTTCAGCAGCACGCCGGCGAGGATCACCGACCCGGCTGTTGGGGCCTCGGTGTGGGCGTCGGGAAGCCACGTGTGGAACGGGAACAGCGGCACCTTGATCGCAAAGGCAATGCCAAACCCGAGGAAGAGCCAGGTCTGGGCGGTCGACGAGATCTGCAGGGTGAGCAGGTCCTGGAAGGCAAAGGACAGAGAGCCATGGTCGTTTCCGTACATCACGGCGAGGGCAACGATCCCGGTGAGGAGCAGCGCCGAGCCGAAGGCCGTGTACAGGAAGAACTTGACCGCGGCGTACACCCGATTTCCCGAGCCCCAGATCCCGATCAGCAGGTACATCGGCACCAGCGTCATCTCGAAAAACACGAAGAACAGCAGCAGGTCGAGCGCCACAAACACCCCGAGGAGTCCCGTCTCGAGGAGCAGCATCGACACCATGTACAGCTTGACGTCTTTGGTCACCGACGCGGAGGCCAGTATCGATAGCGGGAAGAGGACCGCGGTGAGCACGATGAGAAGCAGTGAGATTCCGTCGATGCCGACGTTCCAGCCGATCCCCCACGGCTCATACCAAACGACGCTTTCGGAGAACTGGAAGGCGGCGCCGTCGGCGGCCGAGAACTCCCACAGGATGTAGAGCGCCACCGCCAGCGGCAACATGGAGATGGCGGTGGTGATCGGCAGAACCAGTTCGTTGCGGCTCTTCGGCAGCAAGCCGACGACCACCGCGCCGATTGCGGGCAGGAGCACCAGCAGGGCAATGACGGGGAAGTCAACCATCAGAAGACCCCTCCCCCGGCGGCGAGCAGCCATACGAGAACCGCGACCGCGCCGACCAGGATGCCTACGCCGTAGCTGCGTACCAGGCCGGTCTGCAGCTTCGAGAACTGGTCACCCACCGCCTTGACCAGGCCACCCACGCCGTTCACTGCGCCGTCGACGACCTTGGCGTCCGCCGTGAATGCGAGCACCTCGGAGGCGGTCTTCCCGGGAGCGACGATCGTGCGACCGTAGAGGTCGTCAACGTGATAGCCGGCCAGCAAGGTGTCCCAGACGCCGCCCGTTTCGAGTTGGGTGTCCCGGGCCACGTAGCGCCGGTAGGCGACGAGGATGCCGGCGATTCCGACTCCGACAGAGACGATGGCCAGCACCCATTGAGTGCCTGGCGCCGGGAGATGGGTCTGATGGACCAGTTCGAAGGCCGGCTCGAGGAAGTGTTCCAGAGCCGGCCTCCACGGGGTATTGATGAAGCCACCGACGGCGGACAGACCCGCCAGCGCCACGAGTGGCAGCGTCATCGACGGGGGCGACTCGTGGGGAGTTACCCCTTCGTCCCAGCGTGGTGCCCCCCAGAAGGTGAGGAACATCATGCGGCTCATGTAGAAGGCCGTCAGCCCCGCCGTCAGTATTCCAACGGCCCAGAGGACGTAGTAGCCGCCGCCCCGGTTGAAGACGATCGCCAGGATCTCGTCCTTCGACCAGAAACCGCTGAACGGTGGAATCCCAGAGATGGCAATCCAGGCGATCAGCATCGTCCAGAACGTCACCGGCACTTTCTTGCGGAGGCCACCCATCTTGGCCATGTCCTGTTCCCCAGCCATGGCGTGGATCACCGAGCCGGCGCCGAGGAACAGCAGGGCCTTGAAGAAGGCGTGAGTGACGAGGTGGAACACGCCGCCGACGAGCCCGAGCACCCCGACGCCCATGAACATGTAGCCAAGCTGGCTGATCGTCGAGTAGGCCAACACCCGCTTGATGTCGCGCTGCCCGATGGCAATCGTCGCTGCGAATAGCGCCGTCAGCGCTCCGACGGTGGCAACCACGCCCTGCGACACCGGAGCCAGCTCGAAGAGCACACCGGTGCGGGCGACCATATAGACACCGGCGGTGACCATGGTGGCGGCGTGGATCAGAGCCGAAACCGGTGTGGGGCCTTCCATGGCGTCGGGCAACCACACGTAGAGCGGCAGCTGAGCGGATTTGCCCGCAGCCCCAACAAGGAGCAGCAAGGTGATCGCGGTGGCGGTGCCGACGCTAATGATCGCGGCGTTCTCGTGAATCGCCTCAAACACGTAACCGAAATCGAGGCTCCCGAATTTGGCGAAGATCAGCATCAGCGCAATCAGGAACCCGAAGTCGCCGATGCGGTTGACGACAAAGGCCTTCTTGCCGGCGGCAGCGGCCGACGGCTTCTCGAACCAGAAGGAGATCAGCAGGTAGCTGGACAGGCCGACCAGCTCCCAGCCGATGAACAGGACTCCGAAGTTGGCGCCGAGCACCAGGAGCAGCATTGAGGTGATGAACAGGTTGAGGTAGGTGAAGAAGCGGCCGTATCGGGGATCGCCGTGCATGTACCCGATCGAGTAGATATGGATCAGCGCACCGACGCCTGTGACCACCAGGGTCATCATCGCCGACAGCGGATCCCACAGGAATGTGGCATTGAGCCCGAGGCTCGAGATCCACTCGAACAGCTCGACCGTACGCCCGTGCTCGATGCCTCTGAAGAAATCCACTGCCGAAATCGCCGCCAGCACGAACGACCCCCCAACCGTCGCCGACGCGATGTAGCCGGCAAACGGCTCGCCGATCCGCTTCCCGAAGGCGAGCAAAGCGAGGAAGCCGGCTAGCGGCAGGGCAACGATGAGGAAGATGAGTGTGTCCATCAGCCCTTCAACCCCGATAGCTCGTCAACGCTGGCGGTGGCCCGTTTGCGGAACACCGCGACGATGATCGCCAAGCCGACCGTCACTTCGGCGGCGGCCACGACCATCACGAACAACACCGAGATCTGGCCCTCGAGCGAACCGAGGCCGGAGTCCACGGCGACAAATGTCAGGTTCACCGCGTTGAGCATCAACTCGATCGACATGAACATGACGAGGGCGTTGCGCCTGAGCAGCAGACCCGTCGCCCCGATGGCGAACAGCACCGCGGCGAGCGCCATGTACCAACCGGGCTCGACCTGGAGGCCGTCTGCGGACACCTGGGCGATGAGGGGGATCATTCTTCTTCTCCCCCCGACTCGACCAGGCGGGGTTTCAAGGCGAACTGCGCAAGAGCGACGGTGCCGACGGCAGCGATGGTCAGCAGCAGAATCGTCGCCTCGAAGGGAAGCAGCCAGGCACCGAAGAGCTCCTCGGAGATGGCCTCGATCGTCCCGGTGCAATCGACCGTGCAGACACCGCTGGCACGGCCGGTGATCCAGGAATCCCAGGCGGCCGCGATCACGAGGAATACCAATCCCGTGCCGAGCACCACGACCATCGGGCGCTGCAACGGGATCTTCTCGTCGGTGTCCACCGTTCGGTCGACGCCGATGAGCATGATCACGAACAGGAACAGCGTCATCACGGCGCCGGCATAGATGAGCACCTGGACCGCGGCGACGAAATGCGCCCCGTTCATGACGTAGAAGACGGCCATGGAGAACATGGTCAGGAGCAGCCCCATCGCCGAGTAGACCGGGTTGCGGGCCGAGACCATCACCAGGGCGCCTCCCAGTGCGGCGAGAGCGAAGATCGCGAACACGATCACCTCGACCATCAGGCCTCTTCCTCCTCGCTCTCGGTGACATCGGACTGGCCGCGCTCGGCGGGTCGCAGCCCGACTCCCGCCGATGGCGTCCAGGCGGGAACTCCCTCGAAGTCGGCGCGGCCGGCCGGGGAAGTGGCCCGCATCCAGCCGTCGGCCAGCTTGAGCTCCGCGAGGTCGATCAGCGGTCCGTCGGGCTGCCCGTGGTTCGGCGTGCCGTCGGCCTGGACGAGCAGCTCGTCCTTGGTGTAGATGGCGTCCGCGCGGTCGGTGACACTGAACTCGAAGAGCTGTGTCATTGTGATGGCCTCTGTCGGGCAAGCTTCAACGCACAATCCGCAAAAGATGCAGCGCAGCAGATTGATCTCGTAGACGAACCCAAACCGCTCCCCCGGGCTCACCGGAGCGTCGACCGGGTTGTCCTGCCCACGGACATAGATGCAGGAGGCGGGGCAGACCCCGGCACAGAGCTCGCAGCCGATGCATTTCTCCATGCCGTCCGGGTAGCGATTGAGCACATGGCGCCCGTGGAATCTCTGCGGCTTGACTCGCATCTCATGCGGGTACGAACGGGTCAGCCGCGGCTTGAAGGCCTGGCGCATCACCGTGGCGAATCCCTTGAACGGGCCGAGCAATTCTCCGATGAATCCGGCCATCAGCGCTGCCCTCGAGAGTTCACGTCCATGGGAGTCCCATCCGGCGTACGCCTATGGCCAGGGTCGATAGTGCAATCCACAGCAAGCTGACCGGGATCAGCCGCTTCCATCCGAAGCTCATCAGCTGGTCGTAGCGCATCCTGGGAAGCGTGGCCCGGACCCACACGAACACGAACACCAGCGCCATCGACTTGGCGAGGAACCAGAAGATGGGCAGCACCCAGTCGAACGGAGCGCCCAGGCCGAACGTCGGACCGTGCCAGCCACCGAGGAAGAGCGTCACGGTGATGGCGGCGATGTTGAAGATGTTGATGTACTCGGCGAGGAAGAACATTGCGAAACGGAACCCGGAGTACTCGGTGTGGTAGCCGCCGACGATCTCGGATTCGGCTTCGACCAGGTCGAACGGAGCCCGGTTGGTCTCGGCGATTCCGGCGATGAAGAAGATGAGGAACGACGGGATGAGCACAACGTTCCATGCGGGCAGGAAGGTATCCCCGAAGCTGCCGCCTTGAATCTCCACGATCTGCTTGAGGGAGGTCGTTCCGGTGAAGAGGATCAGCGGCACCAGCGCCAGGCCCATGGCCGCTTCGTACGAGATCATCTGCGCCGAGGCCCGCACCGCTCCGAGCAGCGGGTACTTCGAGCCGGACGACCAGCCGGCGAGCACCACGGCGTACACGGCCAGGGAGGACAGCGCCAGGATGTACAACAGGCCGATGTTCAGGTCGGTGCCGGAGAGGTCGATGAGCCGGTCGCCGATGTGGAATGGCCTGCCGATGGGAACAACGAGGAATATCAGCAGCGCTGGAACCAGCGCCGCGACGGGAGCTGCGATGTAGAGACCGAACTCCACCTTGCGGGGCGTGACCGATTCCTTGAAGAGCAGCTTGGCGCCGTCGGCCACCGTCTGCAGCAAGCCCCACGGGCCCGCCCGGTTGGGGCCGATCCGGTTCTGCAGATCGGCCACCGTTTTACGCTCGAACCACACCAGGATGATCGTCAGCGTCAGGAGGAAGGCGAACGCGGCAACGGTCTTGATGGCGGCCGTGAGGAAGATTTCCCAGCCCGTCACTCGCCGGCCCCCTTCTTCTTGCCCTTCTTCTTCTCATTCTTCTTGCCCTTCGATGACTGCGCCTCAACGGTCACAACATCGGGAACGCCGAGCACCCAGGTCGAGTCGAGGTTCGCCGGAACGTAGGCACTGCCCTCGGCAAGAGACGGATCGAGTTCGAGCCGGAGGCGCACAGTTCCGAATTCGCCTGCGACGTCGACCTCCTGGCCGTCCGCCAGCGCCAGGGCGGAGGCGTCGCGGGGATGGAGGTATACCGCCGGATCCGGCGTCAAACCGGCCAGCGCCGGGCTCTGGGTGTTGCGGGTGCCGCCGTCGTAGAGCACCCTCCCCGAATGGAGGGCAAGCCGACCGGCTGTGGGGCGCAGACCCGAGTCGTCGGGCACAAAACGCAATTCCTGGACGCCGTCACGATCGGGCATGACGACGCCGTCGCGTTCGGGGCCCCATTCGAGGCGATCCCAGGTCATCGAGCGGTAGGCCGGAGCAACCAGGGCAATCTCCTTGGCGATCGCCGGGCCGTCGCCGGCACCGAGCTGGCCGCCCATCCGCGACGACAGCTCGTCGAGAATCGACCACAGGGCTCGCGATTGCCCGGGGCCCGGCAAGATCCGGTTCACCTTCTGGACGCGACCCTCGATGTTGGTGACGGTGCCTTCGGTCTCAGCGAACCCGTCGACCGGCAGGATCACCGAGGCCTGCTGATTGGAGTCGTTGAGGAACATGTCGAGCGACACCACGAACTCGGCCGCGTCGAGCGCGGCGCGCACGGCGTCGGGGTTGCGACCGTCGCGGACCGGGTCGGCGCCCACCAATAGCAGAGCTTTCAGATCACCCGCGGCCAACCCGGCGATGATTCCGGCTGTGTCGAGCCCGGCCTCGCCGGGTAGCGGTCCCCAGTGGGATTCGAGTTCGGCGCGCCCGGACTCACTTTTGACGGGAACCCTGCCCGGCAGCAGCGTCGGGGCCAGGCCCATGTCGAGCGCTCCAAAGACGTTGGCCCGCCGGGCCAGCGGCAGAACCTTGCTTCCCGGTAGACCGAGCGCGTAGGCGGCCACGGCCTCGGCCAGCCGGGGATCTTCGGCGCGGCCGGTCAGGCCGACAAGCGCAATGACGGGTCCGGCCGTGAGCAAGTCCCGGACCGCGCCGTAGTCCTGATCGCCCTGGGCCGTCAGCTTCCGCACCACCTCCGGGCCCTCGCCGGGCCGGTATGTGATCTTCTCGGCGGCAATGTTGTCGAGACCGGTTCGCCGCGGGTGCACCACGATCAGCTTGGCGCCCATCTGGGTGACGGCGTGGCGAACTCGTAGGAACAGCGTTGGGAATTCCTCTTTGAGATCACCGGCCCACACCAGGATGGTGGCCGCACCGTCCAGATCGCCGATTTCGGCACGAGGCGTGACTCCGGCCAGGAACTCGGGATTGAGAGCGTCGCCGACCTGGGCATCGATGTGCGGAGTCACAACAACAGTGCGCAAGAACTTGCCGAGAGCGAACGCTTCCTCGTTTGTGTTGTTGGCGCCGCCGATGGAGGCCACCTCATCGCCGCGGACCGAGCCGAGTGCGTCGGCCACCCGATCGAGCGCGTCGCCCCACGATGCGGGCTGGAGGTCGCCGGCGTCGTCGCGGATCAGCGGCGTTGCGAGCCGGTTCTCCGAGTGGATGGCCTGGAACACGAAACGATCCTTGTCGGACAGCCACCCGTGATTGGTCGCATCGTTGTCGACGCCATTGATGCGCACGACCTCGTTCTGGCTGGTTTCAATCGAGATCGAAGCGCCGGATGCGTCCACCATCGACACCGACTCGATCGCCTCTAGATCCCAAGGGCGGGCCTTGAACCGGTAGGGCTTGGCCGTCAACGCTCCGACCGGGCAGATCTGCACCGTGTTGCCGGAGAAGTACGAAGCGAACGGCTCGTCGGGGAACGTGATGACGTGGGTCTGATTGCCGCGGCCGACGAACTCGATCAGCGGGTCGCCCGACACCTCCTCGGAGAAGCGCGTGCAGCGGGCGCACAGAATGCACCGCTCCCGATCCATGAGGACGATGTCCGACAGAGGAATGGGCTTCTCGAAGTGACGTTTCTCCTCGACAAACCGGCTCTCTCCGGGACCGTACGCGACGGTCTGGTCCTGGAGCGGGCACTCCCCGCCCTTGTCGCATACCGGGCAATCGAGTGGGTGATTGATGAGGAGGAACTCGAGGATGCCTTCCTGAGCCTTCTGAACCACCGCAGACTCCGTGTCGACGATCATCTCAGGCGCCACCGGCGTGTTGCACGCCGTCGTCAGTATCCGGCCCCGCGGAGTCTCGACCTCGACGAGGCACATCCGGCACAATCCCACCGGCTTCATCCTGGAGTGGTAGCAGAAGCGGGGAATGTAGGTGCCCTGATCCTCGGCGGCTTTGATGATGTATTCGCCCTGGGGAACCTCGATTTCCTGGCCGTCGAGGCTGATCGTCACCATCTCGGGCGGGGGCTGCTCAGGCACTCGCCACCTCCTGAAGTCCCGGAATCATGGACTCAACCTCTTCGCGGAAGTGGGTCATGATCGAGGTGATCGGCGACACCGCCGACGGCCCCAGCGGGCAGATCGTCGTCATCCGCGGCGGCCAGGCGAGGCCGGGGCTGATGCCGTCACAGACGTCGAGCAAGAGGTCGATGTCGCTGGGGCGTCCCGCCCTGTTGAGGAGTCGCCACAGGATCCGCTCCAACCACGTCGTGCCTTCGCGGCACGGAGTGCACTGGCCGCACGATTCGTGGGAGAAGAACTTCACGATGCGGTGCGCCGCGGCGACGACATTTGTCGTCTCGTCCATGACGATCACCGCGCCCGAACCGAGCATCGAGCCGGCCTTGGCGCAATCGTCCTTGGTGACCTTGGTATCGAGATGCTCGGCAACGAACCACGGAGCAGACGCCCCGCCCGGTACCCAGGCCTTCAACTCGTTGTCGTCGCGGATTCCACCGCCGATGTCATAGATGAGCTCGCGCCAGGTGAGCCCCATCGGCACCTCGACATTGCCGGGCTTCTTGACGTGACCCGACAGGGAGAACAACCGGGTACCGACGCTGTCGACGTCTCCGATGGCGGCGTAGGCGTCGCCGCCGTTGGCAACGATCCACGGGATGTTCGAGATGGTCTCGACGTTGTTGACGATCGTCGGCTTGGCGTACAGCCCTTCCACGGCCGGGAACGGTGGCTTGAGACGGGGCTCGCCGCGGAGGCCTTCGAGGGAGTTGAGCAGGGCGGTCTCCTCGCCGCAGATGTAGGCGCCGCCACCGAGGTGCACCATGACGTCGAGGTCGAAACCACTTCCGAGAATGTTCTGACCGAGATATCCCTTGGCGTATGCGGCCTCGACCGCTTGCTGGACCCGGCGAGCCGGCTTCGGATATTCGCCGCGGATGTATATGAAGGCATGGTTGGCGCCGATTGCGAATGAGGTCAGGACGACCCCCTCAATCAGCTGGTGCGGATCACGCTCGAGGAGCTGGCGGTCCTTGAATGTGCCGGGCTCGGACTCGTCGCCGTTGATCACCAGGTAGCGGGGCTCAATGGGAGCGAGGAAGCCCCACTTGATTCCGGCCGGGAACGCGGCGCCGCCGCGGCCCTGGATGTTTGCTGCCTTCACCTGTTCGACAATTTCCTCGGGTTTCATCGAGAGGAGAGCCTGCCGCAGCGTCTCGTAGCCGCCCGTGGCTTCGTAGCGGTCGAGGAGATGGCTGTCCGCGGGGTGCGCGGTCATCCGCTCGGTGAGGATCATCGGAAAGCTCGTCATGCGCTCTCCTCTCCAGTCGAACCGTAAGGCCCGAATGCCGGCACCGGGGCAATGGCCCCGACCGTCTCGGTTATGCCCCAGTCGAAGGACCGGACTCCTCCGAAGTACTTCTGCATCTCATCGGTCACAACGACTTCGGGAGAGGATTCCCGAAGCCACCGGCACAGGGTGGCGCCCCTCTCGGGAGCGACACCCTCGACTAGCTCGTAGTTGACCTGCACTGCAGGCGCTCCACCGCAGGCTCCGATGCATTCGACGTGCTCGACGCTGAACGTGCCATCGGAGCTTGTGGTGCCGTCCGGCGTTCCGGTCTCCTCCTCAATCGCCTCGAGTACGTCGTCGGCTCCCATCAGGAAGCATGAGATCGACGTGCACACCGAGATGAGGTAGCGCCCGACGTGGTCCCGCTTGTACATCGTGTAGAAGCTGGCGACCGATTGGACCTGGGCCGACGTGAGCCCGGTGAGCTCGGCGACTTGAGCCATCGCAGCCGGTGTCAGGTGACCGTGCTCGAGAGAGGCCAGGTACAGCAGCGGCATCGCGGCGGACCGCCTCTCGGGATAGGCCTCGAGCAGCGTGCGGGCCCGTTCCTGGTTGGGGGCGCTCCAATCTGAGATCACTGTTGCCACGCTCATCGGTCGACGTCTCCCAATACGGTGTCCATACTCGCCATGGTCGAAACGAGGTCGGCGATGAGGGTGTCCGTCACCGCGGCAGGCATTGCCTGGACATGGGCGAAGGACGGGCCGCGGACGTGCACCCGCCACGGCTTCGCACCGCCTTCCGAAACCACGTAGACGCCAAGCTCGCCGCGGGGAGACTCGACCGACTGCCAGGCCTCGCCCGGAGCGACAGAGAATCCCGAAGTGAAGATCTTGAAGTGGTGGATGAGCGCCTCCATCGACTCGTCGATCCGCTTGCGCGGCGGGGGCGTCACCTTGCGGTCTTCGGTGCGGTAGTCACCGGCCGGCATCGTCTCGAGAAGCTGGCGGGCAATCTTCAGCGACTCGTCGATCTCGTCCATACGAACGTGGTAGCGATCGAGCACATCGCCGTGCTGACCGAGCGGCACTTCAAAGTCGTACTTCTCTATGCCCGAATACGGGAACGCCTTGCGCAGATCCCAATCGATACCCGACGCCCGGGCATTGGGACCGGTGACCCCGAAAGCGCGGCACTCGGCAGGCGTGAGGATGCCGACGCCCTGAGTGCGGTCGAGGAAGATGGGGTTCTCGTCGAGAATCTCGTGGTACTCGTCGACACCGGCCGGCACCTTCACCAGCAGATCCTCGACAGCCTCTTCCCAACCATCCGGCAGGTCGGCGGCGACTCCACCGGGACGGATGTAGTTGTGGTTCATCCGCAGCCCGGTGACCATCTCGAAGAAGTCGAGCAAGTACTCCCGCTCGCGCCAGCCGTAGATCATCATGGAGATGGCCCCGATGTCCATGCCCTGGGTAGCGACCCACAACAGGTGGCTGGCGACCCGGTTGAGTTCGGTCATGAGGATACGGATTGCCTGGGCCCGCTCGGGAATCTCGACGCCGAGGAGCTTCTCCACCGCCAGCGAATATGCCAGCTCGTTGTGGAACGGCGACAGGTAGTCCATACGCGTGACGTTGGTGGGCCCCTGGAGCCAGGTCAGCGTCTCAGCGGTCTTCTCCATGCCGGTGTGGAGGTAGCCGATGATCGGCTTGACCCGCCGGATCGTCTCCCCCTCGAGCTCCAGGTGGAGGCGAAGCACACCGTGGGTCGAGGGGTGCTGCGGACCCATGTTGATGATCTGGAGCTCTTCCTCATCGCTCGAGTCATCCAGCTCGAAATCGTCATCGACCACAGTGCCCCGCTGGATATCCAGGACCTGCTCATCCTCATCCGGCAGCATCTCCTGGGAGCCTTCGTCTGTGAACCGGCGAAGATCGGGCCGCTCCTCGGTGCCGGCCACCCACATGTCGTGAACGACGCGCCGGCCCTCGGTCCCTTCGGGGACGGCCTCCTCAACGGCAACAGCTGCGTCACCGGCTTCGACCTCTTCTGTCTGGTTCTCGTCAGTCATCGCCTATTGGACCTTGTGGGATTCCTTGAACTGGACCGGGACCGAACCGACGTCGTAGTCCTTACGCAACGGGTGACCTTCCCACTCGTCGGGGAGCAGGATCCGGGTGAGGTCGGGATGCCCCGCGAAGTCGATACCGAAGAGGTCGAAGGCCTCACGCTCATAGAAGTTGGCGCCCGGGAACAGATCGCTCACCGTAGCGACCTGCGGTTCATCGCCCGCGAGCCCGGCGCGCACCCGGAGGCGCTTCGGCGTGGCGGTATCGAGAAGAGTGAGCACGACTTCGAAGCGCGGGTCGCGCCGGAAGTAGTCGACGCCGCAGAGGTCGATGAACATGGTGAAGCCGCCGTCCTTGGCCGTCGCCACCAGGTCGTGGTACTCGGCCGAGTCCACCGAGACGACCCACTCATCGTCGGCAACGACCCAGGAAGTCGACGGGTAAGCCTCAACGATCGCGGCCAGGGCGGGTACGTCGGGCAGCTCCCGCTGGGGAGCCTCCGCGACTTCCTCGGGGGCGGCCTCCGCGGCCACTTCTTCGGTTGTCGGCTCGTCTGGCGCCATGTCAGCTTCCCACCCGGATGATCTCTCGCCGAATCTCGCCGTCCATGATCTTCTGGTGCAGCGTCAGGATGCCGTGCATCAGCGACTGCGGGCCGGGCGGGCACCCGGGAACGTACATGTCGACGGGCACGATCTGATCAACGCCCTGAACCAGGGCGTAGTTGTTGAACATCCCTCCGCTGGAGGCACAGGCCCCCATCGAGATGACCCACTTCGGCTCGCTCATCTGGTCGTATACCTGGCGGAGCACCGGAGCCATCTTCTGGGAGACCCGCCCGGCGACGATCATCAAGTCGGCCTGGCGGGGTGATGCCCGGAAGACCTCCATGCCGAACCGGCCCAAGTCGTTGTGCGCCGCGCCGGTACCCATCATCTCGATCGCGCAGCACGCCAGCCCAAAAGTGGCTCCCCACATCGACCGCGTCCGCGCCCAGTTGACACCCTTCGCCAACGTGCCGAGCAGAATCCCCGGCGGTTGTGATTCGCCGGCCATCAGGCAGCGTCCTCCAGCGAATCGACAACGATCCGGCGATTGCGGCCGCGGCGCGCCACGTTCCAGTCGAGGGCACCGCGCTTCCAAACGTAGACAAGGGTCTCGAGCAACAGGATGACGAAGATGCCCATGGCGCCTATCCCCGCCCAGCCGAAGGATTCGAAACGCACCGCCCAGGCGAACAGGAAAACGAGTTCGACGTCGAAGATCACGAAGAGCATCGCGACGATGTAGAACTTGACCGGGAATCGTTGGACCGGTTCCTGCAATGGGACGATGCCGCACTCGTACGGAGCCAGCTTCTCGGGCGTGGGGTTGTTGGGAGCGATCCGCCACGACAGCCACATGATGACGGTGGCGAAACCTATTCCAAAAACCAGCATCATGCCGATGGGCAGGTAGTCAGCAAGCGTCACGCGGCTCCCTTCACAGCGCGAGACTAGGAACCCCGTGGCCAAGATCAAATTCACTTCGATCGGGTCCGGAATCGCTGAAGGACCCGCGCTTCAATCGCCCCCTCACGTGAACCTTGCATTGGCTACGCGCCGTCCCGTAGGGTCTGCAAGATGACGCCCCAGAACCGGAAGTCTCTTGTCGGCATTGTTGCCGCCCTTGCGATCGGTGCCCTCGTCGTGCTCGCCGGAAGTGACGGCAGCCAGACCGCCGGATCGATCACGGTGTTTGCGTTGTGTGGGCTCCTCGCCTACCTCATCAACTGGGTGGTATTTGTGCCCTCCAACCTGGCCAAGACGGAGCACTACTTCGACCTCACCGGCAGCGCCACCTACATCGCGGTCACGGCCGTTGCCCTACTGCTCAGCGATGAACTCGATGCTCGAGCGTTGATCGTCGGGGCGATGGTCATGGTGTGGGCACTGCGACTCGGTTCGTTCCTGTTTCGCCGAGTACGCCGCGCCGGACGGGACGGCCGATTCGACCGGATCAAAACCGATCCGCTGCGATTCCTCATGACCTGGACATTGCAGGGTCTGTGGGTACTGCTCACCCTCGCCGCGGCGCTGGCCGTCATCACGGGCATCGAGCGCCAGTCGGTCGGATGGGTGGCGATCGTCGGCATCGTCGTGTGGGCGGCCGGATTCGCCCTCGAAGTCGTCGCCGACCGGCAGAAGTCCGCCTTCAAAGGCGACCCGGCGAACAAAGGTCGGTTCATCACATCCGGGCTCTGGGCCTGGTCGCGCCACCCCAACTACTTCGGAGAGATCGTGCTGTGGACCGGAGTCGCCATCATCGCCCTGCCGGTGTTATCCGGATGGCGCTGGCTCACCTTGATCTCACCGGTGTTCGTTGTGCTGCTTCTCACCCGGGTCAGCGGCATACCGATGCTCGAAGCTCGCGCCGAGGAGCGCTGGGGTGAAGAGGAAGAGTTCCGGAATTACACCCGCACCACACCGGTGCTGATCCCCCGCCCGCCCCGAAGCGTGTAGGGCGGCTACAGCGCTCACCAGATCGAGACTTCCTCAGCCTGCGAGGGTGCCGCCAAACACCTGCCAGGCAAGCAGGGACTTGGCCACGAGACTCAGAATCATGTAAACGCGCTCACCGTATATGTAGCTCGACCACTTCCCGATCCCGCGGTACTGCAGCCACTGGTTGATGGCGAATGTATTGAAGAACACGAACAGCGAGAAGAAGATGCCATAGACGAAACCGGGGGGTTGGGCGTCGCTTCCCGGCGAGAACAGATAGACGCCGATGGCAATCCAGGGCACGATGCCGGCAAGCGAACCCATCCAGAAGGGGAGCAGCGAGCCGCCCGGATCCTCGTACTTCTCCTGAAGCGCTCCGAAGAGGATCATCGAAACATTCACGCCGAAGAGGGCGATCAGTGCCGCAATGTCCAGGATGCCCGGCAAGACCGCAATGAGGATGATCATCACCGAGGCCGACAGCGAGTACTCGAGCCACCTGAAGTAGTTGTGACCGGCATCGAGTCCCGCCCGGTAGCGCTGGTACATGCCCGGCGAGGCGATCAGCCAATGGAAGAACGCCGACAGGAAGAGGAAGATCGCCACACCCCATGCGATCGAGAGATCGAACAGCACCGTCGGCTCCCCCGCCGGTGTGCCGGGAGGGCCCTCGGGGTAAGAGGCGCCGATCGGCAGGGTGAAGTCCGTCGCGAGGAGCAAGACAGCAATCCCTTGCAATGCGTGCAGCGCCCCCATGACGACGTTCCACGATCGCAAGCGGTAACTCGATTCAGCCAAGGTTTCCTCCAAAGATGCTGGGTTGTGTACGGGGCGGCCGACCTTGTGGATTGAGGTTACCGATCCCGAGGCTCCGCGCCAGATCGACCGGACGGGCCACCCCGCCCCAGGACGCTGCATTCACGGGGAGTCATCCGGGGCTTCTTCTGTCCTCGTAGACAGGGCATGAGCAGTTCACGCAGAATCCTCCTTGCGGGCGCGTCGGGCTCCATCGGCGTCCCCCTCACGGCAGAATTGGAGCGCGCCGGACACGAGGTGATTCGCCTGGTCCGTCGCCAGCCGGCAGGGACCAATGAGTTCCGATGGGATCCCTACTCCGGGGAGATCGACGAGCGCGCTCTTAAGGGCCTTGATGCCGCGATCAACCTATCGGGCGCCGGGATCGGCGACAAACGTTGGACCGAAGACCGCAAGAAGGTTATCTACGACAGCCGCATCGAACCGACGCGGGTGCTCGCGCAGCACCTTGCCGAACTCGATGAGCCGCCGGAGGTTCTCCTTTCACAGTCGGCGACGGGCATCTATGGTGATCGCGGCGATGAGATCCTCACAGAGGACTCTCCTCTTGGGCCGCGCGACGACTTCCTTTCAGCGCTGACCATCGATTGGGAGGCGGCAGCCGCGCCGGCACGAGAGGCAGGGATACTCGTCGTTCATCCGCGGACCGGGCTCGTGCTCTCGCGCCACACGCAGCTGATGCAGCGGCTCATTCCTTTGTACAAGGCCGGATTGGGCGGCCCGCTCGGCGACGGCCGCCAGTGGTGGAGCTGGATCACCCTCAAAGACGTCATTGCCGCACTCGGACACTTGCTGGAGTCGACGGCGGCCGGACCCGTCAACCTGGTCGCTCCCGGCGCCGTCCGCCAACGCGACTTCTCGGACGCACTCGCCAAAACCGTGCGCCGCCCGGCGGCCCTGACTGTCCCCAGGTTCGGCCTGCGCCTGCTGCTCGGGTCCGACAAGGCTGAGTCGCTTGGATTCAGCAGCGCCAGGGTCGCTCCACAAGGTCTCGAAGAGCTCGGTTTTTCCTTCAATCATCCAGAGCTGGTAGACGCCTTGGGTGACATCGTTCGATGAACATCGCCGCCCACTCGGGTCTCGGAAGGCACCTGGATCTGCGCTACCGATCGAATCGGATAGCCGTTCTTGGAACGCTGCTCGCCGCGGTTCTAATCGGCGGGATCACTTGGACTACGTCCGGCGATATCTCTTTCGCAGCCACGGCATCGACCGCCGTTGGAGTGTTCCTGGCCTGGGCGATTGCCCGTGAGCTCGATCCAGATCACCCGGGCACCGCGACGATCACCATGGTGGTGGCCACGATCCTCGCCTTGCTTGGTCCGCCGGCGACCGCAGTAGTCGCCGTTCTGCTCATTGCGATCCGCATCCTCGTCGGCACCGTCGGTGCTCCTCTGCGGCCGGGCGACTTCGTCGTCCTGCTCGCAGCGGCCGGGTATGCCGGCAGTCGGCCTGAAGGCTGGGCCGCAGCCGGAGCGCTTGTGATCGCCGTCGCAGTGGCCCACCGACAACGCCATCGCTGGCTCCCCGCCGCGCTCGGCGGCGTGGCTCTCACAGCGGCGCTGGTGCTGTCGCCCGGAGCCGACGTCGGGTTGGCGTCATCCCTGTCGGCGGCGCTGATCGCGCTTGCCGTTGTCGGAACTGCAGCGGCCCGGAAGCCGGAAGCCGTCACTTCGACCTCCGACTTCGCCGGTCAAACCATCTCAGCCGACCTCGTGGTCGCCGGCCGCGTCACTGCCGCGGTGGTGGTCATCGCTACGGGATTCCTCGGAGCGTCCGCCACGAGTTTGACTCCCGTCGTCGCCGTGCTTGCCGGGCTCGCAGTCCCCCGACGCCGCCCAACCCGGGAAACCACTCCCCGGATCGAACTCGCCGCGCCATCTGGTGATCCGTCGGGCACTTAGCGCGTGCGACAACCGCGATCCCTCGCTCAGGCCGGGGCGCGCTCCGGGATGGCCCTAGTCGCCAGACCCTCCAGTTCCGCCACCGCGTGGCGCACCTCATCCGTCGTCGAGAAGTGCAGCACATGCACGTAGAGCACGAATGGATCGGAGGTCATGTCGACGGTCAGCGACCCCGGAGTGAAGCTGACCGCATTCGCCACGAGCAGCGCAACCGACTCAGACTTCGTGGCGAGCGGGACGGCCACTACCGCCTCCCGGATCCGATCGTTGCGTGGCGTGATGACCTCCCAGGCCACTCGGACGTTGGAAACGACAATCATGCCCAGATAGCGGACGTAGAAGGCCACCAGGCCGGTGATACTGAGCCGTGGCGACGGTCTGGTTACCCGCAGCACCGATTCGACGAAGAGGGCGATTGCCAGCCCACCAAGGACGGTACCCACGGCAAGATCCCGCCACAGAATCACCCACACAACGACCAACACAGCCGGACGCCGCAGCGAAACCTTCTTCTCCGCCGCTGTCGCCGAGCTACCCGGGTCGGGGGCAACACCCGCCAAGTCGTCGTGCAGGAGCTGTCCGGCCTGGCCGGCGAGATAGGCGGCACGGCCCAGCATGTGACCGGAAACGGGTGCGGTCATGAAGAGAAAGACGGCGACAAGGGCGCCGATGCCGGCCAATGCTGGGGAAGCGGCGGCGAGGCCGGCGCCGAACGCAATCAGCCCGAGTCCCAGCGATGCCGACTTGGTGGCGGCGTGCATGCGTGACAGCGGGGACGGGAAGTCGAGCACACCCCATGCGGCGAGCGCCGACAGGACGGTGCCGGCGACCATGAGGACGATTCCGATCGCACCTGCTATTTCAGTCACGTGTCCCTCCACTCGACGAAGCGAGCCACCACGACAGTTCCTACAAATGCGACCAGCGTGACTACGACGATCACGGGAACGAAGAGCTCCGAGCCGCGGCGGGCACCCTCAGCAGCGATGCCACCCGCGAGCAGCAGCAAAATCAGATCCAGCGCGACGATACGATCGACGAGCGTCGGACCGCGACCGACTCGAATGAGCGCCGGCAGCGCCGCGGCGCCGAGAACCAGCTGGATCACGTTCACCACCAAATCCATCAGCCACCCCCCAGTACGAGGCCCGTATACACAGCAGGGTCGACCAGGTCTGCCGCGGCGCGAGTGGCGAGGTCGGCAAGCGGGCCGGCAAACAAAGCAACGCCGAGGCTGAGAGCCACCACCGATCCTGTCGCAACAGTCATGCCGCGAGCTGCCGGAACACTTGGCTCCGTCGTCTCCCCCCAGAAGACGCCGCCCCAGATCTTCGTCATCGAGAACAGCGTGAGGAGGCTCACCGCCAGGCTCACCGCAACGATGATGCCCCGATCGAGCGCTAAACCCTCTTGGAGGAGAGCCAACTTGGCCACGAAGCCACTGAAGGGCGGGATCCCCGCCAAGCTCAATGCGAGAGGTAGAAACATGACGG
Organism: uncultured Acidimicrobiaceae bacterium; assembly: GCA_947258375.1. Classification (GTDB taxonomy): domain Bacteria; phylum Actinomycetota; class Acidimicrobiia; order Spongiisociales; family UBA5794; genus JAHEJX01. The sequence continues at coordinate 26,046 of CAMYIJ010000008.1, forward strand.
CGATGATGGGGCGGCGATGCAGCAGCCCCCCGATACGGTCGAGCGCCCCGGTTCCCTCCTCTGCCTCGACGAGCCCGCCGACGAGAAAGAGCCCGGTCTTCACCACGATGTGGTGAGTGATGTACAAGATGGCAGCAGCGAGACCGGCGACAGTCAGAAAGCCGAGTCCCATCACCATGTAGCCGATCTGGCTGACAATGTGAAAGCTGAGGATCCGTTTGATGTCGTTCTGGGCGATGGCGCCGAGCACGCCCACAGTCATCGTGGCGCCGGCGATGAAGAGCAGCAGAGTCGATGGCTCGTCCTGACTGAACAGCAGCGTCTGGGTGCGGATGATGACAAAGACGCCGACCTTGGTGAGCAGTCCGGCAAAGATCGCCGTCACCGGGGTCGGCGCGGTGGGATATGAATCCGGCAGCCACATGAATAGCGGGAAGATCGCGGCCTTGATCCCAAAGACGACCAGCGTCAGGAGCCCCAACGCACTCCGCACAGCCGGATCGAGTGTCTGGAAGGCAACGGCCAGATCGGCCAGGTTGAGCGTTCCCGCGACGGTATACGTAAACGCGATCACCACCAGGAAGAGAGCCGAGGCGACAAGGTTGATCACGACGTAGCTCATGGTGGCCCTCACCTCGCCGGGTCCGGTCTTCACGGTGAGCAGCACGTAGCTGGCAATGAGCATCATCTCGAAGCCGACGAACAGGTTGAAGAGGTCGCCGGTTACCAGCGACAGGGCTACACCAGCGGTGAGGATCAGGTACTTGGTGTGGAACCACCAGTCGAGTGCGTCCCGGCCGAGCTGAGCCATCGCGTAGACCAGAACGGCGATCAGCATGGCCGTCGATACGGTCAGCACGATTCCGGCAAAGCGGTCGGCCACCAGGGTGATTCCAAACGGGGCCGGCCAACCTCCCAATTGAGCGACGGCGGCGCCGTTGGAATCCGCTTCGATGAGCAGCAGCACTGCGGCAACGAGCACAAACGCCACTCCGGACAGCGCGATGGCCCGCTGCAGCCGGAGCCGCCGGCCGATGAGCACCGTCAGCCCCGCTCCGAGCACGGGAACCGCCACCACCGAGGGGAGCAGCCACGTCATTCGGCGACCTCATGGACTTCGAGCGGCGGAGTGACCTCAGCAGTGTGTTTCGCTCTGCTGATCCTGCGGTCCTCTATGTCGTCCTCGACGGCGTCGCTTCCGGTGAGCACGTAGCTGCGCAGCGCCAATGCGAGCAGGAACGCCGTGATACCGAAGGTGATCACGATTGCGGTGAGCACCATCGCCTGCGGGAGCGGGTCCGCCACAGGAAGGCCACCACCGTCGGCGCCGATGACGGGCGGCTGCGCCGGACCCGGCCCGGACAGCATGATCAGCAGGTTGGCGCCGTGGGACATCAGCCCGAGACCGATGATCACCCGCGACAGCATCCGCTGCAGCACCAGGTAGGTGCCGACAGCGAACAGGACGGCGGCGATCAACAAGCCGGCGAGGCTCATGATGCTGCCTCCGCGTCGAGGGTCTCGTCCTCACCGAGCACACGGACGAGCCCGAGTGCCATGCCAACGATCACGAGGTAGACGCCCATGTCGAAGGCGAGGGCGGACACCACCTTGACTTTGCCCACACCGGGAACGGAGAACTCGAGGTAGCCGGACTCGAGGAATCCGAGTCCGGCGAACATCGAAGCGAATCCGCTGATCGCAGCGAGGGTGAGACCGAAACCGAGCAACACGCCGGCCCGGATCGGCACGACGCGACGCACCGTTTCCATCCCTCCGGCCACCCAGGCCAGTAGGAGGGCGATGCCGGCAACGAGACCTCCGGCGAATCCTCCACCCGGTTGATTGTGCCCGGCGAAGAGCAGGTAGACCGAGAACACGAGCAGCGGGCCGGAGACGGTGATCACTCCTGCCTCGAGGATCGCTGAGCCGCGCAACGAACTCATCCCTCTCTCCGCAGCATCCGCAAGGCCGGCACGGCGAGACCGGCGACGCCGAGGGTTGCAGCCACGAGAACGGTGATCTCGCCGAGCGTATCGAAGCCTCGAAAGTCGACGAGAATCACGTTAACCACGTTGCTCCCCGCCGCTTCAGGGACGGCTTGGGCCAGGTACGAGTCCGCTACCGCCCGGCCGCCCCGGAACGTATTGGCCAGCAGGCCGCCGGCGAAAACGAATGACCCGACAGTGAGCGCCACCACGATGCGCGGGATGCGGGCTGTGACGGCTTCGTTGAAGGTACCGGGCAGGTGACGAAGTACAAAAGCAAAGAGGGCGATGGCCAGGGTCTCGACAAGCAACTGAGTCAGTGAAAGGTCGGGACCGCCGAGAATCGCATAGAGGCCGGCGATGCCGTACCCGACGCCGCCGAGCAGTATGACGACGGCAAAACGGCGTCGCACGAACACCAGCGATATCGCCGCGCCGACAATCAACGCGCCGAGCATCCACTCCAGAGCGATCCCGCCCGGTGGTCGGGTGAGCGGAGGGAGGTCACCGACGACGGCAGCGGCCGGGAGGGCCACGGCGACCAGCACGATGATGGCGATGTATGCCGGCAACGATCCATTCTGCAGGATGCCACTGGAGCGGTCGGCGAACGTGAGCAACGCCGGGAGGGCTCGCCGGTAGGTACCTTCGCCCGTCGGCAGCTTGTCGGCGAGCGTCCCGACGGCGCCGACGGCCGCATCCACCCGGGGCGGCCGAGCCACGAGGACGGCTCCCACGGCCAACGACAGCGCCGACCAGCCGAGCGCAGGGACCAGCCCGGGCCACAGCACCAGCTTGCCCGCCGCCGCAACCCCGGTCACGGCCACAGTGGCGTTGTCGACAAGACCGAGAACCAGCCGGGGAGCGAACCCCAGAACGATCCCGGCCCCGGCCAGCACCAGGGGCGACCACAGCAGGGCACTGCGGGCGACCGGGGCCTCAGGACCGGCCGGCTCCTGCCCGGGTTCGTGGGGGCCGAAGGCTCCGATCAAGAACCGGGCGGAGTAGACGACAGTGAGAATGGACGCCGCCGCAGCTGCCGCAATCATCGTCGTCTCCTTGCCCACAAGCCCGTCGAAGGCGGCTTCCTTGGCAACAAACCCGTAGGTGAGCGGCACCGCAGCCATAGACGCCGCGGCGGCCACAGCCGTCCAGAATGTGCCCGGCATGGAGCGCCGCAAGCCGGAGAGCCGCCGGATGTCTCTGGTGCCGGCTTGATGGTCGATGGTGCCGACGACCATGAACAGCGCCGCCTTGAACAGGGCATGGGCAACGAGCAGCGCCAGCCCGCCGAAGACCAACTTGGCACTGCCGGACCCTATGAGTAAAAAGAGGAATCCGAGCTGCGAGACCGTCCCGAATGCGAGGAGCAGCTTCAGATCGGTCTGGCGCAGCGCTCGCCACCCGCCAATCACCATCGTGATGAAACCGACGACGAGGATGACGGGCTGCCACCAATCTGCCGTTGCCGTCGCCGTTGCCCCGAGCCGCCCGACGAGGAAGATGCCGGCCTTCACCATGGTCGCTGAGTGGAGGAACGCACTGGCCGGAGTCGGCGCCGACATCGCCCCGGGCAACCAGGCATGGAACGGGAACTGAGCCGATTTGGTGACGGCCCCAAGCAGTATGAGAAGCCAGGCCACCGTGACCGCGGTCGAGGCGGCCGGGGGTTGAGAGACGATGTCGGAGATCAGGTACGAACCGGCGGCGTCGGCAAGAAGCACGAACCCGCCGAGCATCGCCAGTCCCCCGGCGCCGGTGATGAGGGCAGCATGCAACGCCGCGGAGCGAGCCTGGGCCTTGTGGTCGTCGTAGCCGATGAGCAAGTACGACGTGATCGTGGTGAGCTCCCAGAAGACGAAGATCGACAGCAGATGATCGGAGACGACGATCCCGACCATCGCCCCGGCAAATATCGTCATAGTGGCGGCGAACGTCGGCACCCTGGAGCCGTCGGAGAAGTAGCGCGCCGCGTAGATGAAGATGGCCACACCCGCCCCCGCAATGACCAGCAAATACGCAAGCGAATACGCGTCGACGCGCAGGTCGAAGGTCAGGTCGAGGCTGGGCACCCAACCAATTCGCTGTACATAGGGCGTGCCGGCGGAGATGCCGCTCGCCTGAAAGATCGCCCAAACGAGCACGGCCAGGGGTCCCACGGAACCGACCAGGAAGGCCCGTCGGCCGACCCGGCCGCGCCACCAGAGAATGGCGAGGGCCGCCGCAATGTGAATGACCAGTAGTCCCGCCATAAGCGATATACTTTACACGAAACACTATTCGTATATTCGCTCTCCCCACGGCCTGGGAGGTGCCAACTGACCGCCAAGTGGACCTTTCTAACCAACCACGCACACGTTCTGTTCTGTATTTCGCGAGATCCTGATATCCGCATGCGTGAGGTGGCGGCCAACGTGGGGATCACCGAGCGGGCGACGCAGCGTATCGTCGCCGAATTGGAGGCGGCCGGGTACCTCCGGCACGAACGCCACGGCCGGCGGAATCACTACGAGGTCGTGCCCAACAAAGACCTCCGTCATCCCATCGAGCGGCATGTGGCGGTCGGGGAACTGATCGAGCTTCTAGGCAACAGACCAGACAGTTCGACGCAGTAGCGCGAGCACGTACCCAAGGCGGGAGACGTCCGTTCGCGCCGGCAACAGTCGCGGCGGTCGGGCACCATCCGCCGGAGCCACCTGGTACGAAGAACGACCGATGAGAGTTGCCGTAATTGGATCAGGGATATCGGGCCTCGGGGCGGCGTGGGCGCTGTATCGCGGCCACGAAGTAACGGTGTTCGAGGCGGCCGATCGTCTCGGGGGGCATGCCAACACCGTCGACATCGCAACCCCCGAGGGTCCAATCGCCGTCGACACAGGATTCATCGTCTACAACGAGGTCACCTACCCCCACCTGACACGCCTATTCGCCCACCTGGATGTTGTTACCGAGCCGAGTGACATGTCATTCGCATTTTCTCTTGATCGCGACTTCGAATACGGGGCGAGCGCTCGAGGGATTCTCGCCCAACCGACCAATCTGCTGCGTCCCCGCTTTCGCCGCATGCTGTCCGACATCAATCGCTTCCGGAGGGAAGGGTCCGATCTCGACCCAACCCCCGGGGAGCCAATCGGGGCCCTTCTTGCCAGGCACGGCTTCTCATCCGGTTTCTGTGACGACTACCTCCTGCCTATGGTCGGCGCCATCTGGTCGGCTCGCACCAGGCAAGCGGCGGAGTATCCGGCCGAGTCGATCCTGCATTTCCTCTCCAACCATGGCCTAATCGAGATCGTGGGCCGTCCTCTCTGGCGCACAGTCACCGGAGGCAGCCGCAGCTACGTCCGCAAACTGGCGGAGTCCCTCGGCGGGAGAATCCGCCTCAACAGCCCGGTCGAAACGCTGCTGCGCTCCGGTGACTCGACACTGGTCCGAACCCCTGATTTCGAAGAGACCTTCGACCACGTGGTGTTCGCGACCCACTCCGACCAAGCACTTCACATCCTCGGCAGCGAAGCGACGCCGGACGAACGCCGGCTCCTCGGGGCCATTAGGTACGAACCCAACGAGGCCGTGCTTCACAGCGACACCAACCTGATGCCGCGGCGCCGGGGAACGTGGTCGAGTTGGAATGCCATGGCGCGCTCCGCCGATCGATTCGATCGTGTTGCCTCTGTCACCTACTGGATGAACCGCCTGCAGAACCTGGACCGCCACCGACCGCTCTTCGTATCGCTCAACCCGCCGACGGGACCGGAACCCGACAAGGTCCACGGGCACTTCAGCTACGCCCATCCGCAGTTCGACACCAACGCCGTGGCCGCCCAGCGTGGCATCGCCGGAATCCAGGGCCGGCTCAACACTTGGTACGCCGGCGCCTATCTTGGCTACGGGTTCCACGAGGACGGGCTTCAATCCGGTCTGCATGTCGCCGCCGCCCTCGGCAGCCCGGCACCCTGGTACGACTCGGTCGTAGCGATGAGCTCGGCACCCGGCCCGCAGAATCTGGCAGGCGCCCGATGACGCGCTTCGACTCGGCGTTGTATCGAGGCAGAGTGAGCCATACCCGACTGGCGCCTTTCCCCCACCGTTTCGAGTACCGCGTGTACTACGGGCTCTTCGACATCGATGAGCTCGAGCGACTGGACCGCGAGCTACGGCTCTTCTCTCTCGATCGTTTCAACCTGTTCAGTTTCCAATCCGGCAAGCACGGCCCAGACACCGGTAGCTCTCTGCGGAACTGGGTCGACGAATTGCTCGGGGAGAGCGGCATCGTCCTTGACGGCGGCCCGGTGCGGTTGCTGGCGTTCCCCCGCGTACTCGGGTACGTCTTCGATCCGATCAGCATTTGGTACTGCTACGGCCCGGACGACGACCTGAGGGCAGTGATCCACGAAGTCCGCAATACTTTTGGGGACAAACACTGGTACGTGGTTCCGATCGATACCACTGCCGACCTGCGTCATGGCTTCGACAAAAGTCTCCACGTTTCACCTTTCAATCCCATGAACCAGCGCTACGAATTCACAGTGAACCAGCCGGCGGAGCGGCTAACCGTCGGTATCGCCCAGAGCAATGCCTCCGGAGTCATGTTTCGCGCCGGCCTCCGCTTGAGGCGACTGCCCCTGACCGACCGCAACCTGCTACGGCTCTTCATCACCCATCCCCTGGTCACATTCAAGGCAGTGGGCGCGATCCACTGGGAGGCGCTGCGGCTGTCGATCAAGGGCGCCCGCTTCCACAAGCGGCCAGAGCCCCGGAGCCGCAATGTGACTGCGGTCAAGAAGGAGCGGGCAGCATGAAACGCCGCGAGAGCCTCGGGATATGGCTATTCGAGCGGATGATCCAAAGGGGGCGCCTCGAGTTGACCACCCCCCAGGGCAGTCACCTCGTCGGCTCGGGCACCCCCACGGCAGCACTCACGATCCATGACTACTCGGCAGTCGGCGATGTACTGAGAACCGGCGTGCTCGGCTTCACGGAGGCATATATGGACGGACGGCTGGACACGCCCGACCTGCGCGCCTTCTTCGACTGGGGTGTCGCCAATCAGCGAACCTGGTTCGAGCATCCTCTCGTCAAGGTGAGTTACCCCGTCCGGAAGGCCTGGCAACGGATTCGCCCCGAGAAGTTCCACCCCCGAGTCGCATCCATGAACGACCACTACAACCTCGGGAACGACTTCTATGCCGCCTGGCTCGACGACACCATGACGTACTCGTCGGCCCGCTTCACCCATTCGGACGAGTCGCTCACCGAAGCCCAGCTCAACAAGTATCGAATACTGGCCGACCGCATCGGGCTCGAACCCGGGATGAGAGTCCTCGAGATCGGTTGCGGCTGGGGAGGCTTCGCCGCTTACGCCGCGGGTGAACGCGACTGCGATGTAGTCGGCATCACGCTATCGACCGAACAGGCGGAGTACGCCGAGAAGCGAATGGCCTCCGCCGGCCTCGCCGACCGGGTGGAAATCCGCGTCCAGGACTTCCGCGACGTCACCGGTGAATTCGACGCGATTGCCTCGATCGAGATGATCGAGTCCCTCGACGAAACCCAGTGGCCCGCCCTCTTCGAGACGCTCCGGCAGCGGCTCGCCGACGGCGCGAGGGCGGCCCTGCAGATCATCACAATCGACGACGCGGTCTGGGAAACGTACCGGGCCCGCGCCGACTTCATTCAGCAATACATCTTCCCCGGGGGCCAACTGCCCGCACCCAAGGTTCTCCATCACCTGGCGGACTCGGTGGAACTGGAAGTCCAGCAGGTGGAGACGTTCGGCCTCGACTACGCGCGAACACTGGCGACGTGGCGGGAGCGCTTCGCAGCTGCCTGGCCGCACCTGGCGTCGGAGAACGACCTCGACATACGTTTCCGGCGCATGTGGGATCTCTACCTCACCCTCTGCGAAGCGGGCTTTCGTATGGGCCGGATCAACGTCGAGCAGTGGGTCTTCAGTAGCTGAGCCGAGCTCCGATCGAATCTGGGAAGCATCGGAAGACCCAAAAGGGTCATCCAGATCGAGTCCGGCTGCGTAGAAGCGATGTTCCACGATGAAAGGGAAGGAAACATGCGCAGGATTACTGCACTGATGGTGGGGGCCGTCATGGCCATAGGATTGGTTGCCGCCCCGGCTCTGGCGAAGGGCCCCAAGGCACCGGGTGACGATTCGATCTACGACATCGTCTCTTCGAACGAGGACTTCTCCACTCTGAAGTTCGCCCTCGACACCGCCGGCCTCGACGCCGCCGTCATGAGCGACGAGGTTCAGATGACTGTCTTCGCACCGACCAACGCCGCCTTCGAGAAGGTTGCGATGGAGCTCGGTTTCGGCACCGACGTGCTCGGTCTGGCCACATTCCTGGTTGAGAACGAGCTGCTCGACGACGTGCTGCTCTATCACGTCACCGACGGTCGCCGCTTCGCCAACTCGGTTCTCAACAAGAACAACATGAAGTCCATCGAGACTCTTCTCGGTGCCGATGTGATGTCGACGCCCGGCGGGATGATCATCGATGCAGCTGCTTCGACGAGCAAAGCCAAGATCGTGGCTGCCAACATCTCGGCCAGCAACGGTGTGGTTCACGTGATCGACAACGTGCTGGTGCCGCTCAACATCTGACCGACAAACATCTGACCAACCAAACACTGATCAACAAACGAGCACGAGAACGGGAGCCGGCATGAGTCCGGCTCCCGTTCTCGCGTGGGACGCCAGGGCTGTAGGCGATCAGTTTCGAAATTGTGGCCGCAGCTGTTCCTAGGGAGGGGCACCGCTAGTCGTGTAGGTATGGCCGAGTCTGGTGGTCCTCTGGTAGTCGCCATTGGGAAGGCGGCGGTAGCTCCAGCCGTTGTCGTGGCGGAGGCAGTGGTCGTGGCGACATAGGGGGCCGAGGTTGTCGGTGCTGGTGGGGCCACCCTCGTCGTGCGGGATGCGATGGTCGAGGTCGCTGTCTACGGCGGGCATACGGCACCCCGGAAAGATGCAAGTGCGGTGGCGGGCCTCGACGTGGCGGCGCTGGGCAACGGTGGGCCGGCGGCGAGTGATCCCGTTGAGGATCGGTTGTCCGCTGGCGGGGTCGGTAACGGTGAAGCGCCACTCCGCGGATAGCTGCTCTTCGGCCACCCGGCGGGCGACGTCGGCAATGACCGGCCCGTACCCGGCGAGTTCTCCAGGATTGTCGTCGAGGCGGCCGGGTATCTCCGGCGGCCACTGCCGCCCACACCCGGGGGAAGCCGCTCCCGCAGCTCCAATGCAAAGGAGAGCTCGGCGTCGGCTGCGCGGCGGGTCAGACGGAGGGCCACCCTGATCTCGGCGGCGGTCGCCTCGGTGGCCAACATGTAGTCCTCATCGATGCTCCGCATGTGCTCGGCGACCGCAGCCATCGCCCGATAGACGCCGGCGTTGTGGTGGGACGCCATCCGCTGCTGGGCGCGCAAGTAGGCGATTCGGTCGTAGCCCGAGAGCCGGTCAACGTCTGCTGCTCCCTAGCACGCCGCCCGTTTCCTACCGGACCGCAGGCTCCGGGGCGACCTTCACCAGGCGCTCTATCGTGTGATAGACCCGTTCGGCCATCCCGTACTCCTCGGGCTCGAGGAGATTGGCCATCACCTTGAGGGTCCATTCCATGAGCGGCTTGGACCTGATACCGACAGTGGTCAGCGCCTTCATCACCGCCGGGTTGCCAATGGCATTGACAAAGACGCGGGCGACCCGGTGGTAGTCGCCGTACTCGTCCTCGATGGCGTCGTCGTAGCTACGCAGCCGGGTGAGATCGCCGCTGCCGAGCGCCTCGGTAATGAAGCGGGAGGCCAGCCGAGCGGTTTCGTAGGCGTAGTCGATTCCCTCCCCGTTGAACGGGTTCACTGCGCCGGAGGCATCTCCAACGAGGATCCAATTGGGCCCGACCTTGGGTCCTACCGAAAAGGCCATCGGGAGCTTGCCGCCCACCGGACGGGTGAGTTGTGAGTCCGCGTTGACCTCCCAATAGGCCGGCAGCCGGTCGACGTATGCCTCGAGGATCCTCGAGGTGTTGATGTCCTTCCACCCCTTGAAGGATGACACCAGCCCGGCGCCGACGTTGATCGTCCCGTCGCCGAGCGGAAATATCCAGCCGTATCCCGGCATGGCGCGCCCTTCCCGGTCCGTGATGTTGAGCTGGCTCTCCAGCATGTCATCGGTCGAGTTGGGCGATTCGAAGTAGCCGCGCACGGCCATGCCGTATGGATAATCGCGGCGCCGGTAGGTGCCGAGCGCCCGACCGAAGCGCGACAGCGACCCGTCGGCGATCACGACAATGGCGGGATGAACCCGCTCGATCTCGACTTCGCCGGAGCCGTCCTTGGTCCGCAGCTCGACGCCGGTGAGTCCACCGTCCTCGACGATGGCGACGGCCTCAGTGCCATCGCGGATGATCGCCCCCTGGCGAGCCGCGAGCTGGGCCACCTCCATGTCGAGATCGGCCCGGCGGATAACCCCACCCCAACTCGGGTATACGGTGTGCTGCGGCCACGGCATTTCGATCTTCAGGTCCCCCGCGTAGGCCCGCAATCCGTTGATGCGATGCATGTTGGGGATGTCGAACTCGAAGCCCATGTCGAGCAACTGCCGGATGGCTCGTGGAGTCAGGCCATCGCCACAGGTCTTCTCCCGCGGGTAGCGCTTCTTCTCCACGACGGTCACATCCACCCCGGCCCTGGCGAGCCAGTAGCCGGCGGCGGCACCGCCGGGTCCTCCGCCGATAACCAGTACTTGTGGGGTCGATGTCATGGGCCACAAAGGTTAGGTCGCGCCCAACTGCAGTGTGAATCCGCGGCTAGGTGTCGGTTGCGACCGGTTCCGGCTGAATGGTTACCCGCCCGGCGAGTATGACGAAGAGCAGCCCGGCAACGGCCGCGAGCAGCAGCCCGATCATCGGCGCGGTGAAGCCACCGGTGAGGTCTCGCGCTACTCCGACGGCCAGCGGGCCGAGGCCGCCGACCACGAGCGTGACGGATTGCTGGATCCCCATGCGACGCCCGTAGTGATTGCGCCCGTACCACTGGTCCATCGCCAGCGCCCGCAAAGGGACTATCGCTCCGAATGCCAGACCGAAGAGTATGAAGTGGCCATACATGAGCCACGCCGCACCGCCGGGGATGGCCAGCGCGATCGCGATCGCGACAACGACCAGAAACCACTGCAGCACCTCGATGCCCCGGCGACGACCACCGAGCCACGGCCCCAGGAATCTCCCCGGCATACTGACAAGGCTGGCGCCACCGGCCAGGAGAGCCACGAGCCCGACGGCGAATCCGGCCTCGACGAACCGGTCGACCCGGTGGGCGACCACACCGTTGAAGGCCACGAAGCCAAGGACCAAACCCGTCGTGAGGTAAACGAAACGCCGGTCGCGCAAGATCTCGCCGAGCGGGACATGCTGAGCCACCGACTCCTGCGCCTGTGCCGCGGTGCGCCGCGGGATCAGCAGCGCGGCGCCGATACCGATCAGCGCGATGGCGGCTCCGAGAGTGCGGACCGTGGGGCGCCACCCCAGCGACGAGTTCATGAGCTCGATCACCGGAATGAAGACCGCTCCGGCCAGACCGCCTATCAGCGTCACTATGCCGAGCGCGTGCGGGCGCCGCGCCGGCGGGATGTTCTGGTTGATCACGACGAACGCCGGTTCGTAGTAGGTCATGGCCGTGCCGGGGCCGATGATCACCCACCACGAAGCCAATAGCGCGATCGAACTCGATGCCAGCGAGAAGGCTACGAGACCGGCACACGTGAGGAGACCACCGAATACGGCGACACTGCGGGCGCCGTGCCGATCCATCCACTTACCGAGCGGGGTCGCCAGCAGCCCGCTGGCAACTACCGAGCCGGCGTACGCCAGCGAGAGCATCGACGAAGAGAATTCGGCACCGGCGGCCGAATCGGTGACATATATCGAGAATCCATAGAGCACCGTGCCGAAGCTCACAGCAAGGAGCACGCCGGTCGCGATCACGGGCGGCCACGGGGTCCGGTTCATCTACGCACGCTAACCAGCTCGAGTTCGCCGGGGGCGCGCCGTCCTCGTTAGACCGACCGGATACCGGTAACGGCGATTGCGCCGTCAACGACCTCCCAGTCCACCCGCACCAGATCGGGAGCGTCTCGGGTCGCCAGCGCCGATGTCTCCCCCGGCACGTACTCGAGGAGTTCGTAGCCGGTGTCGTCGAGAGCCTCAGCGACCTCGAGGAAGTCGGCACTGAGGCCGACGCCCACGGTGCCTTCCGCGACCACCCGCTCCACCTCAGAGACGGCGACCGCGGCAGCTGCAAGATCACCCGAGATGATGAGATCCTGGGCGTAACCGATGAGAGCCTCCACTGCGACGAGCCGGGGGCTACGGGGATCCCTCATGGCAAGAGCGTCTTCTCCCGTCTCGGTGACAGACGGAAACGCAAAGAAGCTCGGGTACGGATCGTAGGCCCCCTGGAACGCCCGCCGTGCCTCCTGCAGCGCGATAGTGAGGGCCAGATCACGTGACTGTGTCGACGGATCCTGGCCGGCCAGCCAATCCGTGAAGCCCGCCTGAAGAGCCATCAAGTCGATACCGAGAGCCTGGCGAACCGCAGCATCAAGCCATTCGCTACCGGCCAGGTCGAAGTTGGAGTCGAAAAGGTCGACGAACTTCGGGAACCCATACGTCTCAACGAGGTAGTCGACCAGCGCTCCGGCAGCCACATATCTGGACTCGTGCTGCATCTCACGGAAGCTCGTGAACAGCTCGACGAGCGGTGGCAACTCACCGCGCTCATCAAGCGCCCGCGCCCGGGGCCCCAGAGGCTCCGGCTTGAAGTGCCCTCCGGCGAACTGCACCGCAGTGCCCTCGAGAAGCGGCCACGGGGTGGCGTGCTCGATCTGGTCGGTTATGGCATGGGCCAGCTCATGGAGAACCGTCTGGCGGAAGGTCGACCCCCGGCCCGGGCTGTAGTCGCGGTCGAGATAGGAAACGACGACCTCGTCTCCGGCGTAGCCGCCATTGCCCCACAACCGATCGATGAGGACAAAATCGACCCGGGGCAACTCGAGGCCGAAGTGCTCCTCTGCTTGCCGCGCCGACTCATCGATGAGCTCCACGACCTCATCGAGATCGCGCTCGGCAGCGCTTCCCACGAGGTAGGTGACGTTGCAGCACAGGGCCCGCTCCACGGCCCACCGTGTCTCCACCTCCTGGCGGGGACGCCCGGCTGCCGGCCGGACCACAATCCGTTGAGTGATGTCGATTTCCCTCTCCGGCACGAGTTGACCGGTCACCTCGACCCAGTGACCGCCGACTTCATTATCCGTGGAAAAGGCATTCGGGAACACGAGCACGTCGCCGAGCAGCGGGTCGCCGCGGAGCGTCGCTTCTACATCTAGCCGCACACCATCGACCGAGATAGCAATCTCGCCGATCGAATAGTCGCCGAAGCCGCCGATCGGCACCTGAAACGTGAGGACATCACCTTCGTAGTGATCCGGTCCCGGGAATGCCCACAAGTCGAGCTCGACGAGCGGCAGCGCTGGACGGGAAGCCACCGCCGGCGGGACAGAGGATGCCGGTGCAGGCCAAGGCACAGTCACGGTTGATGACGCGATCGCCGCCTCCGTACTAGGCGCGGGCGAGCTACCGGCCGCGGAACAAGCGGCTACAACGAGCCCGACACAGACGACGAGAGTTCTTCTTCGGGCTGCCATTCCCGAGGATGGTATGCATGCCTTGGGCCTATGTAGGCCGCCGACGAAACTCAGCCGTCCGCCAGCTCCAGCTCATCTACACGGCAGTCGGCCTCGGCATCGGCGAGCGTCTGGCCGCCGAATTCCACCCGCTCGAAGATGACGACCGACACCAGTTCCTCGGGCGTGAGGCTGTCCTCGAAGCCGGGCATCGCTGCGCCCGAGGCACCGAGCGCCGTGTTGTTCGCCCCGTACTCCGCGTCCGGCCACTTCGCGGTGCCAAGGGCCACCCAGTTCACATGATCGATACAGGACTCTTCGGGGAAGGTCGCCAAAACGGCACCGCCGGACATGGCCGGGCCGGTACCCCCGCCACCGCCATCACCATGACAACCAGCGCAGCCGGAGCTTGTGTACAGCTCCTCGCCCGAGCCATAGAAGCTGAAGACGTCGACACCGAATTCGGTGCCGTCACAGTTCTCGGCCAGGCCGCTCTCCGGGTCGATGGCAAGCTGCCCCGACGACCCGCAGCCCGGCCCATTGGGCGCAATGAGGACGTAGGCCAGCGCCACCATCGGGATTACAACGAGGGCGGCGGCAAGCCAGGCGGGGAACCCGGCGAGGACTCCCTCGGTTGCCGGTTCCTCCTGCGTCGGCTCTTCGATCTCGGGAGCCGCCTCATCCGCAGCAGCTTCTTCTGGCGACGATGCCGGTTCCTCCGGGGCCGCCTCAGCAGCGGGTTCCACCGCCGCAGGCTCCGCAGGAGTGGCAGCGGGTTGCGGCTCGGGGGCGGCCGGTTCCGGTGGGGCAACGTCTTCGCCACCCCAGCCGCGGACCACGGCCTCCGCCGTAGTTCCGCTGACCCCGGCGCGGGCGGACGCCGAACGCGCCAGCAACCCCGCGGAAACGCCCAGTGATGCCTCTAGTTGCTGGAGGATCTCGTCCAAATCATCCCTCCCCGACAAGGTATGCCACGAGTTCGGCCCGATCGCTGGCACTCAGATAGTCGTAATCCGGCATGATCGACCAGGACCTTTCTTCCCGGGGCCGCTGCAACCGGCTTTCAACCGCTTCAGCATCCGCGCGGGTGTCGAGGTGCATCAAGTCGGGTCCATAGCGCTGCACACCGATGAGCACGGGAGTCTCCTTTGCGTAGTCCCCGGGCACACTCACCGGACCGAGCCCGACGTCCGTGACAATCGGGCGTACCTGCTGGGTGTGGCAGTAGACGCAGCCTTCGGCCACGTAGACGGCGCGCCCGTTCGTATCCGATTCGCCGGGCCCGTAAGTCCGGCTGCGGTCGGCCAGCTGAGTTGGGTCGGCGCTCTCGAATGCCGGCAGGATCAGAACAACGAGGGCCGTCAATGCAAAGAACGCCAACGCGTACCGAAGCACCTTTGACACCGAAGGGGCGGCAACCAGAACCAGCTCCGGATCGACGTCTGCCGCCGGAATCTCGTCGGTGGCGGGAGACTCGGACCCCTTTCCCATCGCACTGAGCAGGCTGCCGGCGAGCCCGAGAGCCAGAATGCAGAGGCCGGCCAGCTGGACGATGTAGTTGCCACTCAGCGGGGAGAGGGTCGACGACCAGCCCTGGCCGAAATTCGTGAACTCTGCTGAGTTGGCAGCACCCGCCCAGGTGAAGCCGGTCTGGACGCCCGCCACCGCCATCGCCCCGACGAGGGTGATGAGGCCCACGAGAACGAGCCGGTGACCAAGGACTCCCGATCCGGGATTCCCGCGAAAGACGTCCGGCGCCGCCAGCCGGAAGAGACCCTGGAGAATCAGGCTGAACGGACCGAAGATGACGAGAGCCTCGATAGCGGCAACCCAGTCGGTGAAGCCGACAACGGCCGATGAAGCGCGCAGGGCCTGGACAAGGTTGAACACGGCGAGGACGGCGAACAAACCGAACCCGGCCATCACGAACCGGAGCGCGACCCGATCGCCGACATTCGACCAGGCGCCGCGCATCGCCTCTGTGAGGTCGGTGGCGATGATGAGTATCGGTAGGAACAGTGCGATGGAGAACAGAACACCGATTGTCTCGAGCCAATCGCCGGCGGCACCGAAAGTGAGTTCCGCAGGAGCGGTCATAGCCCACACGAACCCGAGCGACCATATGCCGAGAACTGAAAGTTTGGTGCCACGCAGGGGCGGGCGGCCCGCCAGCCGCGGCACGGCGTAGTAGACGATTGCGACACTCGCCGAAGCGAACCAGAGACCGATGAGGCTCGACCTGTAGAACGAGGTCTGCAGCTGACCGGCATAGCCGCTGAGTCCGGGGAGATTGCCGACGACGTGGGCCAGTACCAGCCACACGACTGAAGCGACTGCGTACCAATTGGCGGGCGACGAGTCTTCGGAGCGTCGCGCCACACGAACGATCGAACGTGCCGCGACGAGCAGGCCGAGCAGGGCGACAAAGTCGAATACCCAGAACGACTCGAGGTAGCGGCGACCCTCTGTGTAGCCGGCGAGGAGTCCGACGGCTCCGCCCAGCGGCGCCACCGCGAGCAGGACCAGGGCACCTTTCACCGCCAAGCCGTCTCCGAGGTCGGCCCGGCTCGACCGAGGCACGATGTAGAGCAGGGCGCCGATGAGCCCGATGGTCAGCCAGCCGTTGAGCAAGAGGGCGGTGGCCGCCGGAACGACCCGCCCGTACGACATGAATGCGACGCCGCCGAGAAACTCCGGCGCGACTCGCTTGATAGCCAGAACCAGCATGAGCACCAGGCCCAGAGCCAGAAAACCGATGGCCGTTTTGAAGTAGCTGCCTGCCACAGCCGACGATACGGGGCGGTCAGCTGCAATCCCGGCAGCCGGTGCTTCGACCGTCGTCGCGGTCGTCATATCCTGTGATGTCGTAGCTATGTCGTCGACGTCCGGCGTCACCTGCCTACCCTCCCGGTACGGCATGCGTCGTGCCGCATTCGGGCAGCGCGTCGGCAAGCCTAGCTCGACATATCCGACCATGGATGCCTACAGATCGTAGGCCCCTAGAGTGCAGATGCCCAACGCCGATCGCTGTGCGTAGAATGTCCATCCGTTCGGCCACCAGACTGGATATCTGAAACTAGATGAGTCAGACCGCAGCCCAACAGCGCTACCTGCGAGTCGGCATCATTCTCATGGTTGCCGGTGCCGCTCTAGCGCTCGCAGCAGCCTATGCAGTTCACTTGATCGGGCTCCCGGAGGAGAACAGCTTCGGGGTGGAGCTCTACCCGAGTGTGCCCCGGGGTTGGGTTCCCACCCTCGGTGCCCAGATCATTTCGCTCAGCGGGCTCCTCGTCGCCATGGCGGGGATGGCGCTCGCCTTCCTCTACAAACGAGAGATGACGTGGGCGCGCGCATCCATCGGCGCCTTCCTTTTCACCGGCCTCATGATCATCCTGTACGGGGTCATCCCCAACGAGTTCCTCACTGTGACGCAGTCGACACTGGACTGGAGCAGCTTGAAGGAGTGGGTGCCGATTCCCTCCGTTCTCACATTCGGCAACGAGATATCCATCTCGGCCGCCGCGATCAAGGATCTAATCGGCCAGGGTTACATACTCACGGTGACCGTCGCGGTCGCCGTGACGATGTGGAAGTGGCAGGACCGCGCCAAGCGCCTCGCCGAGCAGGGCCCTCCCGTCAAGGTCTCGAAGTACGGCCGCCCGCTGACCAGGGTGGAGCGCTGATGCACCGGGGAATCCGGCCGGCGGTGGGGCGCTGATGGCTCAGAAGGACGTCTGGTTCGACAATCCCGACACTCGTGATGACTACCAGCTCACGGCCGTCGACGGGGAGTACCTCGTGGCCGCGGTCAAACCCAAGCAGTTCCTGCACATCGACCAGAGCGAATGCATCCTGTGCGAGGGATGTGTCGACATCTGCCCCTGGAAGTGCATCCACTACCTGTCGCTGGACGTCATCGCCGAAGGCACCAACGTTTCGAACCCGGCAGAGAAGCAGGAGAACCAGGGGTTCTTCCTCGTAGACGAGGATGTGTGCACGCGATGCGCACTCTGTGTCGATCGGTGCCCGACGAATGTCATCACGCTCGGCAAATTCAGCGGGTCGCTGGCCGACGAGGTAGGACAGATGGCTGAGTCTCCGTGGGAGGTCGACACGGGGCAGAGAGATTTCAAGAGCGGATACCTCTACGGCGTCCGCTGGTAAAGACAAGATTGCATCGTCCGGCGACTGTGCGAGACTGCCCAGCCGCCGCAACGGTGTGATAAAGAGGAAGCAGGGAGAAACGTTGGCCAACGGAAACGGCAAGACCGGGCTCTTGGACCGGGTCAAGGAAGCCGGTTCGCATATCCGTACTTCGCAACTGTGGGCGAGCATCTTCCGCCCGGGTTCGCCGCTGCGCTCGGGCTACAACGACAGTCCCCGCAACCGGTCCTACGTGATCATGAACAACGTGCTCTATCACCTGCATCCGGTGAAGGTGAAGCGCCACGGAGTGCGCCTCTCCTACACCCTGTGCCTGGGCGGCCTGAGCTTCTTCCTCTTCATCCTGCTGACCATCACCGGCATCTTTCTCATGTTCTACTACCGCCCCACCTCGCCGGCTGCATTCGAGGACATCCAGGCGCTATCGACAAACATCGCCTTCGGGCAGCTCGTCCGCAACATGCATCGCTGGGGGGCTCATGCGATGGTTCTCACAGTCTTCTTGCACATGGCGCGCGTCTTCTACCACGGCGCCTACAAGCCGCCGCGTGAGTTCAACTGGGTCGTCGGTGTCGTCCTGCTTTTCCTGACCCTGATGCTGTCGTTCACCGGCTACCTGCTCCCCTGGGATCAGCTGGCACTGTGGGCCGTGACCGTGGGGTCCAACATGGCGAACTACACGCCGGTGATCGGAGATCAGGTTTCGTTTGCACTTGTCGGCGGTGTCCAGATAACGCCGGACACCCTGTTGCGTTGGTACGTGCTCCACGTCCTCTTCTTCCCGTTCATCATCGTGATCTTCATGGCAGTGCACTTCTGGCGGGTCCGCAAGGACGGCGGAATCTCCGGGCCCCTATAGGGAATAACCAATGTTTGAGATACCCGAACATCTTCTGCAACGGTCGGCCGAGGCACGTGCCGCGGCGGAAGGCCGCGACGTAGCGGAAGTGCTCGCTCGAATGAAGGGTGAAGCCCCCCAGGTGGAAGCCGCCGAGCCGGCGGAAGCTCCGGCAGCAGCCGCTCCCCCGGCGGCGGCCGAACCCACACCCCCGCCGGCAGCCGCGCCCCCGCCGGCAGCCGCGCCCCCGCCGGCAGCCGCGCCCCCGCCGGCAGCCGCGCCTCCGGCCGCGCCCAAAGCTGCGCCATCGGGGCTCCCCGAGCATCTGCTGCGGCGCTCGGCGGAAGCCCGCGCCGCCGCCGAAGGTGGTGACGTCGAAGAGATCCTTGCCGAGATGAAGGGCGAAACCCCTCCCGCGGCCGCACCGGACCCCGCCGCGGCCGCACCCGAGCCCCCAGCAGACGGACCCGAGCCCGCCGCAGCCGCTCCCGCAAAGGCCGCGCCTTCAGGACTCCCCGACCACATCCTGCGCCGATCCGCCGAAGCCCGCGCCAACAAGGAAGGGCGCGACGTCGAAGAAGTCCTTGCCGAAATGAAGGGCGAAACCCCTCCCGCGGCCGCACCAGCCGCACCGGCTCCCGCCGCGGCCGCACCCGAGCCCGCAGCAGCCGCTCCTGCAAAGGCCGCGCCTTCAGGACTCCCCGACCACATCCTGCGCCGATCCGCCGAGGCTCGGGCCAAGAAAGAAGGGCGCGACGTCGAAGAGATCTTCGCCGAGATGAAGGGCGAGGCCCCCCCGGCAGCCGCACCGGCCCCTGCTGCCCCGGCCGCTTCTGCCCCGGCCCCGGCTGCCCCAGCCGCGGCGGCGACCGCGACGAAAGCTGCCCCCTCCGGGCTCCCCGACGCCATCCTGCGCCGATCTGCTCAAGCCCGCGCCAAGCGGGAGGGACGCGACGTCGAGGAAGTTCTTGCCGAGATGAAGGGCGAAGCCGCGCCGACACCTGCACCGGTGGCGGCGGGTGCCGGAGCGGCGCCGGCCGCGGCCGCGGCTGCCGCACCTGCGGCGGCACCTGCGATCCCCGACGGCGTCACCACCCAACGGCTGCTCACCGTCGTCAAGGCGGGGGCAATCCAGAAGGTCAAGAAGGAGCCCCACGACAAAGTCGCCACCTGGCCCCACCTCCTGATTATCGAGTTTGTGGCCCTCATAGCCTGCACCGTGGCCCTAATAGTCTTCTCGGCGTTTGTCGACGCACCGCTGCTCGAGTTCGCCAACTTCAACGAGCAGCCCAACCCGTCGAAAGCGCCGTGGTACTTCCTCGGTCTTCAGGAATTGCTGGCCTACTTCGATCCCCAGGTCGCCGGCGTCATCATTCCGGGCTTCGGCCTCGTCGGATTGGCGATGATTCCTTACGTCGATCGCAATCCATCCGTTCGGCCATCGGACCGCAAACTCGCCATCATGATCTTCAGCTTCTTCGTATTCGCCGCAGCGATCCTTACTATCTACGGCTCGTTCTTCAGAGGCCCCGGGTTCAACTTCACGTTCCCGTGGTCAGATGGGATCTTCTTCGACTTCTAATGAACAACACAATTTCCACAGACGCGGACGGCAGTATCGAATGACCGGCACAGGTCTATTCGTTGTTGGCCTTGTCATCGCCGCCCTGTTGGCGGTGGCGGGCGTTGTCACGGTGGCCGGGCGGCGAGGTCCTGCTCCGACCGACGTGAGGGGACGGTTCGACAGGAGAGCTTCCCGAACGGATCGCCAGCGCGTCCAGGCTCTTGCCGACACCACCGTTGAAGAAACCGAGACACCGGAGCCGGCCGTGGTTGAAGCTGCTGAACCGTCCGACCCGCTCCTGGAACGTGACGAGGTCAGCGCTACCGAGTACTCAATCACCCGCCGCAAGTTCCTCAACCGGTCTCTGGGCAGCCTCTGGGGAATCTTCCTCGGGCAGTTCGCACTGGCGGGCCTGGCGTTCATGTGGCCCCGGCTCGGCACCGGCTTCGGATCGCCCATCGCGGTAGGGAACTTCGCCGACCTCAAAGCGCAAATCGAACAGCCCGACGGCACGGCCATCCCGCTGTTCGTCGCCGCAGCTCAGACCTGGCTCGTTCCCTTCAGCCAGGCTGAGCAACTCGGGAGCTCCTTCGAGGGCCTCCCTGTCGTGGCCAGCGATGGAAGCGATATCGGATTGATGGCGCTCTGGCAGAAGTGTGTTCACCTGGGTTGCCGGGTTCCGAGTTGTGTTCCCTCACAGGGCTTTGAATGCCCCTGCCACGGATCGAAGTACAACCTCCACGGCGAGTATGAAGCGGGCCCGGCTCCCCGCAACATGGATCGTTTCGGTGTCTCCATCGACGGTGCCGGCGAACTGGTCGTGCTCACCGGCGACGTCTTCGAGACCCCGCGAGCCACTAGCAAGACCTCCCGATATCCTCTGGGGCCGTTCTGTGTGTGATGTGAGGCAATGGTGGACCTGATCAACCACAGCTCGATGGTGCTGGCTGTAGACGCCGGTCCGGTGGAGCCCTCGAACGTTGGCTTCGGTTCGATAGTCCTGCTGGTTGCCGTCGCCGTGCTCATGGCGTGGATGGCCTATCTGTGGTTGAACGCACGACGCTCGGTACGCAAGGACGAGCCGGCTCCCAACGTCTCACCGCCAATCTCCGACGATGAACTAGAAGGCCCCAAACTCACTCGAATCCTGATGGCCGCGGTGGTGTCCTCTGCCGTGCTCGCCGGCGTCATGTCCGTGTACTACGCCACCGAATCTCGTCGCCAGGCGAACGCCGCTGAAAAGATCCACGAGAAGGACATCGAGGAGGGCGAGAAGTGGTTCGAGTTCTTCTCCTGTATCACCTGCCACGGTCCGGCCGGGGTCGGCGGTGGTCGCGAGTTCACCGAACCGCGCAGCGGCCTCAGCACGTCGTGGGCCGCCCCGTCCCTGAACGACGTCTTCTACCGCTTCTCCGAGGATGAAATCACCGAGCTCATCGTCTACGGCCGGGATGGGACGCCTATGCCGGCCAACGGCCTCGACGGTGGTGGCGCCATGACCAAACAGGAAGTCGAGCAGGTCATCTCCTACATCAGGAGCGTCCAGATCACCCAGGGAGAGGTACTGGACGAAGTCGGCGGCGCCATCGAGGCGGCCCGCAGCCGGACGGCCAATGGCGAAGACACGATCAACAAGCAACTCGATGCCAAGCGGGCCGAGCTCGAGGACATCAACTCAGCCGAAGCCAGGTACAACGTCATCAAGGACTTCAGCGCCGAGATCGAAGCGCTGCTGCGCTCTGATGGCACCTGCACGGAGGCTTCGGCGAACATGGTCGGATACTCCTGCACCGAGGCGGGTGCCGACATCGACCGTGACGGTCTCACCGATCAAGCCGAAGTCGGGCTGCAGGACTATGCGGCCACTATGTACGAGACACTGACGCAGCGTCAGGCCGGAACGCTCGACATTGTTCCCGACCCGGCGTTCCTTGCCGAGTTCGATTGGCGTGATGCCTTCACAAACCTGGACGCAGAAGGCAACCCGATACCGGATCTCGAGCGGGCCGACACTCTGATGACTTCCCTCGACGCGGCAGATCTCACACTCTCGGTGACCGCGGAGCGAATCGACCTCTTCCGCGACGGAGTTGCGGCCGACATCGCATATCTCGAGACAGCTCTCGCGGCGCGAGTTTGGGAGACCGACATCGCGGCCGTCGCCGCGGACACAGGCCTGTCGCCAGCGGAGGCCGATCGGGCCGTCGCCCTGTTCAACGCGTATTGCGCCCGCTGCCACACGTCCGGATACAGCGCCGGAGTTGCGTTCCAATCCGAGCCCGGTTCCGGAGCGTGGGGGCCGTCGCTGCTCGACGGCCGCGCGGTCACCCAGTTCCCCGACCCCGGCGATCAGGCCGATTTCATCATCAACGGCTCAGAGTTCGGCAAGAACTACGGGCTCAACGGGCTCGGTAGCGGACGGATGCCCGGCTTCGGTCAGATCTTGAGCACTGAGGACATCGAGTTGCTGGTCGAGTTTGAGAGGTCGTTATGAGCGGGAGCCGCTACAGCGTGCGTCGGGTAGTGGATCAGATGGCCGGCTTGGCCCGACGGGTCCGTGACGACGAGACCGGCCTGAGCACGCTCGAGAAGATTGGCATCGCCGGGGTGATAGTCACCGTCATCTCGTTCATTCCTCCGGCGCGAGGGCTGCTCGGCGACGCCTACGACGCGGTGTTCAAGCAGCGCGACGACGCCGGCGAGATAACCGCCTTTTCCGTGGCGGCTCGCGGCATCCTGATCAGCGTCACCTCCCTGGTGGCGTTCGTCGGCACCGGATTCCTTCTGCTGTACACGAACGTCGGCCGGAGGCTCGCCTTCCTGATCACCGGCACCGCGACGTTCGGGTGGCTCGTCATCGGCAGCCTGCTCTTCGTCGTTTACGCCCCGCGGGGCATTCGCCCGGCATCGATCGAAGGCCTCAACGCATTCCAGATCCGGGTTCCGGCCATCGCCCTCACCGTCGGCTCGGCCATCCTCTTCGTGATGTTTGTGCTGGCGCTCGATCGGTACGAGCGCGAGACCGAGTAGCCGATTCGTCGCTCAGCCGGCTGCCGATTCGTCGGCCCGCGAGCTGAGATGGAACGTCAAGATCTGGAGCTCTGTCGACAGATCTACTCGCCTGACCGAAACGCCATCCGGGACCTGCAGCACCGACGGTGCGAAGTTGAGAATTGAGCGGATCCCGGACCGCGTGATTCTGTCGGCCACATCCTGAGCCGCGCCTGCCGGCGTAGCGATGATTCCGATCGAAACCTCTCGATCCGCCACCACCTTCTCGAGATCGCTCAGATGCTGAATGGTCAGATCGCCGACAATCTGTCCAACCTTGTCCTGTTCCGTGTCGAAGACGGCGACCATCTCGAACCCCCAGGCCTCAAAGCCCGGATAGTTGGCCAGCGCCGAGCCCAGATTGCCGGCGCCAATGAGCACGACCGAGTACTCGCGCGTGAGCCCAAGCGCCTCACGCAGGAGGGAGCGCAGTTCCCCGACGTTGTAACCGACCCCCCTGGTGCCGAGAGAGCCGAAGTGGGAGAGGTCTTTGCGCACCTGGGCCGAATTGACCCCGGCAATCGCCGCCAGCTGGTCCGATGAACAGGTCTCCTGGGTCGCGGGCAGTTCCACCAGTGATCGGAGATACACCGGAAGCCGGGCGACTGTCGCCGTTGGAATGGTCCTGCTAACCACGGCGGCAAGGATAACGCGGCCCGGAACCGCCAAATCTTGGTTGACGAAAATGGCCGATTCTGAGCCTGTTTGAGCCCCGACACTTAGCTGAAGCGCCCTGTACTGAGTACTGTCCCCCCGGTGCGCCCTTTCACAGCCTTCGTCTTGTTGCTCCTTCTCGCCCTGATCGTGGGCACGTTTGTGTGGAAGGTTCAGACGACCGGACTGACGCTCTGAATCGGCACGAACGCAGTGCCCGGTTTCCGCAAAGTCACCGCGACCCCGTCCGCGAGCGGATAGCTTTCGTCTGCCCGGCCGCCGTGGACGGCGATTGCCACTTGGCCGTACGAATCGATGTGCAGCAGCCCATCTCCGGGAGCCACCTCACCGTAGGTGGCAACCCAGGTGAGCTCATGCTCTGTGGCACCGATGCTCACGACCACCTCGTCACCGACGGCCAGGCCGAGCGTCGCTAGATCCTGAGGAGTGACGTTCGACTGGGCGTTCCCGAAGTGATCGACCCACAGGATCTCGCCACTAACCGCGTTGCGGTCGTGTTCCACCAGCGGCATCATCAACGGCGTCACCGAATCGGGTGCAATTGAGGTGCCGAGGTCCTCAAACTGCGCCTGACCCGACGCGATGACGGCCGCAGCCGGGGCGAAACGATCCCGGCCGTCGAATGTCAACCCTTCAGCGGGCAGCACCAGCTCGGGATTGTCGAGCGACACGAACTTGTCGGCACCACCGACCATGGCGACCGCCGGCGCCAGGAGCCCATTGTCGGGACCGATGAACACGCCCCACTCGGTGCGAGCCGCGATGGGTCTGCGGCTGGTGCCGACACCCGGGTCGACAACGGCCAGAGCCACTCCCTGGGGCATGTACTGGATCGCGCGCACCAGCCCGAGCGCGGCCGCACGCACGTTGCCCCGGGGGAAGTCATGACCGATGTCGATGACCCTGACCTCCGGGGCGATTCTGGCAACGACACCGTGAACGACACCGACGAACTCGTCGACGCGTCCGAAGTCGGAGAGGAAGGAGATGGGCTGGGTCATGGGCGGGAGATTAGAGGCGCTGTGATGGATGGCAGCCGGCGTGGGCATCAGACGATTGATGCAAACACACCATTGCGGTCAACAGCCGGCTGCGGGACACTACACGCCACCAAGGGGGTGACGTATGGGAGGGAAGGCTCGACGGCTGGTAGTCGTCTTCGTGCTGGCCACGGCTAGCTACGCATTGCCGGTAGTGAGTTCTACTGCCGCGCCGGAGGTCGCACGCGACTGGGAGCCGCGCTTGCTGGCGTCAGGTGAGATCGATTGGGTCAGGTATACGCCCGACGGCGCTCACGCCATTGTGGGGGAATCTGGTGCGCTGACAGCGATCCCAATCGCGGGCGGCCTGTCGGTGAGCCTCGGTTCGAGTGACGGCACCAGGGAAAGCGTCCTGGTGCTGAACGACTCGTCGGCAGCGCTTGTCCGGGACGGAGGCTCGTTGTACCTCGCGACCATCGCCACCGGTGGCCGCCGCCTGCTCACCGACGGAGTAGGTCGCAAGTTTGCACTGACCGACGACGACAAGTGGTGCGTCGCCGAGGCGGACGCCGGTTTGGTCAAGATCGAGATTTCCACGGGCGTCGTCGAGGACATCCCCGGGGTCCCCGGATGGCTCCACAGCCGCTCCTCCGATCTGGACACCGTGGCCAACGAGGTGATGTACCTCGCAGCCCTCGCCGAGGACGAGTTCGAGGTGCGGAGCCTGAACCTGGATTCTGGAGTCGATCGATTCATCGGCATGGCCCCGAGCCTCGCGGGCAGCGACGAGTCGCCCGTCCTGAGGGTTGCCAGCCAGCCGCGCCTGGCTGTGTTTGCTTTCGACGGCGGACAAGCAGCAGCCTTCCGGATCTACTCGATCGAGCCCTGGGAGCTGATGCATTCGCGTGGTTACACCAGCATCCACCTTACCTCTGATGGCACGACCCTATTGGCCACGGATGTGTCACGAGGCGGCGCAGACGTGTATGGCGTCGATCTGGAAACTGAAGATATCGTCCTGTTCGGCCGCAGCTTTGAAGGGGGCACAACTGGCGCCGGTTTGCAGGTCGCCGACGACGAACGATTCGCATCGGCCACGATGTCGGATGTCGACATGTTGCGCACCGAAGCCTACGTCTACGACGTTGCCACCCACAGCGCTCTCAGTCTCGGCGAGCTGACGGCGACGGTGGGAGGACTCGGCAACAGCTTCCTCGGAGACGCGCCTCGCCTGCTGATCAGAAACTACGACGATCGATCCTTCATGCCGACCGGTATGTTCTCGGTGACGGTCACCGGGGCCGATCCTAAACCCTGGCCGGCCCACGTGACCAGAGATTCGTACGTGCCGGCTTACTCCGTCGGCGACATAGCCTATGTGCTGGGTGACGTTGGGGTGTATCGGCTCAACACCGATGGTTCCGACCCCACACTCGTCAGCAGTCCGGTACTCCAGGGTGGCAGTCCCGACTCATTGATCTTCAGTCCTGCTGGTGACAGCCTCATCTACACGGACCACGCGCTCAGCGGCCACATCGGGAACGTCTGGCTGCTGCGGATCGCTCCCGAGTTCGATCCTTGTGCCGGAAGCGGTGTGATCACAGGGACTGACGGCAACGACCACATAGTTGGCACCGAAGGCGATGACATCATCAAGGGTCTCGCCGGCGACGACGTCATCGATGGCAAGGGCGGCAATGACTTCATCTGCGGCGACGATGGCGACGACCGGCTGATCGGCGGAGACGGTGATGACACCATCTTCGGCGGATCCGGGGCCGATGCGGTACGCGGGGGCCGCGGCCGGGATGTCATCCAGGGCGGTCTAGGACCCGACAACCTGGTCGGTGGCCGCGGCGGCGACGTGATCTACGGCGGGGACGGGGCGGATGCGATACGCGGCCACGGCGGACCCGACCGACTGTATGGAGACGCCGGCGACGATCAAATCAGCGGCGGAGGGGGCGCCGACACGATCCTGGGCGGCGAGGGCGCCGACGCCCTTTCCGGCAACGCCGGACCAGACACCGTCAAGAGCGTGGCCGGAGACAACGTCGTCAACGGTGGCCCCGGCCGCGACACGCTCTACGGTGGATCGGGCGACGACGTAATCAATGGCGCCGCTGGAAACGACTCCCTGGTTTCCACGCTGGGTGCCGACACCCTCGACGGGGGTGACGGTGATGACATCCTCCATCTCGGAAGCGAGGGACCGGACGGAATCGGTGGCCCGGGCAACGACACCATCACCTGGGGTGGGCCATTCTGGGTCGATCCTCCGACTGTCTGGGGCGGACCCGGAAACGACACGATCGGTAGCACCGGCAGCTGGCCTCCAGCCTGCGGTGTGGTTCGCGGTGGTACTGGCGATGACACGGTCTACTGCGGTTCCGAGGGCCGGATGTTTGGCGGGGACGGTTCAGACCAACTCCACGGGGGACTCCATCAGTACGGCGGGGCTGGTGACGACGAACTGTTCATGCCGGTGTTGTCGAGTCATGTTCCGGGACGCACCCAGCATGGCGGGCCCGGCCATGATCGAATCAGCGGGGAAGACGCGGCGCGTCAACACGGCGGGTCCGGCAACGACTCGTTGACCGGCGAGTTCTTCACCACGGTCCAGGTCGGCGGGACCGGAGCCGACGTGCTCAGTTCGGCGCTGATCCAGTACGGCAAGAAGGGCAACGACACGCTCTCGGACTTTGAAACGGGGTACGGGGGCCATGGCGCGGACACGCTGAACGGCGACTTCCGATCGAATGTCCTCTACGGCGGTGCCGGCGACGACGTCCTCTCCGGTGGTGGCGGCGACGACCAGCTCTTCGGAGGGCCCGGGATCGACATCCTCGACGGCGGCAATGGTAACGACACCTGTACGGACGAAGGCGTGACCACCCCCTGCTGAGACCGGCGAAACGGCTCCGGCGGGCATCTAGCATCGCCGGGTGAGCGCGCCTCCCGTGGATCGATCGACGCTGCAGAGTGTGCTGCGCCGCGGGCTGTCGCTCATCGGACGGCTCATCTCGATGCACCCTGTGGCTTATGTGGCAGGGGCTCTCGGAGCCGCAGCCTATGTCGGGGCGATCGTGGCCGCCGCAGTGGTTATTGGGAACGTCGCCGACGACCTGATCATCCCGGTGCTCGACGGCGACGTTCCGCATGGCGATCGCTTCTGGCCGGCGATGGCTGCGATCGCGGGTGTGGCGCTGTGGAAGGCGACGGGAATCACGTTCCGTCGCATCGGCGCCGGATGGCTTCAGGCGCGATGCCAGGCCGATGTGCGCGAGAACCTGATCGACAGGATGCTGCGCCTCGAACTGCGATGGCACCAACACCGCGGTGTGGGCGACCTGCTCGCAGTCGCCGACTCGGATGCCGGCGGAGCGACATGGATCCTGGCACCGCTCCCCTACGCCACCGGCACAGTGCTCCTGCTCATTGGCACGAGCGTCCTCATCTTCATCATCGATCCGCTCATGGCTGCGGTCGCGGTCGTGTCGCTCGCCCTGATAATCGCCATCGATGTCAGGGGCTCCTGGCTGATGTTCGATGTCTACGAGGAAATCCAACGCGATCGGGGAGAGGTCGGCCGCGTGGTCCACGAGAGCTTCGATGGGGCGCTCACGGTCAAAGCGCTCGGCCGCGAGAGGTACGAGACCGAGCGGCTACGGACAGCCTCCGAGGTCCTGCGAGACAGAATCGCCGCCATGGGCACCACCTGGGCGGGCTACCGCATCCTTGTCGAAGGCATGTTGGGAGTGGTGACTGTGGTACTGCTGATCGTCGGGGCGACCCGAATCCGGGCCGGCGCTATCAGCAATGGTGACATCATCACGATCGCCTACCTATTCAGCTTGCTCACGATCCCGATTCGGGTCGTCGGCTTCGTGCTGTGGGACATGGCGCATTCCTCGGCGGCATGGACGAGGGTGCAGGCCGTATACGACGCATCCGAGCTCGTGCCCTACGGCGAACTCGACGCTCGCGACATCGGCACGGGCGCCGCGGTGGACACGTCGCCGGTGGACTTTTCGTACGGCGATGGGCTGGTGTTGCGCGATCTCACGATGCCGATACCGCCGGGGCGCACCATCGCAATCGTGGGGCCCACCGGCTCCGGCAAGTCAACGCTCGCCACGCTGCTGGCCCGGCTGTGGGACCCCACCACCGGAGCCATCCGCATCGACGATCGCGACTTGCGGGACTTCGCTCGGTCCGCCCTACCCGGAGAGGTGGCCTTTGTCTCGCAGGAGGCCTTCCTTTTCGACGACACCGTGGCGGCCAATATCGCGATCGGCGGACAGCCCGACCCAGCCGCGGTCGAACATGCGGCGAACCTGGCCGGGGCCGCCGAGTTCATCGACGCGCTGCCGCTCCGCTACGACACAATCCTGGGCGAACGCGGCACGACACTGTCCGGTGGCCAGCGACAACGCCTCGCCTTGGCTCGGGCGCTCGTCCGGATGCCAAGGCTTCTCATCCTCGATGACGCCACGTCGGCGGTGGACTCTTCGGTCGAAGCCGAGATCCTCGAGTCGCTCAAACGGGCCGAACTGCCTGCGACGATCGTCATCGTTGCGTACCGGCGAGCCTCGATCCTACTGGCGGACGAGATCATCTACCTGGAAGACGGCCGCATCCTCGGGCGAGGCCACCACGAGGAGCTGCTCACCATCCCCGGCTACGCCAAGATCCTGGAGGCCTACGACGAGGACAGCGGACAAACGACGGCGGAGACGGTGCCGTGAGCGAGCCACTGCTGGGGATCGTCGAGACAGAAATCGGTACGGCAACCGCGCTACGCCGCGTGCTGCGGGTCGCCCCGGAGCTGCGCCGCGGCCTCTGGGTGACGGTGTTCCTGGCTGCTGCCGGTACTGCGATCGCCCTGGTCATCCCGATCGTCATTCAGGGCCTGATCGACACGCAGCTACTCGAGGCGGACTCCATCAACATGGGAAATGTCGTTGCGCGCGGCGCTCTGGCAGTGGCCGCCATGGTGGTGGCGATGGCGGTCCGCCGCCAGGCCCTCATCCGCCTCGCAGTACGATCGGCTGCCGGCCTCAGCGACCTGCGGGTGACCGCCTTCGCCCACATCCACAAGCTGTCGATGCTGCACGTGCAGAGCGAGCGGCGTGGTGCTCTTGTCTCGAGAGTCACCTCCGATATCACCGCCGTTCAGGAGTTTATGGACTGGGGCGGTGTCGGCATGCTGGTCGGCGCGGCTCAGGCGCTGCTGGCGGTGGCGGCGATGATGGTGTATCGCTGGGAGCTGGCTCTCTTCGTTGCCCTCGTGGCGCTGATCTATGCCGGATTGCTGATCTGGTTTCAGACGATTCTGCGCCGCGCCCACGATCGGGTTCGGGACCGAATCGGGATCACCCTGGGAACGATGAGTGAGGCGATTTCCGGCCTGGCGACGATTCGCGCCTACGGAGCGGAGGAAGAGACGCTCGCCGGAGTCAGCGACGCCGTCGAGTCCCAGTTCCGCACGGAGGTTCGCACCTTCTCCCTGGGATCCGCCCTCTTCTCCAGTGCGGAGCTCTTCGCCGGGCTCATCACAGCCGGCGTAGTCGGCCTCGGAGTCGCCACGCCGCTCGGCGAGGGCCTGTCCGCCGGCCGGATGATCGCGTTCCTGTTCCTGGTGAACCTCCTCGTCGAGCCGATCCAGACACTGGTGGAGACCTTGAGCGAGGCCCAATCGGCGGCGGCCGGTGTCCGCAGAATCCTGAACGTTCTCGACACGCCGCCCGACATCGTCGACCCGGACGAGAGCAGCCCGGCAACGGAAGCCGGGCCCATCGGCATGGAGCTGACCCGCATTGCATATTCCTATCCCGGAAGCGATGAGCTCGTAATCCGCGATCTGTCCTTGTCGATCGGGCCCGGAAGGAGGATCGCGGTGGTCGGCAAGACGGGTTCGGGCAAATCGACCTTCACGAAACTTGTCACCCGACTGGTCGACCCGGGAGGCGGGTCGATCGAGCTCAACGGCCGTCCTCTCGACCGGATCGGCTTCACTGAACTGCGGAATCGGGTGGCCTTCGTACCCCAGGAGGGATTCCTGTTCGACACGTCAATTGCCGGCAACGTCCGGTACGGCAAGCCGGACGCCACCGACAATGAGATCCAGACCGCATTCGACGATCTCGGCCTGGCGGATTGGGTCGATAGCCTGCCCGCCGGACTGAACACCCCTGTCGGCGAGCGCGGCAACCAGCTGTCGGCGGGAGAACGCCAACTGGTGGCGATGGTTCGAGCCTGGATCGCCGACCCCGATCTCCTCGTGCTCGACGAAGCAACCTCGGCCGTCGATCCGGCCCTCGAGGTGCGTCTGCGTGACGCCATGGAGGCCGCCGTTGCCGGCCGCACGTCGATCACCGTCGCCCATCGCCTGTCAACCGCCGAAGCCGCCGACGAAGTGCTGGTGTTCGACGAAGGCCGCCTGGTGGAGAAGGGCCGCCACATCGATCTCCTCGCCGCTGAGGGGACCTACGCCGGCCTCCACCGGGACTGGGCTGCCGGTACCGGGACCGCTGCCGCCATGTAGGCGTCGGCAGCTCTTCCCCGCGTCCCTACCCCGCAGACGGGTAGTTCGGCCGGCGTTTCTCCTTGATGGCGAGGGCGCCTTCGCGGACGTCGGGGCCCATGAAGTTGAGCATCTCGAAGCCGAGGCTGGCGTCAAACGCCGGAGCGGCCTGCTGCACCCAGAGATTCAGGGCCCGCTTCGTGAAGCGGGCGGCATCCTGAGGTCCGGTGGCGATTTTGGCGGCGATCCGCATGGCCTCATCCATGAGCTCGTCCCCCGGCACCGACTTAGAGACCAGCCCAATGCGGTCGGCGGTCTTGCCATCGATGAACTCAGAGGTAATGAGGTAGTACTTCGCCTTGGCCAGCCCGCACAGGAGCGGCCAGATGATGGCGGAGTGATCGCCGGCCGCGACGCCGAGGCGGATGTGGCCGTCGGTAAAACGGGCGTCCTCGGCGATGATGCTGATGTCGGCCATGAGCGCCACGGCGAGACCGGCGCCCACGGCCATCCCATTGATTGCAGAAATGATGATCTTCTCGCAGTGGACCATGCGGTAGACGAGCTCCCCGGCCTCCTTGAAGGCGACGCGCATCCCGTCGTAGTCGTTGACCATCGTCTCGATCCAATCGAGGTCGCCGCCCGCCGAGAATGCCTCGCCGGCGCCCGTGACGATCACGACCCGGGTTGCCGGATCTTCGTGAACGTCCAGCCAGACTCTGCTGAGGGCGTTGTGAGTGGCGGCATCGGTTGCGTTGAGTTTCTCCGGCCGGTTGATCGTGATGACGAGGATGCCGTGATCGTGCCGCTCGAAAGCGAGACCGGGATAGGCGTCGAAATACTCACTCATGTGGCTCCATTCCTGTGTGCCGAAGGCCAACGCGATGGCGTTTCGGGCAACCCTAGGGGGCAGGCATGATGGAGGGCGGCCCGCCGCGACTCGAGCACTCCGCGGGCCTCTGCTGAGTGTTACTAGCCACTAGCCTGCGCTGGTGGCAGCAGGCGGCAAGGAGCGTCACATGGCCGGCTATCCAACACTCATCCACGAACGGGTCGATCAGGCTCGTCGCGGTGAGAATCCGGCTGTGATCTGCCGAATGCCATCGGGGTGGGCTGTGCTCGGCGACGATCAGTTCTTCGTCGGCTACTCGTTGCTGCTACCCGATCCGGTAGTGGAGAACCTGACAGATCTGGGCGACGCGGAACGAGCCGGCTTCCTATCCGACATGGCGCTGATCGGCGAAGCTCTTCATGACTGTACCGACGCATATCGCATCAACTACGAGATCCTCGGCAACAGCGAAGCCGCCCTCCACGCCCATGTCTTCCCGCGCTACCAGAACGAACCGGAGCGCCTCCGCCGCGGCCCGGTGTGGTGGTACGACTTGCAGGACCTGACCGGCGATCCGCTCGATCTAGACGTCCACGGTGACCTACAGGGCCGGTTGGCCACCTACCTGACCGACCGGCTCGACGCCTCTCGATAAGCTCGCACCCTCAGCCGGCGGGAAAGCCTCCGGCCTTGCCGATCGCAGAGGGCAAGTCACGGTCGAGCCGGCCGCCCAACCAGCGCCCGATCTCACTGATGGCATCCATGTCGATACCCGTTTCGACGCCCGACCGCTCCAGCATGTATAGGACGTCCTCGGTGGGGACATTGCCTGTGGCATTCGGGGCGAACGGACAACCGCCCGCTCCCCCGACCGAGGCATCGACCGCGGTGACGCCGGCCAGCAGCGCCGCATAGACGTTGGCGACACCGGTGTTGCGAGTGTCGTGGAAGTGCACCCGCAGCGGGACGTCGCCCGTCACTGCTCGGACCGCGGCAACCCGCGCGGTGACGGCGGCGGGAACCGCCACCCCAATTGTGTCCCCCAGGGCGACCTCGGACACTCCCGCCTCGACCGATCGATGCGCCAGCGCCGTAACGGCTTCCGTTGCCACCTCGCCATCAAATGGACAGCCCCAAACCACCGAGATCGTCACGGTGGAGCTGCGGCCGGCGGCGGCGGCTTCGAGGATCATGCCCTCGATGGCCTCCATCGCGGCATTGACCGATGAACCTTGATTCGAGCGGCTGAACCCCTCGGTGGCTGCCACGGAGAAGTTGATCTCATCTACCGACGTTGCCAGCGCCCGCTCGAAGCCCCTCCGGTTGAGGACGAGCCCTATATAGGACGTATCTGGAGCACTCGGCCCCAATTCAGCCATCACCGCCTCGGCATCGGCCATTTGTGGCACCAAGCCGGGGTGCACAAACGAGGCGGTCTCGATCCGGCGCACGCCGGCTGCCACCAATCTTCGGATCAGATCGACCTTGGTGGCGGTGGCGAGAACCACTTCTTCGTTCTGCAGGCCGTCGCGCGGCCCAACCTCGACAATGCCCGCCCTGGATGGCAACATGCCTGCGTCTGGAGCTTCCATGGTTCCAAGTTAATCAGCGCGTACCCGAGGAGGCATGTTGAGCTTCGACACGATGCGGCTCTTCTTTTCGCTTATGGCCTTCGGCGCCACCGTCGTTGTCATCAGCGCCTTCCTCCTCTGGATCGCCGCCCGCCTCAGCCCCAGAGCCGCCGTGATGCGAGACGCCATGCTCGATTCGGTAGCCGGATACGAGCTGTGGCTGGCATTCGGTGTCGCCGCCATCGCAACGTTGGGCAGCCTCTATTTGTCCGAAATCGCCCACCTGACGCCGTGCAAGCTGTGTTGGTTCCAGCGGATCTTCATGTACCCGCTCGTTGTCGTGCTCGGCGTGGCCGCATGGCGGCGAGATGCCTCGGTGCGGCTCACCACGATGCTGCTGGCCTGGATCGGCGCCGCCATCGCCGTCTATCACTACACGATTCAGCGATATCCGTCCCTCGGAGGGGGCAGTTGTGATGCGAGCGCGCCGTGTAGTGCGGCGTACATCTGGCAGTGGGATTTCATTTCAATCCCCTTCATGGCCGCCAGCGCATTTGGCCTGATTCTTGTCCTTATGTTTGCGTTGCGCTCCAACCTCGGCAGAATGTCCGCTCTCGAAGCAGCGGAGTAGCTATCTGATGTCGGACCGAAGACCAACGCCCAAACGAAAGAAGCCTGCCCGAAAGCCGGCTCCTGCGGCCACCAAGTCCAAGCCAACCCAGCGGGCTGTGGAAGCTCCCAAACCGAAACGCGACATCCCT
>CAMYIJ010000009.1 GCA_947258375.1 uncultured Acidimicrobiaceae bacterium
GCGGTGGCCGCCGAACTCGGCGTCGACACCGATCTGCTCAGCGCCGAGGACGGGTCGATCATCGTCGACGACAACCCCGACAAGGGCGTGACCTGGACGGAAGCGGTGCAGCTCGCCATGGCCCAGTCCGGCGCTCTCGTCACGTCGGGGAGCTACAAGACGCCGCAAGGTATCTCCGGTCGCTACCGCGGCGCCGGTGTCGGGCCGACGCCCGCCTACTCCTACACGGCCTGCGTGGCCGAGGTGACGGTAGACCCCGACACCGGGTTCGTGACGGTCGATCAGGTATGGCTGGCTCACGACATCGGCAAGGCGCTCAATCCGCTGCTCGCCGAGGGCCAGATCGAGGGCAGCGTCCACATGGCCCTCGGCGAGGTCCTGATGGAAGAACAGGCATTCCTGCGCAACGGTCTCCATCGGGGACCGTCGCTGCTGGACTACAAGATCCCGACGATTCTCGAGATGCCGCCGGTCGAGTCCTTCATCATCGAAACCGAAGACCCGGAGGGGCCGTTCGGTGCCAAGGAAGTGGGCCAGGGAGCGCTGCTGCCGGTGATCCCGGCCGTCGTCAACGCCGTGCACGACGCTCTGGGAATCCGGATCGACGAGACGCCGGTACGGCCCGACACCGTCGTCACGGCACTCGCCGATCTCGCGAAGGGCGGCCCGGGGCGGATCGGGCCCGCCAACCTGCCGGATCATGAGTTTCCACCGCTGTACCGGGTGGAACCACCCGCCGACTCTCCCGGAGGCACCTCATGATGCGCCTCCCCAAGCTGGCGGTGTCGTCTCCGGAGACGATCGAGGAGGCTGCCGGGGTGCTGGCCGACCTCGGTGATCGTGCCGTGGTGCTTTCCGGTGGAACCGACCTGATCCCCAATCTCAAGCGCCACCAGCTCACGGTCGACACCGTGGTTCTGCTGGGCCGGATCGATGATCTCGAGGGAATCCGCGTCGAGGGAGATACCGTTCACATCGGCGCCCGGACAACTCTGCGGGCGATCGTCGACTCCGAGCTGGTGCCGTCTGTCGTGGCTCGCGCTGCCGGCGAGGTGGCCTCCCCCACCATCCAGAACCAGGGCACCATCGGCGGCAACCTGTGTGTCGACACCCGGTGCTTCTGGCTCAACGTCCCGGACCTGTGGCGCCAGGCCGCCGAGCCGTGCCTCAAGGCCGACGGTGACACCTGCTGGGTGGCCCCGGCCAAGCAGCACTGCTGGGCAGTCAGCTCCTCGGATCTGGCGCCGGTGCTGGTCGCCCTCGAGGCCTCGGTCACGCTCGTCGGCAGCGGCGGCACCCGCACAATGCGCCTGGCCGACCTCTATGTCGACGACGGCATCGACTATCTCACCAAGTCACCGGACGAGATCATCACGAGCGTCACCATCCCCGTCGACCGGGGACTCGACGCCACCTACCACAAGCTGCGACGCCGCGGCAGCGTCGACTTCCCAATCCTCGGTGTCGCCGCTGCGATCCGTCGCGACGACGCCGGCGTCTGTACGGAGGCCCGCATCATCCTGGGGGCGGTTGCCTCGGCTCCCTTGCGCGCAACCGAAGCGGAGGCGGCCCTCGTTGGAGAGCCGTTTGGTGCGGAATCCATCGCCACCGCCGCGGAAGCAGCTCGCAAACTGGCCCGCCCCCTCTACAACACCGACCTCACGTCCCGCTACCGCAAGCGAATGGTCCCCGTGTTCGTCAAACGGGCGCTCGAGGAACTCGCCGCCGAGTAGTCCCCGTTTCCGTTCTTGCGGATATCCGCGCAGTATCCGGCGCGGATATCCGCAAGAACGGTGGAAGTGGGCTCCCCCTACCGGCCCGTCCAGTTCGGATCACGCTTCTCGCGGAAGGACGCCAGGAATTCGGCGTGGTCGCTCGTGGTCATCAGCAGGGCTTGGGTCATGGCCTCGAGCTCGATCGCGCCGCCGAGATCCATGTCCTGCTCGCGGGTTATCAGGGTCTTGGTGGCTGCGTAGGCGAAGGTAGGGCCGGATGCGATACGGGCGGCGAGAGCCTCCGTGGCCGCCCCTAGCTCCTCGGCCGGGACCACTTGATTGACCAATCCGATCTCGAGCGCCCGCGCCGCATCGACAGGATCACCGAACATGAGGATCTCCGTGGCCCGCCCGACGCCGACCATGCGCGGCAGGAGATAGGCCGAGCCCATGTCGCCGCCGGACAGGCCGACCTTGGTGAACAGGAAGTGGAACCGGGCCTTCTCGACCGCGATCCGGAAGTCGGCCGCCAGAGCGATCACCGCGCCGGCGCCGGCCGTGGTGCCGTTGATCGAAGCGATGATCGGCACCGGGCATGTGCGCATCGCTTCGACGACCTCGCCTGTCATCCGGGTGAAGTCGAGTAGGTGGCGGCTGTCGAACTTGGCCAACTCACCGATGATCTCCTCGACGTCGCCCCCCGAGCAGAATCCCCGCCCCCGGCCGGCGATGATAAGCACATCGACATCGCGGTGCGGAAGCTGCCGCAACAGATCCCGCAGGTCGGCATAGACATCGAAGGTCAGCGCGTTGAGAACGTCCGGCCGCGAGAAGGTGACCGTGGCGACTCCATCGGCCTCCGAATAGTCGAAGTGCTGCCAGTCGGCTGTGAACTCAGCAGATGCGCGAAAACCCCTCATGTCTGGATGTCTCCTCCGTCCAGGACGATCGATTGGCCGTTAATGGCCCCCGAGTTGTCGTTTGCGAGGAAGGCCACGACGTGGGCCACCTCTTCAGGTTCCAATAGGCGGCCCAGCGCGGTGTCCGCGGTGAGGGCCGCCTCGGCGTCCGCTTCGGTCATGCCAGTTCGATCGACGATGTTGGCGATGGTGGCGGCGGTCATCTCAGTGCGCACGTACGGCGGACATATGCTGTTGGCGGTCACGCCGCTACCGGCAACCTCCATAGCGATCGAGCGCGTCAACCCGATGGCGGCGTGTTTGGAGGCGGTGTAGGCGGCGATGTACTTACCGCCCCGCTGGCCGGCCACCGACGCGATGGTGATGATCCGTCCCCAGTCGCGCTCGAGCATCCCGCCGAGAACGGCCCGGGAACACAGGAAGGCGCCGGTCGCATTCACCGCCTGGAGGCGCTCCCACTCTTCGAGTGTTGTGCGGGTGAGTTTCGCCGAGCTGGCCACACCGGCGTTGGTCACGAGTACATCAACAGGCGGGGTCTCGGCGAACAGACCGACAACCTGATCCTCGTCGGTGACGTCACAGACCCTCGACTCGATGTTGGGCGAAGAGTCGGAGACCTCGCCGAGGGCGGTCACGTCCCGTCCCAGGGCGAAGACCTGCATCCCGTCGGCGGCCAGGCGCTGGGCGATCGCCCTGCCGATGCCGCGGCTGGCTCCGGTTACCACCGCCACTCTCGCTTCGGGTCCAGTCACGGCAGGCATCCTATCCGGTGAGCTCACGGGCGATGATCTCGAGCTGGACGTCCGTCGCCCCTTCGTAGATGCGTGGCGCTCGCACCTCTCGGTAGAGCAGTTCGAGAGGATGTCCCGCTACCAGTGCTCTCGCCCCATGGAGCTGCACGGCGTCAT
Source organism: uncultured Acidimicrobiaceae bacterium (assembly GCA_947258375.1). Classification (GTDB taxonomy): domain Bacteria; phylum Actinomycetota; class Acidimicrobiia; order Spongiisociales; family UBA5794; genus JAHEJX01. The sequence goes on from CAMYIJ010000009.1 coordinate 3,544, forward strand.
CGACAATCGATTGTGCGGTTTCGGTCGCGAGTGCCTTGGCGGCCGACGACCGGAAGGTGAGCCGGTCATCGCCGCGATCGAATGCGGCTGCGGCGTCGTATACGGCGAGCCGTGCGCTGTGCAGGCGCATCGCCATATCGGCGAGCTTGTGCGAGACGACCTGGAGATTCCGGAGGCTCCCCCCGAAAGCCTGCCGCTCGTCGACATGACGATTGGCCAGCTCGAACGCCGCCTGACCCATGCCGACGGCGAAGGCTCCCACGCTGGGACGGAACCGACTGAGCGTCTTCAGAGCGACCCGCATCCCGTGGCCGGGCTCACCGAGCAGGTTGCCTTCCGGCACAAAAACACCGTCAAGGGTGAGGCTCCCGATCGGATGGTGCGCCAGCAGCTCCGTCCAGTCGCCACCCAGGCCCGGACTATCGCCGGGGACGGCAAACGCGGTGATGCCGCGCGACCCCTCCCCGGGCGCGGTGCGGGCGAAGACGCTGTAGACGTCGGCTTCAGGAGCGTTTGAGATCCACAGCTTCTCCCCCGACAGCCGGTAGCCGTCGCCGTCACGTTCGGCGGTGGTCTCCATGGCGACAACGTCGGAGCCGGCGGCCGCCTCGCTGAGAGCAAAGCCGGCAACTGCTCTCCCGGCGGCGACCTCGGGGATCCACCGTTCCACCAATTCGGGTGAACCCGACTCCAGGATCGGATACGACCCCAGCCCCTGCATCGCCAGCGCGGTTTCGGCCTCGGTCGATTCCGTAGCGATGGCGTCGCGCAGCAGGCACAGGTCGGTGGCCCGAACTCGCTCGGGCTGCCGTCCTCCGTAGTCCTTGGGAAACAGGTATGGCAGGAGATCCTCGGTGGCGAGGGCCCGCAGCAACGGCCGGTTGACCCGCCCGGGCTGACCGGTATCGGCGATTGGTGCCAGCACCTCAGCGGTGATCCGCCGAGCGCGGTCGTAGAGAGCGCGCTGGTCATCATCGAGTATTGCGGGCCACGGAAGAGGCGCGATCGGGCTCATGGGCGATTCGGCCATGTCCTGTCTCCCCTTCTCACGACGGTGCCTCAGGGTACCTGCACGCCATCGCCGCAGGCGGGAACGTGCCCGAAGAGGAGACGCGATCCTGGTTAACGCCGCCACCATCCAACCAGTGGGCTGTGGCGATCATCCTGTTCAGCTCACCGGCGAGCCATTGTGACCTGCCACCCGGCGTCCCGGAAGCTGTGAGCGTATCGGAACGCCCCCCCCTAAACCCTGAGAGCGCACAAGATATCGCGCCGAAGTGCCGATACCTACATATCGCTGATTTGAGTACAGACACCCAGGCACGCAAAGACCGACCGTCGCTACGGCGCAACCCGACGCCAAAAAAAATGTCGGCGCCTCAGGCACGCGCCCACTTTCGAGCGGTGGGCCGGATCGCCCTGATCGGGATCATCATCTCGGAGCTGATCACGTTTGCTCTGCTCCAGGTTCTCGTCGATGGCCAAATCCTGGCGGAAGGGCTGTTGATCGCGCTGATTTGCTCCGGCCCGATCAGCGCCTGGATTGCCGACCGCCAGCTGCGGATGCGTCACTTGATCTCCGAGCAGAATGATCGGCTGGCCCAGCTCAACGCCGAGCTCAATGCTCGCAATAGCGACCTGGACGCGTTTGCGCGGGCGGTTGCTCACGACCTGAGGAACCCGCTCACAACGATCATCGGCACGGCCGACCTGCTGGCTGGAGATGCGCGCTTCGCAGACGATGTCGAGACAGCCGAATTCATCGAGTCGATCAGCCGATCCGGCGAGCAGGCGACGGAGATCATCGAGGGGCTCCTAGTACTCCACGGCATCCGCCACGAGAAGCCCGAACTGGCTCCGGTCGATACGGACGCCACCGTCGATAGGGCTCTCGAGGCGATGACTCACGCCATCGCCGACCATGATGCGGTAGTGACCCGGCCCCAAGCTCTGCCGGCCGTATCGGCCTACGGCCCATGGCTGACCCAGGTTTGGATCAACCTCATCGGAAACGCCATCAAGTACGGCGGGTCACCACCCCAGGTCGACGTTGCCGCCGCGGCAGCGGCCGACGGCAGGGTGCGCTTCGAAGTCATCGACAACGGCGCCGGCGTGGCTCCCGACGATCGTGACCGGATCTTTCACGAGTTCGAACGCGGCCGGAGCGAGACCGCGGAAGGGCACGGCCTCGGGCTCGCCATTGTGAACCGCGTCGTCAGCCGCCTGGACGGCGAAACGGGGTTGGACAACGCCGAAGGCGGCGGCTCCGTCTTCTGGTTCACGATCCCTGCGGCCTGAGCGGACCCCGCCCTCACTCGACGATGAAACGCCTCGCCTTCATCTCGAAGCGGGGCAGCGTTCCCCCCGAGACGGCGGTGACCTCGGCATGCATGCCGAGCTTGGCTATGAAGTCCGCCGCCACGCGGCGCCCGACCTCGTCGCCGTCGGTCCCGTCGCGACATTCGATCTCGAGAACGACGGCGGACATCTCGCGACGGCGGGCGATCGTGACGCGAAACTCTTCGACCTCGGCATACGACCGCAGCAGGTTCTCCACCGCCGAGGGGTAGATGTTGACCCCGCGCACGACGACCATGTCGTCCGCTCGTCCAATCACTCCGCCGGCAAAGCGGGTGAAGGTCCGCCCACACGGGCACGGGCTGTCGTCGATACGGACGAGGTCGCCTGTTCGGTAGCGCAGTACCGGGAAACCGATGCGGCCCAGGTTGGTGATCACGAGTTCGCCATCCTCGCCGGACTCGGCCGGCTCCCCGGTACCCGGCCGGATTGCCTCGACGATGTATTCCGTGTCGATGGCGTGCGTCGATCCCGGCTGAGGCTGACACTCGAAGCTGTGAGGACCAACCTCCGAGGCACCGGCGTGATCGAAGCACTTGACGCCCCATTCGCCCTCGATGCGCTGTTTGGTCGCCGGAACGTTGGCCCCGGGCTCCCCGGCGTGCACCGTGACTCGCAGCGGCAGGGAGTCGATGTCAAAACCCGTTGCGCGAGCTACTTCGGCCAGCCGCAGGGCGTATGTGGGCGTACAGCACATCGCCGTTATCCCCAGCTCGGCCATCACCCGCAACCGCTGTTCCGAGTTGCGACCGCCGCCCGGAATCATCAAGGCCCCGATCTGCTTGGCCCCGCCCAGCGCCGACCAGAATCCGATGAATGTGCCGAATGAGAAGGGCACAAACAGCCGATCCTGCGAGGTGAGCCCGGCCCCGGCGAGCACGTACCCCCAGCAGTGGCCCCACCAATCCCAGCTCTCGGCAGTGTCGAAGACGCGTAGCGGAGCGCCGGTCGTCCCCGACGTCTGGTGCATCCGGGTGTAGGCGGTCTCGGGAAAGGTGCAGTTGTCGCTCAGCAAGCCGCCGTCCTGGGCGGCCATCAGCTCGGCCTTAGTGGTGAAGGGCAGTCCGGCCAGGTCATCGAGCGTGCGCAGATCCCCCGGCGACGCGCCGGCGTGCTCGAGCTTGGAGGTCACGAATCGATTTTTCCCATACACCCGATCGAGCAATCGGGTCAGCTTCTCCTCCTGGATCGCCCGCAGCCTCTCTCGCGAAGCGGTCTCGAGGTCACGGTCGAAGAAGGTGATGTCCACCGCGGCAGTCTGCCCGAGTGCCGCCACCCAAAGCAAGCAGTCGGCCGCCTGATCTAGCCGGCCGGGCGCTTCCGGTATACGTAGTGGGCCGCCGCGGTGCGCAGGTCGGCATCCGACGCCTGCCGGAACTCCCCAGCCAGCACCGGCCGCTCGATTCCGGGTGCAGCGCTGATGACCTCCTCATCGGAGTCAACATAGGTGTGGTCGGGCAAGGTCATCCGGCGAACCGCGACCTTCTCGAATCCGGCGGACTCGAAGAGGGACATGACCTCGGATGGCAGCAGCCGATTGTGATAGAGAAGCGGATTGCCGCAGAGCACGCGATAGGCGAGCGGAGACAGACGGAGGTGAGCCAGATACGGCCAGGCCGGATCGGCGTGATGCAGATGATCCCGGTGGTCGAACACATGCGACATCACTCCCCCGGGCCGCAGCACGCGGCGCGCTTCTCCCAAGAAGCCGCGCAACTCGGCGGGAGCGACATGCTCGAGGGTCCCCCCTGAGTGACACAGGTCGACACTGGCGCTCTCCAGCGGAACCGCGGCGGCATCGACACCTTCGTGCAGCTCACCTCCGATGTCGGCAACCGCGTCGGCCACGCTCCCGTACCACCGAAGCCGCTCGATGTCGGGTCGGCGGCGATCCAACGCCGACGACGACGGCAGATCACATTCCAGAACGCCGTTGACGGCTCGCGCCAGGTAGCGATCCAGCATGTGACCCTCGGCATTCGTGACAATGCCCGCATCCCCTGTGAGCAGGTAATTCGCCAGAAACGGAAACGGCGTCCAGCCGCCGCCGTGTACCCACACGCGAAGGCCCTCCAACTCGAGATCCGCCTCTTGGGACCACACGTTCTCATAAATGGGCCACACCCGGGCCAGCTTGTCGACATGGGTGGCCTGGGTTCCCATCCAGTCTCGGGTGAGCGTCTGGTAGGCCGTCGCCCCGCCGGGTATCCAGCCGAAGACGCCGAGCAGTGCCCCCTTGGCGATCCCGCGCAGCATCAGGAGGTCGTGTCCGGTTCGTACATCACCTGGCCACGATTGTGGGCGGCCTCCTGATCCAGGAGGACGGCACCCTCGGGGGTCTTGATTCGACGGCGCAACCGGTTCTCGCGCCACCACCGGCCGTTCTCCCGGAAGAACCGATGGTCGACCTCCTCGACCTCCACCCGATGACCGGGGTCTCTCTCCGCCCAGATCTCGCTGACGAACGCGCCGTCCTCGACCCGGGCCGCCAGCATCACCCGGAGCGGTAGTGGGTTCTCAAAACGGAAATCGGCGTAGTTGTAGACCACGGTGGCCCCACATCCGAAGGGAACGGTTCGCTCGTGATCCGGGAAGAGGTCGAGCCCATGGCGGTGACGTTCCACGATGCGCATCCCGGCTTGAAGCGCCACCCAGTAGAAACTGTTCGACACCTGGCACAGCCCACCACCAACGCTGGCCTCGGATTCACCATTGCGCAGTTCGAGGCCCTCGCGGAATCCGCGGCGGCGGCTGGTTCTTCCGATGGAGTGGTGATGGGAAAAGATCTGATTGGGCCCGACCACCAGTCCGTCGAGAAGCCCGGCGGCAAGGGTCACGTTGGTCTCCTTGCCGTCCTGAATGGCGGTACCCAGTGCGCCCGGCACCCGTTCCAGCGGAGAGGTGTGGGCGGCCAGAAGGTAATCGAATCCCGCCGCCTCATCCTCGTCGGCCCGACGCCGCGCCATCGTCCGGCGTTCGACGAGGAATCGGGGTAGGCGGCGCAATCGCAGCAGCTCGAGCCGAACTCGGAAAGGGATGACCCGGCGGGCCACAGCTCGAATCGTCCCCTTCATTGCGCCTCCATTCCAGGCAAACTAACCCAGCTGGGGAGTATGCGGCGATTCGTCCCGAGCCCAGGTAGCGTTGCCGGCGATGCGCACCATCCACGTCATCGTCACAGGGACCGTCCAGGGAGTCGGCTTTCGTTTCACCACTCGTCGCCGGGCCGCCCACCTGGGGTTGAGCGGCTGGGTGCGGAATGAGCCCGACGGGTCGGTTTCGCTGTGCGCCCAAGGTTCGGAGACCGCCGTCGATCGGCTCATCAGCTTCCTGGAGGCAGGCCCCCCGGGCGCCGCCGTCACCTCGGTGACGGTCAATGATGTGGCCTCGGACCCGATGTTGCACGGATTCGAGATCAGATTCTGAGCGGAGCAGCCGAGGCATGAATCTCTTCACCACCCTTGCCAACCGGGCTACCGACCCGGAACGGGTGTTCATTCGCACGCCGCCGGGGGCCACATTCACCTACGGCGATGTGGCGACCACGACTGGACGAATCGCCAACACTCTGGTCGCGCTGGGCGTGGAACCCGGCGACCGGGTAGCAGTGCAAGTCGGCAAATCGGCCGAATCCCTCCTGCTGTACCTGGCGTGTCTGCGAGCCGGGGCCGCCTACCTCCCACTCAACCCCGGCTACACCGGGACCGAACTCTCCTACTTCCTCGAGGATGCCGCCCCACGGGTCTTCGTGTGCGATCCCGAGGGGCTCGATGCGGCCGACCCAATCCGGCGGGCCGCGGGCGTCGCTCACCTGGAAACGTTGGGCACGAATGGAGACGGATCGATTCTGGACAAGGCTCGCGGCGCCCCTCCCGAGTTCGCAGACATAGCCCGCGGCGACGACGACCTGGCCGCGATCCTGTACACATCGGGGACTACGGGCCGCTCGAAGGGGGCCATGTTGAGCCACGGCAACCTCGAGTCCAACGCCCGGGCGCTGATGGACTACTGGCGATTCGACGAAACCGACGTTCTGCTGCACGCGCTGCCCATCTTTCACACCCACGGACTGTTCGTAGCGACCAACGTAAGCTTGATGGCGGGCGGCTCGATGATCCTGCTCCCCCGATTCGATCTCGACGAGATCATCCGCTGGCTGCCCCAGTCGACGTCCATGATGGGCGTACCGACGTTCTACAGCCGGCTGCTGGCCCGTCCCGATTTCACCAGGGAGCTCGTTGGTCACATCCGGTTGTTCACCTCGGGGTCGGCTCCGCTGTCGGCAGAGGTCCACAAGGAGTTCTCCGCTCGCACCGGACACGCGATCCTCGAGCGATACGGCATGACCGAAACGAGCATGAACACCTCAAACCCCTACGACGGGGACCGCCGTGCCGGCACCGTGGGTTTCCCGCTGCCCGGAGTCGAAATCCGCATCACGGATCGGGAAACGGGCGAACCCCTCGGCCGGGGGGAAGTGGGCATCATTGAGATCCGGGGGCCCAACGTCTTCACCGGCTACTGGCGGATGCCGGAAAGGACGAAGGAGGAGTTCCGCGATGACGGCTTCTTCCTTTCGGGCGACCTCGGCCTGATCGATGATCGGGGCTATGTGAGCCTTGTCGGGCGGGACAAGGATCTCGTCATCAGCGGCGGCTACAACGTGTATCCGGCCGAGGTGGAGAACGCCATCGATGCCCTCGACGGCATCGCCGAAAGTGCGGTGATCGGTGTTCCCCACGCCGACTTCGGCGAAGCAGTCACTGCCGTGGTCGCCACCCGCGGCGACGACCCACCCACCGAAGAGCAGATACGCGACACCCTGGGCCGGGTACTCGCCAGGTACAAGATCCCCAGCCGCGTGCTGTTCCTGGACGCGCTGCCGAGGAACGCCATGGGCAAAATCGAGAAGAAGGTGCTCCGGGAGGAGTTCCACAACCTCTGGAGTGCATGAGCCGGGCCCGTCAACTCCACTCGGCGCCCCACCCGTAGGCCACGACGAACGGCCACTCCCCTACCCCCGGGCCTAAAAGGGGGTGATGCCCCATGTCCGCTCGGGCCACCCGGCGTCAGGATTGGGGCATGAACGTCGTTCGATTAGCCGCCACCGACAGGTCACCGGAGTTGCGAAGCAACTCCCAAGGAACGCCGCAGGCGTTCCCAGGGGTGTCCAAAGGGTTCCCATGGAGCTGATGTGGATCGCGGTGATCGGTGCCTACGTGTACTCGATATACGTGTGCTTCCAGAAGGGCAAGCCCGGTTTCGCATGGACCGGTGTCGCCGGTCTCTTCCCGTTTTTCACCCCGTTTCTCGCCTGGTTTCCGATCGTCGGTGCGCTCCGGCCGGCCATGCCGGGATCACCCTGGATCCTCGAACGTGAACCGGAGGGGACCGACAAGGCGTACATGTCAGCACCGCCGCCCGTCGTTCCGGAACAAGGGCCCATGCCTGGTCCAACCGGCGTTCCATCGCCCCACGGCGCCATCCCCCAATTCCTCGATCGGGCTGTCGCCGCCGGGGTGATTCCCGACGATGTGCGCACGCGACTGCTCGACTTTCACTGGGCTCCCCCCACCCCGGTCCGGGAGCCGAATCGGGAAGAGCACCCGAATCCAGCCACGGAGTTCCTCACCCGACGGCCCGGGCCGGCGCGGCCGCCGGCCACGCGGCCCCCAACCGACGACCGCCGACCCGCGCCGGAGCCGGTGTCGACATCGGCACCCTCGCGGCAGCCCGAACCGCAGCCGGCGCGACCTCCCAGCCCACTCCAACGACGGATGAGCCGCGTCGTCGAAAGCGCCACTGAATTGTGGGACGCAGCGTCATCCGACATCGCTCTCCACGGATTGGCCTACCTCGGGGTTCTTCTCACGTTCATCGGGATCCTTGGCTTCCTGCTCTTCGCTTTCCAGGATGTGCCAAACTCGGCACAACCGCTGGTAGAGGGCTTCATCGCGATTGTCTTCTTCGGTTGGGCATGGGTGCTCCGCCGCCAGGGTGTGTCGACCGTGGCCAATGCACTCGAACTCATCGGGGGCATGACGCTGCCCTTGATCCTCTTTGCCGGCTTCGTCGACGAGGCTCCGATACCGCCGGACGCGACCGGTGGCGTGCTCATAGCGACCATGACGATCACTGCGCTGGTATTGGGGGCCGGCTTCGCCGCCGTCGCGCGGAGACGACCCGACTCGATGCTGCGCTTCCTGGTCGCACCGATGGTCTGGCTCGCCGTGCTCGCTCTCGGCTTTGTCTTCAAGACCGATGAACCGCTGCGCGGCATCGCCATCACCAAGCTCGTCTCAGGACAGGCCGCCCTGGCCGCCATCGCGGTGGCGGCGGTCCTGGTAGCCGTCGGGAGAGGAGCGCTCCCCGGGTATGGGAGATCTGCGATGCTCGCCGGGTTCGTTGGGATTCCGGCGGCCTATGCGCTGGCCCTTGGCCTCGCCACTGCAGAGAGCTGGCGCCATCCGGAGACCGGGGTCGTCGCCGGCCTGGCGACGATCGCGTCGGTCCATGCCGTAGCCCGGTATTTCGACCGGACCCGTTTGGCGATGCTGGCGACACCGGTGCTGCTTGCCGGTGCGATAGCACCTCTGATCGAGCTCACCGGCCTGGCGTGGGGGGGTGTCGTGGCTGCGATCGCCTACCTGGTGGTCATCGAGCGGACGGCCGGCAACGAAGAGGCCGACCAGATCGTGTGGATCATGGCGGCCACCGGCACCGCCATTGGCCTCGCCATGGCGCTTGGCGATGGCCCGGCCACCGTCGTCGGCTTCACCGCCGTCTCGCTGTGGGCCCACGGCCGCCGAGTCACCGGCCTTGGAATCGCCGGATCGAGCAACGTATTGGCAGCCGCCGCCGCCGTGCTGCCGATCGGCATTGGCTGGGGCATCTGGACTCTGCTGGCGCCGGAGTCTGCACTCCTATTGATGGCTGCGATCGTCTTCACGGTCGCTGTCACCGTGCGGCTGACACGGTCCACCGACATGTTCTGGTCCGTGTGGCCTCTGGCCAACGCCCTCATCATCGCCGCCCCCACCACATACGTGTCGCTCCTCACCACCGCGCTCGCTCCCGGATCTCGCCACGGCCCGGCTTTCACGCTCGCGCTGACCGCCGGCACCGTCATGCTGGGCCGGGATTGGCAGGAGCTGCGAGTGTGGCTGGCCACCGCGATATCGATCGTCGCCGCGATGTCCTACATCGAGTTCCCGTGGGCCGGAGCCCTGACTGCTGTCGCCTACCTGGCGATTCTCGAATGGACCGCGGGCCGTGACGAGCCCAACGAGCTCACCTGGGTAGCGTCCGTGGTCGCCTGTGGCCTCGGCCTCGGAATGACGCTGGCGACGGCCCCGGCCGTCGTCGTTGGGTTTGGGGCGGCGTCGCTGTGGGCGCACCGCCGCCGGCTCGTCGGATCGCCCTTCGACCATCACACCGGTGGCGGGCTGACCGCGGCCGCCGCGCTCCTGCCCATCGGAGTTGGCTGGGGTGTTTGGAACCTCATGGCTCACTACCCGGCGCTGGCATTGATGGCCGCCGTCGTTGCCGGCATAGCCTTGGCAACTCGCCGGCTCGACCCCCAAGACGTCTTCTGGTCACTGTGGCCTCCCGCCCTGGCCCTCATCGTGGGGGGCCTGGCAACAGAGCAGGTGTTCCGGTCGGTGTCCGGTGAGGGGCCCGAAGCGCTGGCCCCGGTCACGCTCCTGCTCGTCGCCGCGACTATTGCCGCCGGGCGCCGTTGGCCGGAGCTCCGCCTGTGGCTGGCGAGCGGGTCCGCCGCGACCGCCGTGGCGCTTGGGCTCGAAGGCGCGACGGCCTCGCCGGAGATGCGCGCCCTGGTCTGGGCGTCCACCGGCCTCGCCGCGGTGGCGCTGGCCGGGTTGACGCGACGAACGCTGGCAGATCATCTGGCTGTCGTCGGCCACATCACCGTGAGCGGCGCCCTGCTGATCACGGTCAACGCCGGAACCTTCGCCATATTGATGTGGGCTTGGACGCTCAGCTGGCTGCTGTCGCTCATCGCAGGGACCGGACGAAGAGGCTCGTTGACGAGATTGCTGAAGCGGTCGCCGGGCAACGCCAACGCGCTTCAGTGGATCGTGCCGGCGTTGTTCGCCTCCAGTGTGCCGATCGCAGTCATAGCAGCCGCCAATCTATGGCCTGAGTTCGTCGCTCACCGCGCCTGGACCGGCGATGCGCTCGGCCTGCTCGCCGTCGCCTACGCGACTGCGACCCGCCGGCTGGCCTCCGGTGGACCTCTGCGCAGGGTCCTCGCAATCGGAGCCGTCGCCATGGCGGTGATGGGCGTCGCGATCGCCGCCCCCGCGCCCTGGGCCACCATATTGGCGACCGGTTCCACAATGGTCACTGCCCTGGTGCTGGCCGGAGACGACCGCCAGACCGCGTTTTCGTGGTTTGCGTGGTTGATGTCCGGCGTTATGGCCGTGCTACTAGCGGAGCGGGCCGGAGTCGCCCCCCGCCACCTCTACCTCGTGTCGCTCGGTTGGGGTGTGGCGCTGCTGCTCGGCGGCTTGATCGCCGACGACATCGTGGCGGGCCGCCGGGAGCGGGGTGAAGGGCTGCGGGCTCGCTGGGCGCGCTACCCGGTCTTCGTCGGAGCCCTCGCCGTTCCTGTGAGTCTCGCACCCGTCTTCGCCCGCGATGCCCGGCTCCTCGGCTGGTCGTCCGCAGCGGCGGCGATCGGATACTTCGTCGTGGCCGCTCTGCTGCGAGCCGGTCTGGCATCTGCTCCGGGATACGCCTTGATGAGCGTCGCTGCGGTCGCGCTGTCTCCCTGGTCGATTCTCGAAGACCCGGCACTCCTCCCCGCGGTCGCAGGGGTGCTGGTGGTGGTGGCAATGGTGGCCGGCCGGATACAGCCCGCGGCGGTCTCCGGCGACGTGTGGCTGTCATGGGAGATCGCGCCACTGCTGGTCGCCCACGTCGTCGGTGCCGCTGGCCTCGCGGTTGCGCACAACACGGCTACGCCGGAGGTCACCTGGTTCCTGCTCGGGGTCATTTCGGCCGCGATTGCCTTGTGGCGCCGACGCGGCTTGTGGGTCGATGCGTCGATCGTGATGTTCATCGTCGGCGCCTGGTACGTGGGCCTCGGTGCCTTGGCGCTCGCCCTGGCGATCATGAGCCTGCGGGCAATGGTCGGGGTCTACCTGTCTGACGGCGACCGGCGCACCCCGTTCCACGTTGTGGCGGTGGGCGCCGCCGCCGCTTCGTGGCTGATCGTCCTCGCCTGGCAGGGCTGGGACATGGCCCAGGCGGCCTCCCACTCGGCGCTCCTCTTCGGATTCGGATCGCTGGCAGTTGCCGCCGCGCTCCGTCGCCGGCTGGTCAAACGTGACTCCGCAATTGTGTGGGGAGCCCTCACCGCCGCCGGCGTCACCGCAACCGGCTTCACTGCCGGCGCCGCCGAGTTCACTCACGCCACCGGAACTGGGGAAGCCGGAATCGCGGGATTGGGCGTCGCCATCGGATTGGCAGCATTTGCACTGGCGCTCGAACTCGCCGCCGAGCGACTCGAACCGGTCCTGAGGTATTGGGCGGTTGTGATGGCGGGGGCCAGCTGGGCGGCCACCCTCGTCGGCACCGCGACATCGGTCAACGACGGCATCGTCCTCACCTCAATCGCCGGCGGAGCGCTGGCTCTGATCGTCGTGGAGATGACGCGCCGCTCTGCCGCGAGCCTCACGATCGCACAGGCCTGGGCCCTGCTCGGGGCGGCGAGTGTTCTGATCGCGACCCTGAGCGCGTTCCTCACGATCGCGAACAACTCGACGTGGCAGTTCGGGATCGCCACCGGGCTCGCGCTCCTCACGGCGGCCGCCGCCCGCGGTGCTCGGCCGCTCAATACTCCCGTGCTGCGGGAAGCGTCGGGGCTCATTGGCCTGGCCGCGCTCGCCTCCTTCCTCTACGGGTCGGGTGTCGGAGCGACGGGATTTGCGACGGCAATGCTGATCGTCGCCGCGGGCGCCACTGTGGCCATCCTTCAGGTCGCCGGCCGTCGCGAAGACGCCGTCTGGTTGCCGGCCCTGCAGTGGCTGGCGGTCGGAGCCAACCTGACCGCCGCCGGATTCGCCATCTCGACAGCTCCGCAGAGATCGCTCATCGCCACAGTGCTCCTCGCAGGTGGCATCCAGTCAATCGCTATCGGTATCGGGCTCGAGCGGCTGGCGCTGCTGGCTGCCGGACCGCCCGCAATCGGGGTCGCGTTCGTTCTCACCGTCGCCGAAGCCGTCTCCGGCAGCGTGCAGTGGTACACAACGCCGCTGGCGCTGGTGATCCTCACCGAGGTCGAGGTCGTTCGATTGCATCGCGGAGGCGACTCGCAGCTACTGACAACACAGCAACTCGCCGCCCTCGAGTGGTCCGGAATCGCGCTCATAACAGTCCCGGCGATCGTGGAGATGTTCTTCCGGGGACCTTTCGCCGGACTGCTGCTGTTCCTCGTAGCGGCGCTGTTGCTGTTGTGGGCCATCCTCACGAGGATCCGGCGTCGCGCGGTGGCTGCCGCCGCGGTGGCAGCCGGTTCCGCCGTCATGATGGCGTCATCCGCTCTCACGCTGCAGGTCCCCGATTCCGCCGGGTTCTGGATCATCGCAGTCGGCTTGGGGTTCGCGGCGATGTCGATTGCCGGAGTCATCGAGGCGTCCCGCTCCCGGCAGGGACGGTTGGTGCGGCGTTTCGATCAGCTGATGGACGGTTGGGCATGAATCGCCAATACCAACAAGCTTGGCTCGCCCTGGCAGCAGGACTCGCGGCGATCGTTTGGGTTACTGCCGACCCGGCATCGGCTCTGCCGGGGGCGCTCATCCTCGGAAGTGCCGCCGTGCCGCTCGCAGTGCTGTTCGCCATCGCCGGGCGCCTGAGGATCGAGCCGACATGGCCGGCGGTTTTGGGCGGCGCCACCATCGGTATCGGCATCGCGTTTGTCAGCCACGCCGCCGTGTTCATCTTCGCCTACACGCTCTTTCTGGGCTTCGCCGAATCCGGCGTCTCGCTGCTCGAGGCGCTGCGAATCGATCCCCGCCTGACAACCGTTCTTGCGTCGCCATGGACGATTCTGCTTCTCGTCGAACTGGTCGTGGTGGCCCCATTGACCGAGGAGATCGGCAAGGCGCTCGGCGCCCGGCTCGCCCGCCCGTCGGACCGGGTGCACGCTTTCATGGCCGGAGCGGCAGCAGGGGTCGGATTCGCGATTGTCGAAAACGCCCTCTACGCCACAGGCGCCCTCTGGGCGTCATACCCCTGGGAAGCGATGCTGATCGGGCGCATGCTCGGCGGCGCCATCCACCCGCTGGCGTCCGGCCTCGTGTTCGTGGCCTGGTGGCAGTATCGCAACGGTGCCTCCCCCCGGTCCTATGTCCGTAACTTCGCCATCGGAGCCGGCGTCCACGCCTTGTGGAACGGGGCGCTCGTAGCTCTGACAGTTTCGGCCACAGCCTTCGAGATCGAAGCAACGGCTGCCGACGCGGCCGTCGTTTCCCTCGCATATGCCGGAGCGTTCGGTGCTGTTGCCACCGCGGCCTTGTGGATCGTGACCTCAAACGTTGCCGACGGCCGGGACGAGGTTCCGGAGATGATGGCCCTCGATGGGCGAGTCGTCGCCGGCTGGACGGTACTCGCCGCTTCATTGCTGTTGCCGGTCGCCGTTCTCATCGTGGCGTTCCCGGGGTTCCGTTCGGGAGGCTGACCGAGCGCATAGTCCCTGAATCGGTTTTGATCGTTCACCGCGGCCACGGAACCGGGTAGCCTGCTTGATGATGTCAGAACGCCCAATCCTCGCCACGATCGAAAGCACCCGCACCGGCTCCCTCGGCATGTGTACCGTCGTGCTCGCCTATCGGAATGACACCCACTCGGGAACCGCAAGCGCATCCGTCGGAGCAGACATAGGCAACAGCCTGAAACTTGTCGCCGAGGCTGCCGCCCAAGCCATCCAAGCCCAGCTCGAGGGACGGTGGAACCTGGAGGTGCGAGCGGTGGCACTTGCCGAAGTCGGCGATCAGGAGGTCTGCCTGGTGCAGGTGGCCGACCTCGACGCCGGGGACATGCTCTTCGGCGTTGCCGGAGTTGGCAACGACGACGTCGAGAAGGCAATGGCTCGTGCCGTCCTCGACGCCTGCAACCGCAGGATGCAGCCCAAGCTGGACGGCGACTAGGTGTACTGTCGCGCGAGGTTGTTGACACCCTCGGCCGTTGGCAGACTCGACTAGGCAGCCGAGCCATCAGTAAAGCCTGGCGGCAGTTGCTGAGCGTGGTCTTCTGAGTGTGCCTGATTGCCGGATCGGCTCGGATTGAAGGGGAGTTCCTGCACAATCGCTGCGGGATTATGCGACGGCGTGGGCAAGCGTGCCGGAGTGCCCGGCACGCCGCCACACGTCGCAGTAAGGCGTCTGTGCTGCTACCAGCCTCTACTGAAGTACGCGACGCACTGGCCCTGGTTCCTAAACGCCGATCCATCGGAACGCGCCAAGCTCTGCCAACCACCGTTCATGCAAGCACCGCGGCTGGATGGCTCTGCCACAGTGTCGCTTGCCGCGGCGAAGAAAGCGGTCACGTCGTCGTCCTCGTCGAACTGCAGAGCGGCGACGAGCTCGCTCGGCGACAGATCGTATGTCGTCTGCTCGTCGGGCTGATCCCCTGGCACTGTGAAGTCGGCCGAGAAGCTGCCGAATACGTCGGCCGTCTCAGTGCGGGCGAGCTCGCCGGAGAATCCAATCAGGACCAGGACTTCAGAGCGGGGCGCCGCTGATCCGGTAACGGTGTCGAATGTCGAACTCGCCCACAGTACTTCCAGGTCGTGGGCAATCAGCACCCGTTCGAGACCATCGCTTTGCCTGACGAGCTTGATCTCGTCTCCGGCCTCGAAACCGATGTCGAAGAAGGGGCTCGCGGTTCCCTCAGCGTTCGGCTCAGCGATTGCCGTCCCCTCGAATACGCCATTGATGTACAGGTCGACCAGATCGCCGACGACATAGTCCTGTCCGCTCACGAACTGCTCAGGAGCCCCGGCCACGCTGCCGCCACCAATCCACGCGACGATATACGGGTCGTCTCCTTGTGCCACTGCCGGCCCAGCTACGACGACAACGAGGGATAGGGCTCCCAACGCCATCAACACTCGTCGGATAAGTCTCTTCCTCACGGACCCCTCCTTTCAGCAGGCATGCCCCGTGGGACTTGCTTTGCCTGCAAAGGCCTCCACATTTCCGAGCGCAGCCATCAGGCTGCCTACTACGAAACATACCCGAAGCCTCAGTTGCGGTGCCGGGGCCACAAGACTCACAGATCGACCATCGCTCGGCATGTGACGCCCCGCGAAGCCCGCATCTCGGGACAGCCAACTGCGACCGCACTGCGAGGATGGCACCGATCACCAAATCCCGGACAAGAACGAGCATTCCACCGAACCACGCCGAGCGGCACGTACCGGGCGGTGCTCAGCGGTAGTCGCCCGGCTTCCAGCCCAGAACATGCAGATCGGCAAGTAGGACACCCACGTAGTCCCGAAGCGAGACCTTGTTGCACTTCGGGCAGCGTGTCTCCCACGGGTCGTCCCTGGCCTCATCGAGCAGCACTTCCTCGCCCAGCCCCGCGGGCGTAGGGTCAACGAATCCCTCAAGCGGGACGGGTCCCACCACTATTGGTCCGCCCTGTCGTCGATGGGGGCCCCTGTGAGATGAATGCGGGTTCTGGCGCGGCATCGCGTTCGTGCCGAGCGTACGCTTGGCGAAAGGGAGAAGCCTCTGGTTGCTGGGGCGTATCTGCTGGCTTGGTGAAGTATGCGACATGTGCTGTTGACCGTTCTTGTTGTGTTGATCGTCGGCGTTTCCTCTGGTTGCGCTTCGTCGGCGGATGAGCACGTCGCGCCCGATTCTGGGGCGATGGTTGATGAGGGGTCGTGGTATGTGCGTATCGCCTGGCCTCATGACGGGAACCCGATCGAGAGCACGAACTTCGTTATCTACAGCGACGCCGCCAGTGTGGAGGCCCGTAACGAAGTCGCGACCGTTGCCGAGGAGGTGTGGGCAGAGCTGGTCGACGAACTTGCAATCGAACCCGGCATGCTTCGGTATCCCGCAGGTCGGGACAAGATCGACATCTATGCCTACCACGATTACGACCCGCAGGATTGGGGCGGCTGGGCGTACTACGGCGGTCTACTCGTGTGGTCCCCTGATCACGATCGGCGACAGACCGGCAACAACCGTCTATCGCCGGTAGTGAAACATGAGCTCGTCCATGTCATCCAGTGGCTGATTACGGGCGGTGAAAGCCGGCCCGTCGACACCTGGTTCATCGAAGGGCTTCCCTTGGCGCTGGCCGACGACACCGTAGCCATCAGGGGACTCGATCAGTTGGACCGACTGACCGCTGAGTACGGAACCACCAGCCCGATCTCGATCAAGAGCTATTCCCAGATCACCAGCCCAGAGGCTGGTGAGCATTTCCACTACCCCATGTTTCATGCCGCTGTCGAGTACCTGATGGACGACGACGGACAAGGCAGATCTCCTGCGGTTATGACCCACATGCTGATCGACGTCGCCGAGGGCGCCTCGTTCAAGGCGGCGTTCGAAGACCGCATGGGCCTTGGCTTGGATGACTTCGAGAACGAGTTCTTCAGCCTCATGGGCTTGTATCTGCCGCAGTACCGCAATCCGGTGTTCGCCCCTGTTCCATTCGCCCTTCTGTCTGCTCTCGTGATGGTCCTGGTAGTAGGCGCAGTCGCCGTAGGGCACCGCCGATGGCGACTCGCCGCCGCCTCCGGGAGCATCGACCAGGCGGGACCAGGTCGGGCGGCTCGGATCGGCTTCTACAGCGAGATCACCATCGCGAGCGCCATCGTCATCGTGTTCTTCCTTGGCGTGCTGTTCGCCCTCGGAACCGAAGATGCCCTCTACAACGTCGGGTACGCCCGCCTGCGCCTATTCGCATACTCGATCTTGGCCAGCTACTTGCTCGGGTCGATCGTTCTTCTCCTCTGGGCCGTTCACCAATGGACACGGCACTCACGATCCGCATTCCTCGTGGCACCCCTCATCATTGCGGGCACCGGCGCCACGATCCTGGTCTTCATCACCGGTAGTGCGATCATCTAGCGAACGGAGCCCACGGTCTCTGGCTCCGAGCATCGCCGGGGCGGCTCGAACACCGATCACCGAATATGCGTCATATGGCCCTTTCCTCGAACAGCGCATACCGGCACCTCCGCGCTCGGGCTCGACTACGTGGTCGCCACTCTTCGTGGCTCGTCGGCGCCAGCGGCTAAGGCGCTCGCCCTTGCCGACTATGAAGAGCGCCTCTGGGCAACACAACTAGGAGCTTCTAGCCGGGCTCGTCTCGACAACATCGCAGGCGGCTGGTTGAGTTGGCTTCCAAAGGAGGCCGCATGTCTCAGCCAGTCATTCCGGACCGAGCCCGCGTTGTCATCATCGGCGGAGGGATCATCGGGTGCAGCGTCGCCTATCACCTGGCGCACATGGGCTGGACCGATGTCGTCCTCCTCGAACGTGACCGGCTGACCTCCGGCACCACGTGGCATGCCGCCGGCCTGATCGTCTCGTTTGGTTCGCTGTCGGAGACTTCAACCCAGATGCGGATCTACACCCGCGACCTCTACAGCCGCTTGGAAGAGGAAACCGGGTTGGCAACCGGTTTCGACCCTGTTGGCTTCATCGAACTGGCCACAACGCCGGACCGTCTCGAAGAGTATCGCCGCGTGGCCGCGTTCAATCGCCTACACGGTGTCGACGTTCACGAGATCTCTGCCGCGGAGGTCGGCGAGTTGTTCCCCCCGGCGCGCATCGACGATGTGTTGGCCGGATTTCTCGTGCGGGAGGACGGCAAGGCCAATCCCGCCGATGCCACCATGTCGCTGGCCAAGGGAGCCCGCATGCTGGGCGTGTCCATCGTCGAGGGTGTCCCGGCAACCGGTGTCCTCCGCGACCGCGGTGCCGTGACCGGTGTCCGCACGGCGCACGGCGATATCGAAGCCGAGTACGTCGTCAACTGCGCCGGGATGTGGGCCCGGCAACTCGGCGACGAGGCAGGAATCGCGATCCCGCTACAAGCAGCTGAGCACTACTACCTCCTGACGGAGCCGATTGACGGCATCGACAGGTCGTGGCCGGTGATCGAGGACCCGGCGTCGTACGGGTACTACCGGCCCGAAGGTGGCGGCCTGATGATCGGCCTCTTTGAGCCGGTGTGCGCCCCGTGGCATGTCGATCGGGTGCCCGACGACGCCAGCTTCGTGGACATGCCCCCGGACTGGGACCGCATGGCGCCATACGTCGAGAAGGCAATGCAGCGCGTACCGGTGTCGATGGATGCCGGAATCAAGAAGTTGTTCTGCGGCCCGGAGAGCTTCACACCCGATCTCCAGGCCGCCGTCGGTGAGGCGCCCGAGTTGAAGAACTACTTCGTGGCCGCCGGCCTGAACTCGATCGGAATCCTCGTGGGTGGCGGGTTGGGGCGAGCAATGGCGCACTGGATCGTCAACGGGCGCCCCGATATCGACGTCACCGGATTCAACGTCGACCGGCTGCGGGCATATCAAACCAACCCGGAATACCGCGCCACCCGCACTGTCGAATCGCTGGGTCTCGTGTATCAACCGCACTACCCCACCCGCGCCATGGAGACGGCGCGCGGAGTCAAGGTCTCGCCGCTGCACGACCGCCTCGCGGCAGCCGGTGCCTACTTCAGGGATGTCAGCGGCTGGGAGGCCCCCGACTGGTACGCCCCCGAAGGGATCGAGCCCAGGGTCGAGACACTGTCATGGGGACGCCAGAACTGGTTCCCCTACTGGCAAGCGGAGCACGACTCCGTCCGCAATGGCGTCTCCCTCATGGATATGTCGTTCATGTCGAAGTTCGTCGTGCAGGGACGCGACGCGGGCCGCCTGCTCGACTCGATCTCGGCGGCACCGGTCGACGGCGAGTGCGGAAAGATCACCTACACGCCGTGGATCAACGAGGGTGGCACCCTCGAGGCGGACCTGACGGTGACCAAGCTCGACGACGATCGCTTCTGGGTAGTGGCGACCGACACCGCCCACCGCCACGTCGAAACCTG
This sequence comes from uncultured Acidimicrobiaceae bacterium, assembly GCA_947258375.1. Classification (GTDB taxonomy): domain Bacteria; phylum Actinomycetota; class Acidimicrobiia; order Spongiisociales; family UBA5794; genus JAHEJX01. Next base: position 22,996 of record CAMYIJ010000009.1, read on the forward strand.
GATGCGCCGCCACACCAAACCCGACATGATGGCCACGGTCACCGACGTCACATCGGGCTACGCCCAGATCAACCTGCAGGGCCCGGACTCACGCCACCTGCTGCAATCCGTGACCAGCCAGGACCTCTCCAACGAGGCCTTCCCGTTCCGGGGGGCGCGCGAGATCGACATCGGCTTCGCCCGGGCGCTGTGCATCCGGATCACATATGTGGGTGAGCTGGGGTACGAGTTGTTCGTGCCCGCCGAGCAGGCCGGCCACGTCTACGACCGGCTCATCGCCGCCGGTGCCGAGTTCCGGCTCCGCCACGCCGGACTCAAGGCCCTTTCCAGCCTGCGGATGGAGAAGGGATACCGCGACTACGGTCACGACCTCGACAACACGGACAACGTCTGGGAGGCCGGCCTCGGCTTCACCGTCGATCTCGGCAGACCCTTCGTCGGCCACGAAGCGGTCGCCGCCCAGAAGGCGGCCGGACCGCCGCGGCGCCGCTTGGCTCAGATCCTGGTGGATGACCCCGAACCGTTGATGTTCCACGCCGAAGTTGTCCACCGGAACGGCGAGCCGGTGAGCTACATCCGGGCAGCCTCTTACGGCTTCACGCTGGGCGGCGCCGTCGGGCTGGCGATGATCGAGGCGGCCGAGCCGATCACCCAGAGCTACCTCGACGGCTCCAACTGGGAAGTCGACATCGCAGGCAAGCTCTATCCGGCCCGCGCCTCGCTGCGACCGCTGTACGACCCGAACCAGGAGCGCGTCCGCAGCTGAGGCGGACGGTTGGGGCCGCGTCCCTGCCAGAATCGTGCCGATGGACGTCGCCGCCTACCTATCGCGCATCCGTCTGTCGGGCCCCATCGAGCCGACTCTGGGGAACCTGGAGACGCTGCAGCGCGCCCACCTGACATGGGTGCCCTTCGAAAACCTGCACGTCTTTCACCGCCGCGGCGTCGCGACGACTCCGGAGTGGTCGGTGCCCAAGATCGTCGATCACGAGCGCGGCGGCTGGTGTTTTGAGCTCAACGGCGCATTCGGAACGTTGCTCGAGGCGCTGGGGTATTCGGTGAAGCGCCTCGGCGCTGTGGTGCTCTTCGGGGACGTGGCAGCGTTTCCTGTTCCCGATCATCTCACGCTGCAAGTTCAACTGGATCGACCGTACCTGGTCGACGTTGGATTCGGCGACTCGTTCACAAAGCCGCTTCCGCTCGACTCGGAGGGGCCTCACGACGGCGGCACGGGGCAGTTCGGGTTCGCTTTCAGCGGCGATCAAACGACTCTGCTGGCGTTCGAGGACGAGGGAACTCCGGTGCCGCAATTCCGGTTCGACTCGACACCGCGGGTGTTTGCCGACTTCGATCAGTCGTCGCACCACTTGCAGACGCAGCCGACGAGCCGCTGGACGGAAACGCCGTTTGCGACCAGGCTTCTCGACGGCGGTCCTGACCGGGTGACGCTCCTCAGTGACCGGATCAAATTCCGTCGTGACGGCCGGTGGAACGAGCAGCCGATCACCGAAGCCCAGTTCCCGGAATTGCTGGCCCGATGGTTCGAGCTGACGCCCTAGAGGGAGCTCACCCGACGATGTCGTAGAGGGCGGCCGCCAGCGCCTTGCCCGTCTCGTTTCCCAGCAGGCCGGCGTCCATTTTGTTCATCACGTACGCGAAAGTCATTCGTCGATCGACGTCGACGATGACGGACGATCCGCCCCAGCCTCCCCAGAAACAGACGTTCCCGTCGGGCCGCCCGCGATTGATGTGGGGGACCGTCTCGTTGACGAGGCCGTAGCCAATCCCGAACCTGACCGGCAGGTTCAGAACCAGATCGACGCCGTTCGACTGCTCCTGGAAGATCAGGCCGATCGTTGCAGGTGACAGCAGCCGCAGGCCTGGAAGTTCACCGCCGTTGGCGACGATCGACTGGATGTGGGCCACAGAGCGAGCATTGCCATGACCATTGGCGGCACCGATCTCGGCCTGCCGCCACTCCGCTCTCCACGAGTGAGCGGCATCGATCAACGGACCGGTGAAGGTCTTGATTGAGATGTTGTTCGAGCCGGTCAACGAGGCAAGATCGAGCGGATGTGGTGGCGGGCGCACGACGTTGGACACCCGGTCGAAGTGGGCGGGGTCGAGACCGATGTGAAAGTCCGCACCGAGCGGGACGGCAATCTCCTCTGCGAAGAAGGCACCAAGCGACTTGCCTGTGATGCGGCGGATCACCTCACCGACGAGGTGACCCTGGTTGAGGCTGTGATATCCCGAAGCGCTGCCCGGCTCCCACCACGGCGCCTGCGCGGCGAGCATCGCCACCGATTTGTCCCAGTCATAGATGTCGGGCAGTTCAACCGGCTTCTCCCATCCCGCCAGGCCGGACGTGTGCGCCAGCAGATGGCGCGCCTCAACGGCCTCTTTCCCGTTGGCGGCAAACTCGGGCCAGTACCTGGCAACCGGAGCAAACAGATCGAGTTCGCCGCGCTCGACCAGCGTTAGGGCGCACAGGCTCGTCATGGTCTTCGTTATCGACCACACATTCGTGATCGTGTCGGCCTGCCACGGCGCGGTCTTCTCTTCATCGCTCCATCCGCCCCAGATATCGACGACCATCTCGCCTTCGATCGTGAGCGCCACCGATGCTCCGAGGTCGTCTCCCGAGTCGAGTCGCTCGGAGAGCATGTCGGCAAGGGCGTCGAACCGCTCGTCGCAGACGCCATGGACCTCACTCATGAGGCGACCCTACCCGGGCGGCTGAGTCGGAAGAAGCTCCAGGGAGGGATCCTGCTGCAGGATGCGGTCTTCGAGGGAACGTATTCCCGGGCAGGGCTCGATCCCGACTTCCTCAGCGAGCCGATTTCGTAGATCCTGCCCGGCACGGAGCGCTTCGGCCTGCCGGGAAGCGCGGTAGAGGGCCAGCATGAGGTGTTGATACAGCCGCTCCCGGAAGGGATGTGCCAGCGTCAACGCCTCGAGCTGTGGAATGACCCGCTCGTGATGTCCCAGTTCCAGCTCGGCAGCAATCAGCAGCTCGCATGACTGCACCCGTTGCTCTTCCAGCTCGACCGCCCGTTGCGCGATCAGCGACGCCCCACCGCCAAGATCGCCGAATGGGCGCCCGCGCCAGAGCTTCCGGACCTCGACGAGCAACGCCACCGTCCGGGCTGGGTCCGTCGGGAGCACGGCGCGGGCATCGTCGAGGGCGGCGCCGAACTCCGTTGCGTCAACGCTGGCGCCGCTGGTGTCGAGCCGGTAGTGGCGCCCGTCAGACACGATCCGATCTCCGAGCGCTTTGCGCAGGGAGCACACGTAGGTTCGGATCACGTGGGGTGCCGTTGTCGGGAGCTGCTCCCCCCAGAGTTCATCAATCAGCCGAGTGACGCCCAACGGGCTCGGAGCGGCCGCGATAAGGGACGCTAGAACGCGCTGCGGCTGGGGTCCGCCGACGTCGAGCTCGGCGCGCCCTTCGATAACCCGGAGTGGGCCAAGTATCTCGAATCGCATAAAACGATCGCCTTTCCCACAAGTGTATGCGACGGGCGCCGGATTTGTGGGTTGGATCTGGACCGAATCTGGATCGGCCGCGCCCATGATCCACGGGAGGGATGGAGGGAAGGAAGAATGTGGTGACAAAGAGATGGCTGATAATCGGCATCGCCGCGATGCTCACCGGACTGATGTCGTTGCCGGCTGCTTCCGCAGCCCCGGGGGGTACTGATCGACCGTTTGCGGCGACGCTCGCCGGTGAAGTCACCTTCGAGTGGCCCGGAGAGTCGCCGTCCGACTGCTCAATTGTCACGACAAAGACGCACGCAACGGGCAACGCGACCCACATGGGTCTTGTCGAAGCGTTCTGGTCGCACTGCCCTGCGGAGGTCGACTACGTCGGCGACGGAAGACTGATCCTCGTCGCCGCCAACGGTGATGAGTTGCACGGCTTCTACGACTACTTCGAAGTGGACGGCGCCCCCGTATTGACGGCCATCGCGCTCAATGGAGGCACCGGCCGGTTTGCCGCCGCCGGCGGCGAGATCGAGGCCAACTTCGGAGTGATGCCGATGCTCGTCGATGGCTGCGACGATCCGACCAACCTCGACTGCCTGGATTTCACCGTGGCCTGGCCGTGGTGGGCAACACTCCAGGGCACCATTGACAAGTAGCCGAATCAGATCGAGTCATCGCGGAGGGGCAACATCGGGGCCGCAAGGGGTGCCGTCCTCATAGTGGGGGTGAGGGCGGCACTCGGTTCTCAATAGTCGAAGGCGACCAAGCCACCGTCATGCTGGATCAGCATCACGGGCTGCGATTCCCAGGTGTCCGGGTCGCCGCCCATTCCCGGCGAGTCGGCCGGCATTCCCGGCAAGGCGAGGCCCACCGCATCCGGGCGATCTTTGAGGAGGCGCAAGATTGCCCCGGCCGGCACATGGCCTTCGACTACGTAGCCGTCGACCAGAGCCGTGTGACACGATGCAGCCCCATCCGGCACGCCGTTTCCGGTCTTGAATGCGGCCAGCTCAGGATCCTCACTGAGATCGATGTCGGCTCCAAGATCTTGTAGGTACCCGACCCACTCTCCGCAACACCCTCAGCCGGGTTCCTGGTGCACCTCAAAGGCGAGACCGGCGAGCGCGCCTGCCGCGACCGCAACAGTGGTTGGCGCCGAGGTTGCCGACGTGGTCGGCGCTGCCGCCGCGGTGACGGTAGCCGGTGCGCCGGTGGTCGCGCTGGACGAGCCGCCGCAAGCGGCCAGGCTGAACACGACTAACGCGACCCAAATGAAGTCCTTCAAGGCTGGGAAAGCTACTACAAATGGTGGGTAACCGTCGCGATGAGAAGTCACGACGGCCCGGCCCGTCGTCCGCCTCCGGCCGAGTCAGGCCCTTGTCATGAGGTGCGGCAGCCCTCAAATCTCCCTCGCGAGCTACGCTGCCGGAGCGCGCCGCGAGCAGTTCCGGCGCTGCCGCGAGGGAATGTGAATCGTCGAGGAACATGATGCCGGCAATGTGGAACCGAGCAATGCTGGCCGCCGCCTGTGCCGTCCTGGTCGGTGCCTGTAACACCTCGGATGCGAACGACATGGCCATCCCGGCCCAGGATGGCGAGCTGGTGGCGGCAGGCGAAGCGATTTACCAAGCGACGTGCTCATCCTGTCACGGCTCAGATCTCCGCGGCACCGACCAAGGCCCGTCGCATTTGTCCGCGGTCTATCGGCCGAACCACCACAGTGACGCCGCCTTCCTCCTGGCCATCAAGGTCGGCGTCGCAGAACACCATTGGCGCTTCGGTGCCATGGACCCGGTCCCAGGCCTGACCGATGACGACATCGCAGCCGTCACGGCATTCGTTCGTGACAGGCAACGGACCGAAGGATTCGAACCTTATCCTCCGTGACGCAGCGGCGCGTCACGAGCCTGCATCCGAGCGGGAAACCGCGTCAAGAGCCGGCTCCCTCGCGTAGCGTCACCTCCCATTGGCGCGTTCTCTCCTGCGGGCCCCAAGTCGACTTGAAGAAGTCGAGGATTGACAGAACCTCCGCCTCGCTCAGCTGCCCTCCAAATGGCGGCATCCTGCTCTCCGGGAAGTCGGATCCTTCCAGGACAATCTCCAGGAGGAGGCCATCACCGTGGTGCCAAGTGTGGCCTGACGAATCCTGGGGAGGGGGCGGGTAGCTCCCATCGTCGTTCGGGACCTTCCAATCCGCCGCGCCCTTCAGGTCCGCGCCGTGGCATCCGGCACAGAACTGCGCGTACAGCACCCGTCCCGCCGCGACCCTCTCCGGATCGAGGTCCGGCGGTGCCACGCCCGAAGGTAGCGTTGGGCTCCCCGGTAGGGGCACCAGGCTGAAACTGGTGGTCGTCTCGCTGACGTCGGAGCACCCGGTCAACGCGGACAGCACTATCGCGGCCAGGGCAAGCGGTTTGAGCGCGGTTCGCATGCCGCAAGCGTACGCGAAACACACCCACTCGCGGATTCACCGCAGGCGCCGACAGGGGCCAGGCGCGCCGCCAACTCTCTGTGTTCTCTGGGACCGCACTACGGCGGCGGCGGTGGCGGGCACGGCCGCTGACACCCCGTGCAGTGGCTACATCGGCGACGACAGCTAGCGCCTAACCGCCGGATGCCGACTCGCGCACAAACGCGACAAGGTCGGTGATCTGCTCCGGCGATAGCTTGTCGCCCCAACCCGGCATGGTGTTGCGGCCATCTGTGACTATCTCAATGACTTCCGTGTCTTCCAGGTCGCCTACGCGGCTCCCGGCATCCAGCGCAGGACCAAATCCACCTTCGAGTTGGGCTCCGTGACATCGCGCGCAGTTGAAGGAGTAGACCTCGGCCGCGGACCCGGCTGCGGGCGGTGCCGTCGAGTCCGAAGAGTCGGCAGAGTCACCGCCGCAGGCAGTTGCTGCGATCGCCAGAGAGATCGATAGAGCGGAGATTCGCAGGCGCAGTCGTATTGATCGTTGAGTAGTCATCGGCGAATCGTAGGCGCCCTGTGAGGTTCTGGCGGAGAACCTCGGGGGTAAACGCCAAGTTCGCCGCCGCCGGTCGGTGATTCTCGACAACCCCTAGCCGAGTCGCCTTCAGGTGGTTCCACCTTGATCACGCCGGCGGCCACCTTGGCAAGGATTTGGGGCGAACGAGGCGCCCAGAACCCGCGACGGCTACTCCGTCAAAGACTCGAGTCACGCCCCCTCAACCAGCGCCAGGACTTCGGCGGCCGGCCGCGCCGGCTCGTCGAGCGCACCGTCGAGGCGGCTCCCGGCCAGAGACCGGACCTTGGTCGCGAGTTGCTCGTCGCTCAGGGGATGCTCCGGCGACCCGCGGGCCGCATCCACCTTGATTTCGATCGGAGAGGCGGCCGAGCCACCGCGCCATGCCAGCACCGCCTCCGATTGCCCGAGCTCGTCATCGATCTCGACGTCGATACGGGAGGCCAGCTCGCGGGCGGCCCCATCAACCGTGGCGAAGCCGGTTACGTCGGGAGCGCCGTAGAGCAGTGTGAATGCGACGGTGTAGGGGATCGAGAACTTGGCCTCGAGGCCCGTCGCAACGTCGTCGAGGGGCGCGGCCTGACGCGAACGGCGATGCACCGTGACGACGCCGGACCCTGCCGCATTGGCTCCCAACCGGGCGGCAGCCTCGGCGGCCTCGATCGCGCTGTGCGTCTGGAGGCAGCACGGGAAAGCCTTGATCCAGTTCTGCTCGATGGCGAGCTCCTCACCGGGTTCGGCCCACTCGCCGCCGTACGCGGCTGAGAAGCCCGCTTCGACCGAGTCGGTGGCGGTCGCTCCCTGCCCGGCGAGAAGCGCCCCGCGTACTCCCTGCGCAGAGGCGACACCGACCTGGAGTGCCTTGCCGTCGGTGCCGAAGGCGCTGCGTAACCCTCCGGCGCCCAGGACGGCGAGCTGCTGGGCTACGCGAGTGCGCCCCGCGTCGAAGCCGAAGACGGCCGCGGCGGCGGTGGCGGCACCGATAGTTCCGGTTACCGCAGTGGGATGCCATCCGCGCTCATAGAGCTCGGGATGGCTGGCTGCGGCAACTGCAGCCATCGCTTCGAAACCGGCGGCGAATGCGTGGAGAACCTCTCCGATCGATGCGCCGGTCGTAGCCCCCACAACGAGAGCGGCCGGCGCCGTCGGCGCCGAGATGTGGCTGAGGCCGGGCCCATACGTGTCATCGAAGTCGAGGACGTGGCCGGCCGTAGCCAAAGCGGCAACACGATCAGTGGTGCCGCCGCCAACAGCCCGGGCGGCGGCCGCAGCCGGCTCATTCCAGCCCCCCACCGCGCACGCCAGCCAATCGAGAAACGCCCGGCGGTAGTGGAGTTGAGCAGCGGCACTATCGATCATGGCTGCTGGAGCTTACCCGGGTGACCTGGGGACCCTTCAGCCGCGTCCGGCTCGGTTCAGGAGATCGCGCGCAATCACGCGCAAAGCGAGGATCTCCTCGGTCCCCTCGAAGATCGAGAACACGCGGGCGTCGACGAACAACCGGCTGACCGGGTACTCCTCGGCATAGCCGTAGCCGCCGTGCAACTGCATGGCGTCGCGAGTCACCTCTTCCGCCGACCGTGAAGCTAGCGCCTTCGCCATCGCGGCCAGGCCCTGCCCTGCCGGGCTGTCGATGTCGGCGGCCGCCCGATAAGTGAGCCGCCTGCTCGCCTGGATCTTGGCTGCCATTCGGGCCAGGGTTGCCCGGGTCAACTGGTAGTCGAACAGCGGGCGGCCGAACACGTTCCGGGCGCGGGCGTGGAGCAAGGCTTCACCGAAGGCCGCTTCCATCACACCGAGGGCTCGCGCCGCCGTCTGGAGACGACCCGCGGCAAAGGCGCCCATCTGCATGTAAAAGCCCCGGCCGGCGCCGTCCTCCCCGCCGATGAGCGAATCGGCCGGCACCCGCCAGCCGTCGAAAGTCACCTCGAATGAGTGAAGACCCCGGTAGCCGATAGTGTCGATCGCCCGTCCCGAAATCTGACCGCCGCCGGGCTGCTCCATCGAGAACTCGTGCCCGGCGAACGCCGGCTTCTCGACGACGAACAGGGAGAGACCGCGAGCGCCGGCGGTACGATCGGGGTCGGTGCGCGCCAGCACCATCAGCAACTCTGCCCGGCCGGCGAAGGTGGCCCACATCTTGGTGCCGTTGAGCACATAGTCGGCTCCGTCGCGGAGGGCAGTCGAAGTGATGCCGGCGACGTCCGATCCGTAATCGGGTTCGGTGACCGCAACGGCAACCATGCGCTCCCCCGAGGCAATAGACGGCAGCCAGGCCTGTTTCTGGTCCTCGGTGCCGCCGGCCAGGAGGGCCGAAACGAGTATCTCCGGCCGGGTGAGCAGGGAGCCCGCCATGAGCGATCCGACCGACAAAGCCTCAGTGGCCACAACCATCGGCAGCATCCCTGTGGCCTCTGGATCCTGGAAGCCGTCGTAGACCGCCGGTATCGACATGCCGAACGCGCCCATGGCGGCCATGCCTGCAATCACATCCTCCGGCACATCGTGGTTTTCGCGATGCACTGCTTCGGCTCGTGGTGCCACTTGCTCGGCCGCGAAGCGCCCGAAGGTGTCGGCGACCAACGCCACATCGCTCGAGAGATGGTTCGGGCCCGTCCCGCTCGCCGGCAGCAGCGCCGCGACCGCCTCGAGGGACTGAGGGGTCGCGCCCGCCGCCAGCACCTCGGCGGCGGCGCCCCCGCGAAGATCGGCTTCGCCGTCGCGACCGTCGAGCCGGGAGCGAGCCGACCGCACGAGATCGGCGACTGCCACGGCCGCCAGTCGCGCCTCGGGCTCTCCGAGCGCTCCATACTCAGTCATGGCAGCGGCCGCCTCCGATTCGGCAGCCAGGAAGGCGAGGTGGTACGCCATCTCCTGATGCTCGTCCAGTCGGGCGGTATCCAATCGGCCGCCTACGACGCAGCGCTCCGCAAGCGCTTCAATCCGGCGATCCACCGCCGCCCGCATCTGCGCAACCGCGGCCTCCACCGGTAGCGCTCCCACTACTGAGGCCCCTCGCTGCGACGAGCTGCCTCGAGTACCCGGCGGGCGACACGAACCACCGCCTCATCGACCATTCGCCCATCGTCGTCGGTGACGGCCCCCTGCCCGGCGGCGAGCGCCGCCTCATACAGCTCGACCAGACGACGAGCCCGGATCACTTCGTCGGGCCCGGGCGTGAAAGCAGCATTGATGACCGCCACTTGGGCCGGGTGAATCGCCGGACGACTGCCGAAGCCCTGCCGGACGAGCCTCCTGGTGTCCGCCGCCAGCTCATCGAGGTCGCGAAAGTCCGCCAGCACGGGACCCAGCGGCGGCGCGATTCCCGCTGCCGCCGACGCCACAACGACTTCCATCCGGAGCGGCAGCATCGCCTCGGTTGCGGCCGGATCGACGCCGAGATCGGCGCCGAGATCGAACTCACCGATCATCAACTGGTGGACGCGAGGCGCCGCCGCGATGTCGTCGACGGACCGCATCGCTCTGGCCGTCTCGATGATGGGGAGGAGGCGAGTTCGACCGGCCGGGATCCCGGCGGCGGCTTCGATCGCGCCGACCCGTGCCGACACCTCGAACAACTCCTCAACGCTCTTGACCTTGGGGACCACCAGCCCGAACAGGTTGCCCGTGTCGGCAACGGCGGCATCGGCGTCACGCAGATCCAGCGTCGAATTGATACGCACCCACACATCGAAGCCCGGGTCCCGTTGGTCTGCGAGCCATGCTGTCACCGTGGCCCGGGCGGCGGCTTTACTCGCGGGGGCCACCGCATCCTCGAGATCGGCGATCACCGCGTCGGCGCCGCGATTTCCCGCCTTGGCGAGCATGTCGGCGCGGTCGCCGGGGACAAATAGATAGCTGCGAGCAGTCAGATCCGGCTCCCGGTTCGACGATGCCCTACCTTTCTAGCACCTGGGTACACTCGCTGAGTCTGGAGACGTCGATCGGAGTCACGTTGCTGGCCGGTATGAGGGTGGTCGAAGCCTCCGCCTTCGTGGCGGCCCCTCTCGGCGGCATGACCCTGGCCCAGCTGGGTGCCGACGTCATCCGAATCGACCCCATCGGCGGTGGCCTGGACTATCGACGCTGGCCGGTGACATCCGAGGGCCACAGCATCTATTGGGCGGGTCTCAACAAGGGCAAACGGTCCATCGCCCTCGACCTGCGCTCCGACGAGGGCCGCGAGCTCGCAGCCGCGCTCATCACGGCAGCGGGCCCCGACGCTGGGATCTTCCTCACCAACTACCCGGCAGGAGGCTGGACCGACTTCGATCGGCTGCGCGCCCGTCGTGACGACCTCATCATGTGTCGCATTCTGGGTAACCGTGACGGCTCGACCGCAGTCGACTACACGATCAACGCGGCCGTTGGATACCCCGCAATCACCGGACCGGCCGATCATGACGGCGTCGTCAACTCGGTGCTCCCCGCCTGGGATCTGGTCACGGGCATGATGGCGGCGACGGCGATCCTGGCTGCCGAGCGGCACCGCACTCGCACCGGCCGGGGCCGCCTCCTGAACATCGCCCTGGCCGATGTCGCCATTGCGGTGCTCGGCCATCTCGGCCAGATCGGTGAGGTCACGATCAATGGTGTCGCTCGACCCCGCTACGGCAACTACCTCTACGGTGCGTTCGGCCGCGACTTCGTTACATCGGACGGCCGGCGAGTCATGGTGACCGCAATCACCCCGCGCCAGTTCCGCGGATTGGCGGAGGCCACGGGCACCACGCAGGCGGTTGCCTCGCTCGAAGCCGAACTGGGCCGGCCGATCGAAAGCGACGGCGACCTGTTCAACGCTCGGGAAGAGATCGCCGCCATTTTGGAACCGTGGTTCGCCGATACCTCCTACGAGGATGTGGCGCGCCTCTTCGACGCCCACCGCGTCCTGTGGGGCCCGTACCAGACGGTGCAGGAGTTGCTCGACCAGGATCCCCGGGCTTCGACGGCCAATCCAATGCTCACCGAGATCGACCAGCCCGGCATCGGCAGACTGCTCACGCCCGGATCGCCGATCGATCTCGGGGCAGATCGGGAGCCGCCGCGCACCGCTCCTGTGCTCGGCCAGCACACGGAAGAGATTCTCGCCGAGCTCGTCGGAATGGATGCAGCCGAGATCGGCCGGCTCCTCGATCGGGAGGTGGTGGCCGGTGCCTGAAGACCTCCACGACTGGGTGGGCAGCCGCGAGGAGTCCGAGGACGTCATCGCCTTGTGGCCGGTGCAAGCGCTCCACGCGACCCTCGATCTGGAGAGCCCCCGCCTCGCCGTCGGGGACCCCCTCCCGCCGCTGTGGCACTGGCTGTTCTTCCTGCCGGCGGTCCCCCACTCAGGCCTGGGGGTGGACGGTCACCCCGAACGTGGTGGGTTCCTCCCGCCGGTGCCCCTTCCCCGCCGCATGTTTGCCGGCGCCCGCTACGAGTTTCTCCGGCCGCTGCGGATAGGTGAATCGGCCCGCAGCGTCGGCGAGGTGGTGAGTGTCACCGAGAAGCAGGGTGCGAGCGGACAACTCGTGTTCGTGCTCGTCCGCTACGAGGTAGGCGGCGAGGACGGGCTCAGCATCCTCGGCGAGCACGACATCGTGTACCGGGAGGCTCCGCACGGTGCTCCCGACTACACCCGCGGCACCGGACCGATCCCCACCGCCGCCTGGTCACGTTCGATTACTCCGGACCCCGTGATGCTGTTCCGCTACTCGGCGCTGACGTTCAACGCCCACCGCATCCACTACGACCATCCCTATGTCACCCTCGCGGAGGGCTACCCGGGCCTGGTCGTTCACGGCCCGCTGACGGCGATGCTGCTCGCCGACCTCGCGGGGGACATCGGCAAGGGGCCAATGAAGGCATTCTCCTTCCGGGTCCGCTCCCCACTTTTTGCCGGCTCCCCCATCACCCTGTTGGGTGACCTCGACGAAGATCAGGCGGAGCTCGCGGCCTGGTCTCACGATGGTCGCCTCGCGGTGACGGCGACGGCCGGATTCGGCCCCGGGGAATCCGTAAGCCGATGAGCGCCGGTCGCCGATGGCTATTGCGATAGGCTTACCGGGCGTTCCCTGTGAGCTTTCACCCGGCCAGCCTGGAGGTATGACGAGATGACCGAGACACCAAACGTGAGCGAACTGATCGTTCCGCTCGACGGGCGCGACGCCAGTGTGCGTGCGGTTCCCGTCGCCGGGCGTATCGCAGCTCGTCTCGGGCTCGGCGTACGCCTCTTCGCGGCCGCCAACGGCAACGGATCCGACATGGAAGAGTGGCTGCAGTCGGTCGCCGATAGCCACCTGTCCGGCAAGGAGGTCACGACCGAAGTGGTCGCCGGCGGTGAGCCGGTAACCGCCATCGTGAATGCCGCCGGCGAGGGAGGCATGGTGTGCATGGCAACAGCCGCTTCCCTCCTGCCGCACCAGGGCCATATCGGCTCGGTCGCAGAGGGCGTCACCAGGGAGATGAAACGTCCCGTCATCCTCGTTGGCCCAGAGATGGAGGTCAGCCCAGGCGCCAACACGACCAGACTGGTCGTACCGGTCGACGGCTCGCCGCTGTCGGAAGCCATCCTCCCCGTCGCCGCCGACCTGGCCGTGGCCCTCGATGTGCCTGCCTGGGTCGTCACTGTGGTCTCGCCGAGTATCGAGAGCTCGTCGCACATGGGCGTCGATGCGGTGACGATCGGCGTCGGCTACCTCCGCCGCCTCGCAGGACAGATTCGCGATTCGCACAACATCGATGCCGAGTACGAGGTACTCCATCGCGATGATCCAGCCGAGGCCATTGTTGACTTCACCGGCGATGACGGCACTGTCGTCATGACGACGCACGGGCGCTCCGGCTTGAGCCGCCTCTTCGGTGGCAGCGTTGCCACCGGGGTCGTCGCTGACTCCAAGCGGGCCGTGATCGTGTGGCACCCGGCCGACGCCGAGTAACCACCGTCTGTCTCAATCGACCGACGCCAGGAACGACCGCAGCCGCGCGGTGAATGCGTCGGGTACATCAAGGTTCGATAGGTGGGCAGCGTCGTCGAAGATCGTGAGCTCGCTGCCCGCGATCCCTTCGTGGAGCCACCTGGCCTGCGCCGATGGAGTGGCGACGTCGTGGCGACCGCCGATGATGAGAGTTGGCACATCTATCCCGGCGACGGCCTCTGTCAAATCTGACGCCGCAAGCGCCGAGCAACATGCCGCGTAGCCGTCGGGTGAAAGCGACGAGAAGACATCGTGGGCGAGGACGAACCAATCGGGATTCGAGCCGGCGAAACCCGGGGCAAACCAGTTGGCAATGACGGCGTCCCGGACGGAGTCCATACCGCCGGAAGCGACGGCTGCGATCCGCTCCATCCACGCCTCCGATGTGCTCAGTCTGGCAGCGGTGTTGCAGGCAATGAGAGAGGCGAGCCGCTCCGGGCGATGGCTGGCGATCCACAGTCCGATGTGGCCGCCCATCGAGAGCCCGCACATGTGAAAACGATCAGCTCCGGCGGCGTCGGCGGCAGCCAACACGTCGCGGGCAAGCAGATCGACGGAGTAGGGCCCCGCCGGCGCGTCCGACTTGCCATGGCCTCGGGTGTCGACGAGAACGACCCGGTAGTCGGCGGCCAGCGACTCGGCCTGCGGTGCCCACATCCAGCTGTCGGCACCGAGCGAATGGGAGAAGACGACGACGGGACGGTCGACCGGGCCCCGCGCCACCCAGCCGATGCGCACGCCGGCAACATCGGTCCACTGCATCACTAGTCCTCTCCGAGGAGGGCGTCGGCAGCCTCCAGGACACGATCAACCAGGGACCCGGCCGCAGCCAGCACTTCCGGCTCGGCGGCGGCGCCCACGTTCGCGGCCATTCGAGAGGCGTCGACCTCGATGGACTCAACAGAAGCGCCGACCGCCTCGATCGCAGCGGCCGCAGTCTGAAAGACGACCGGTACCGCGAACCATTCGGCGTGCCACGATCCGATACCGCGCTCCAGTTCGTGCGGTGGCGCCGCCGTGACGATCTGCGCCATTGCGCCACAGACCCGGGACGCGGCTATAGCCCGGATGGCGTCGATCGGGTTGCGCTTGCCCGGCATACTCGATGACGCGCCCGGTCGTGTCTGCAGTTCGCCCACCTCATCCTGTGACAGCTGCGCGACATCTGTGCCGATTTTGGCGGCCGAAGCGGCGACACGGGTCACCAGGGCGACTACCTCAGCAAGACGAGATCGATCGGTGTGCCACGGCACCACGGGCACCGCAAGACCGAGGCGTTCGGCTACCCCGGCGGTCACCGCGAGGGCATGCTCACCCAGCGTTGCCTGGTTGCCGACCGCGCCACCCAGCTGCACCGGCAGGTTGGGCCCGCTCGCCCGCAGCTCTGCGAGCTGTCGGACAAGCGGCTCCAGCCAGAGAGCGACCCGCAACCCGAAGGTCGTGGGTTGGGCCTGCTGCAGGAATGTCCGACCCATCATCGGTGTCTCCCGGTGCTCGATTACCAGACTGCGGAGCGCCGCCAGGACACTCACAATCCCCTCGTCGAGCACCTCCAGCCCCTCGCGGATCTGCGTCATGAGAGCCGAATCGACGACGTCCTGAGTCGTGGCGCCATGGTGAAGCATGCGGGCACCCTCGGGGGACAGCTGCGCCCGCAGGCGCTCGAGCAGTACGACTACCGGAGTCCCGGCCTCCCAGCCGGCGGCAAGCAGCGCCCCGGCATCGTCTGTCGGAACCGCACAAACCTGCTCGATCTCGGCGGCGACCTCCCCACCGATGAGCCCGGCGTCGGCGGCCGCGCCGGCGAGAGCCGCCTCGAACCGGCACATCGCTTGCACCCGCGACTCGGCAGAGAAGGTGCGGGTCATGGCCGCCGTCGAGAACCCCGGATCAAACGCCGTCACGTCGCACCTCGCTATGAGCCTCGTCGGTTCGCCGCTGCAGGTCTCGCAATGTGCCCAGTTCCAACTCGGTTGGCGGCTCAGTCTCACCCAAATCGCTGGCAAACCGGACGTCCCATCCCGTGGCATCCGCCACCTGGCCCCGGTCGACGCCCGGATGGAGAGAAGTCACGATCAGCTCGTTGGTCACCGGCTCGGGTTCCAGCAGACACAAGTCGGTGATCACCAGCGCCGGGCCCCGGGTGGTGATTCCGAGCGCGGCGCGCTCGGCACCGGTGGGCCCGAAACCGAGTGACGTCACGAAATCCACCTTGTCGACCATACCCCGGGTCGAGTGACGCATCGTGATGAACACGCGGCCACAGGATGAGGCGATTTCAGGGGCGCCGCCGCCTCCGGGCAGCCTCACTCGAGGTGAGTCGTAGGGACCGATGACCGTCGTGTTGAGGTTGCCGTAGCGATCCATCTCGGCGCCGCCGAGGAAGCCCACGGTGATCCGGCCGCCCTGGAGCCAGTACTGGAAGATCTCAGGCACTGCGACCGTGGTCAACGATGTTTCCGCGAGCTCACCGTCGCCGATCGACAGCGGCAGCACGTCGGGACGGGCTCCGACCGTGCCGGATTCGTAGATGAGAGTGAGGTCGGGGGCGTGGGTCAAGCGAGCGAGGTTGCACGCAGCAGACGGAGCGCCGATGCCCACAAAGCAGACGTCATCGTTGCTCAACGCCCGGGAGGCACTGATCGTCATCATCTCTGTCGGCGTGTAATCGTTCATGATGCCGCCATCACGTTCTCGGCGAGCCACTGCAGAAAACGATCGCGATCGCGAGCTATCTCGTCCCAAGCCTTGTAGTAGGCATTGTCCCGGTGGGAATAACCATGGGTGTAGGACGGCCACGAACCGCCCGGGGCCACCACGATCTTGTCGACAGCCCACCCCGGCAGCACTGTGCTGTTCATACTGGGCGCCGCCAGATCGTCGACGACCTCTTCAACGGTGACGACGGCCATGCCGGCCGCCAGCGCCGCCTCCTTCTGGACCCCGACGATGCCCTCTATCAGGACGTTGCCATCGCGGTCGGCCCGCTGGGCATGGATGATGCCCACATCGGGCCGGTGGGCCGGGATCGCCGCGAGCTCCTCCCCGGTGAACGGGCAGGTAACCGAGGCAATCCGGGGATTCACCGCCGGCAGGCTCGACCCCATATAGCCACGAAAGGCGGCGAACGGGAGCCCGGCCGCTCCGGCGGCCCAGGCGTTGGCCATCGCGGCATGGCTGTGTTCTTCGATCTCGATTGGATGCGGCCAGCCGTTCTCTACAGCGTCGCGGAATCGGTGGAGAGAACCAACGCCGGGATTACCGCCCCACGAAAAAACCACCCGGCGGGCACAGCCGGCGCCGATCATCTGGTCATAGAGGAGGTCCGGCGTCATTCGGATGAGTGTGAGATCTCTACGGCCCTGGCGAATGATCTCGTGCCCGGCGGCAAACGGGATCAGGTGGGTGAAGCCCTCGAGAGCCACGGTGTGCCCGTCGCGTACAGTGGCCGAGATCGCGTCGGGGAGCGATACGAAGTCGGGCATCAGAAATCGAAGAAAACGGTTTCACCGCCGCCCTGAAACACCACATCAAAACGGTACACACTGGGATCGCGGCTCGCCTCGTCCAGGCGGGCAACCAGCGTGTGACGGCGCTCCCGGGGCACCTGGTTGAGCACCTGGTCCTGACGATTCGCTTCGTCCTCGTCCGAGAAGTAGATGCGGGTGAACACCGGGGTGAGCATCCCGCGGGCCTGTACGACAACATTGATGTGCGGTGCCTGAAACTCACCCTCCGCGTCCGGCACCGGCCCCGGTTTGATCGTCTCGAACCAGTAGCCGCCCGTAGCGAACTCGGTTTCGGCCCGCCCGAATCCGACGAAGCCGTCGTCCAGAGCGATCTCGCCGCGGATGTCGTCGGGATGCCGGTAGCGGCCCCCGGCGTTGGCTTGCCAGATCTCGATCAGGGCATCCTCGATGTGAACCCCGTCACCGTCGAGCACGGTCCCCTCGATCCGGATCCGCTCGCCCGGCACACCGGCTTCCGCCAGCACGTTCTGGCCCGCGCCACCGAGGCGCATCGAGAAGTAGGGACCGACGGTCTGTGAGGGAGTCTCGCCGTGTTCGGCCATCAGTGATCTTCCTCGAACGGCGTGGCGGCACTCCCCCGCAGCACGATGTCCCAGCGCCATCCCAGAGCCCAGTTCTCGACGGTCACATCGTGGTCGTAGGCCGCGATCAGCCGCTCGCGAGAGTGGGCCGGCACCCCGTTGTAGATCGGGTCGAGCGGCAACAGCGGGTCTCCCTGGAAGTACAGCTGAGTGACGAGCCGCGAGCCCCACGCCGGGCCCATGAGCGAAAAGTGAATGTGGGCCGGCCGCCAGGCATTTGGATGGTTTCCCCACGGGTACGGCCCGGGCTTGATGGTCGTGAAGCGGTAGACGCCCTCCTCATCGGTGATGCACTGCCCGACACCGAGGAAGTTCGGGTCCAGCGGTGCCGGGAAGGCCGTCTCCCGCCAGTGGCTGTACCCGCCACAGGCATTGGCCTGCCAGATCTCGAGCAGGGTCCCGGGCAATGGTTCACCGTTCTCGTCGAGCACTCGCCCGGTCACGATGATGCGTTCTCCGATGGCCTCACCTCCGGTGCCTGCATTTGTCGTGAGGTCGGCGTCCTCCTCGGCCACTTCGGCCCACGCCGGGCCCGGCCCGCTCGTCTCCGAGAGGGTCTGGACGATGTGGACCATGTCCATCTCAGGCGAGCGCTTCACCGTGGACTTGTAATCCGGGTACCGAAACGGCGGATGGTCGTCGTACGCCTTGGGCCCGTAGTGCGTGACAATCGGATCGGTCACCGTTTTCTCCTCGCTCGTTGTGGTCGGCGGCAACTCAAGACGTACGCGCTCGCCACCCCGCCGTGTATGAACGGGCGTCGCGGGAGTACGGCGCCGGCGTCACCCGCACCCGGATCTCGGTCTGCTTGTGTGGCTCGACGGTTGTCTTCCGAGTGCCCCCGTCCTCCTCGCCCCACACGAGCGTGAGCACATCGCCGTCGTCGACGTCGGGATCGACAATCCCCAGCGAGATCATCACCCGATCATTGAACGTGTACCCGCTAAACATGGAAAAGCCGACGTGGCGGCCGCCGATCGTCACGTTGTCGTAGGTGGCCGATGTGTAGTTCGACAGCGGCAGGTCGATCACCTTGAAGTTCTCGCCGGGCGGGTTGAACATCGATTGGAACACCCTGCCGACATCCTCGGAATTCCATTCGAAGGTCACCTTGCGCCGGTGCGGCCGGCTCGCCATCTCCTGCAACGCCTCCCGGCCGATGAAGTCGTGGTCGAAGTTCACGTAGAAGCCGTAGCCGAGCTCATACGGCGTGACGTAATAGTCCTCGATGTTGTCCGAAACGAAACTGCCGCCGATCGAGCCGACGGCCTCGTAGCCATCGGCCGGTAGCCATTCGCGGTACGCCTTCATCTTCTCTCCGGTGTACACCGCGGGCAGCTCCGACGGGATCCAGCCGGACTCGAGCGTGTTCGTGGCGTAGGCCCGCGAGCCGACCTGCACCAGGCCGAGGTCCGCTCCTGCTTCGAGGATGGCGTCGCGCACCTCATCGCCATCGTCGTACGGGCCCCAGATCTCGAGCCCTGGGACACCGGCCATTCCGTGGTGGAGGGCAGGAATCTCCCGTCCGGCGATCGTGATCTTGCCGAGGTTGAAGAACTTGATGTCCGCGAGCGGACCCCCGTTGACCCTCTCGAGGATCTGCATCGCATTCGGGCCCTGCACTTGGTAGCGATAGTGGCGCCGGACGACCGGGTTCTTGCCGGGACGCGCCGGAGAACGGTCATCCCGCTCCAGTGTCACGTCGTAGTCGCCGGTCTCTGCGTGGAACTGCACCCAATTCACCGTGGGGACTCGCCCCACCATGTTGAAGCGGTAGTCGGTCTCGCGAAAGAGGATCACATCGCCGATCACGTAGCCGTCGTAGGTGCAGGGCACAAAGTGTTTGGCCTTCGTCACGGGGAAGTCGGCGAAGCTGTTGATCGCCAGGTTGGAAAGCAGATCGAGGGCGTCGGGCCCTTCGACCGTCAGCTCCGCCATGTGGTGCGACTGGTCATAGAGGACGGCGGTTTCGCGCCAGGCGCGCTGCTCATCCCGCCAGTTGGCGAATTCGGGAGGCACAACGGGATAGACATAGGCGCCGATCTGGGAGTTGCGCAGCATGGCAACGGGGTTCCCGGCGGCTTGTAGAACGTCTTCTAGACTGGCTTTGTTCACGACACATCCTCCGATTCGGGACAGGCAGCGGTCCACTCAGGCGAAGTTAGCGGCGCGCGGCGCAAGCGACAATGGGCAATCGACCAGGCGCCGCCATGGCCGAGGCTCTACTCGAAGTCTTCCTCGCGCAGGCCGAAGGCCGGGTGGCGGATCTTGGACAGCACCGCCCGCTCGATCTGGCCTATCCGCTCACCGGACACCCCGAGGAGTGCACCGATATCAGACCGGCTACGCGGTGAGCCGTCGGAGAACCCGAATCGTTCGTGCAGGATGAGCCGCTCCCGCTCGTTCAGGCGCCCAATCGACTCGAGCAGGCGAGTCCTGGCATCGTCGTTGATCACCTCGCCCTCCGGGCTGGGATCGTCGTCTGTGGCGATGAAGTCGCCCAGCTGTGCACCGTCGTCACCGACGGGGGCTTCGAGCGAAAGGGCGTCACTGAGACGCAAGGCCTCGTCGATATCGCGCGCTTCCAGACCGGACCGTTCTGCGATTTCGTCGAGCGTAGGACGCCGGCCCGACTCGGCCTGCAGTTCAGCTATCGCGCTCTTCGCCTTGAGGGCAACGTTGTGGACGCGCGGCGGTACGCGGACCGTGCGTCCTTGCTCCTGCACGGCTCTGGTTACGGCCTGGCGAATCCACCAAGTCGCGTATGTCGAGAATTTGAATCCCCGGCGCCAGTCGAACTTGTCGACGGCCCGCATGAGGCCGATGCTCCCGTCCTGGATGAGATCGACCAACTCCAGACTCGACGAAACGGTGCGATAACGTTTGGCGATTGATACGACAAGGCGCATGTTCGATTCCAGGAATCGTGACCGCGCCTGATTTCCCCGGTTGATGAGGTCCTGGAGACCGGCCTGCGCTTCGTCGGGAACACCCGCCGCCAGCTTCTCGGCGGCCGTCCGTCCCTCCTCGATGCGCTTGGCGAGATCTACCTCCTCCTCCGGTGAGAGCAGCGGGTGGCGGCCGATATCTTCGAGGAATACCGACAGCAGATCCTCTGGAACGTTATCTCGAACAGTGGCAGGAGCCATTCGATCGTATCCTTGTCAGCGTCTTCCCCCTTTGTACGTAGATGCACTAGTCACCGGATCGAAAGAGCGCTCGATTCGAGGCCGAAGCGGGTCATTCGGTGGCGGCGTAGCCGTCCCGAGTCTGCGGCAGCTTCATCCCGAGAATGGAGCCCGCCACCTGGGTTCGCAACACCTGCGCCGTGCCCCCACCGATGGTAAACATGCGGGCATCGCGCACCATACGTTCCAGCGGCAGATTCCTGGAGTAGCCGGCCGCGCCGTGAAGTTGCAGGGCGTCATTGGTCACCTTGATGGCGGTCTCCGCCGTCAGAATCTTGGCTTGGGCGGCGCGGCGCAGGTCGGGGAACCCGTCGGTGGTGGCGGCGGCCGCCCCATAACACAGCGCCCGGGCGGCTTCGAGGCCCGTCGACATGTCGGCGAGCATCCACTGCAAGCCCTGGAACTCGGCAATCGGCCGGCCGAATTGGCGACGCTGCTTGACGAAATCGACCGCAACCTCGAATGCGCCCTGCGCGATCCCGAGGGCAACAGTGGCCGCACCAACCCGCTGTGCGTTGTACGCCCGCATCAGCGAAGCAAAGCCGCGGCCGAAGCCCTCCGGCGGCATCAGCACCATGGCGGCGCGCACAACCATGTCGTTGAAGATGATCTCGGTCTCTGGCAGTCCTCGCAGCCCCATCGCCGGCTCGCGGCGGCCGACCTCGAGCCCGGCCGTTTCACCCCGCACGGCGATGAAACCGCCTATCCCGAGCGTCTCCCCGTCTTCGACCACACGGGCAAAGACGAGGTGCAGTCTGGAGACGCCGCCGCCGGTGATCCAGTGCTTCGTGCCGTTGAGGATGTAACGATCGCCGTCGCGGACTGCGGTCGTCGTCATCTCGGTGGCCGCGCTCCCCGCGCCCGGCTCGGTAATGCAGATTGCCGGTTTGTCGCCGGCGAGCACAAGGTCGGCAGCCAGCCCACGCTGCTTGTCGGTGCCGTACGCCATGATGGCCCCGATGGCACCCATGTTGGCCTCGACAGCGATTCGCCCCGTCACTCCACAGGCCCGGGCAAGCTGTTCGATCACCAGGACGGCATCGAGATAGCTCGCTCCCCCGCCGCCAAGGCTCGGCGGGATCGTCATTCCCATGAAGCCCGCCTCGACCAGCTGTTCGACTGTGGACGACGGGTACGCCTCGGTGCGGTCGACCTCGGCGGCCAGCGGGGCGGCAACCTCGTCGGCCAACCGGCGCGCCGTCGCCTGCAGTGACCGCTGCTCGTCGGTCAGCGTCCACATGTGAATCTGCCACCTCCGTCCGTTGCCGCAGGGTAACCGGTGGCCGGGGGACCGCCGGGATCGGCAACCCCGCCGTCGCCGAGCCCGAAGGCACACCGGGCTGTAGCTCCGCGCCGACGCCGAGGGTCGATCGAATCGGTATGAATGGCCTGTATTGTCGGCTCCGGTGAAGCTGCAGCACAACGAGGTTGAGGACTTCGGTGACGGACACATCACATCTATCCGACGCGGAATCGCCGAGCGACTCCAGCCTGCACATGCGGCTGAGCCCGGGCGAACCGCTCGATGACGGGTTACGCCGAATAGCGCTCGAACAACTCGCGATCGCTGCAGAGGGCTTCTGTATGCCCACCGACGACGCCGCGTTGAGCGACAAGGTGCACCGCGCCCGGAAGGCCTCAAAACGGGTCCGCGCATTGCTCCGCCTCGTTCGCGACGACATCGGCACGGCGGTGTACAGAAACGAGAACGCGGTCATTCGTGATCAATCGAAACGCCTGTCGAACCTTCGTATCGCCAACGTACTGATCGAGACTCTCGATCTACTGGCGGCCGACGCCGCGGGGTTGGAACCTGACGTCGTCGCCGACCTGCGCCTCGGATTCGTGGCACGCCGCGACGCGCTAATCGAGGAGTTTCGAGCCGACGCCGACGGGCGAGCCGCGGCGAGAACGGCGATTGCGTGCGCTTCCGCTCGGATCGAGGCGTGGCCGGGGTTCGACGATTCTGACGAGCCGAATAGCTCTCTCCGGCTGGTGCCGAGCGTCGTGCGTGTATACGAGCGGGGGCGCCGCGCCATGAGATCTGCTCGGAATACCAAAACCGCGGCTGACTTCCACGAATGGCGAAAGCAAGTCAACTACCTGCGATATCAGATTGAGGCGTTGCGGGGACGACTGCCGGCCAAGCTCGAGGGATCGGAACAGCCGCTCAACGAGCTCTCCGAGACGCTCGGCGCGGAGCACGACCTCGTCGATCTGGCTCGCGTCATCGAAGCTGACACCTCACCCATCCCCTCCGGCGCCGATCAGAGCGAGCTACTCGCCGCCGTCGAGCAGCGTCGTCGGGGCCTCCAACTCGCGGCGCTTCGGGCGGGAAAGGCCTCCTACCGGGAACGACCGACCCGCGTCGCGGCTGCGCTGACGGGCCATTGGGGAGAAGGCTGACCAGCGGGCGGTTGGGCTCCCACCGTTCATGCGGATCTCCGCGCCGATATCTGCTCGGAGATCCGCAAGAACCAAAGACGATGCGGCTGCAGCCCTTCAGCGCACCAGTTGCAGCGCTCGTTCGGTCGCCGCGACGTATGAACTGCCGAACTTGATCGAATGGACGACCAGGGGAGCCAGCTGGTGCAGGGGGATACGGCTTTCCCAATCGCCCGCCAGCGGCGCGACTTCGGCATAGGCCGCGTAGCAGTCTTCACCGAACCCGCCGAAGAGCCGCATCATTGCCAGGTCGAACTCGCGATGGCCACCGAAGGCTGCCGGATCGATCAGCCAGCTCACTCCCCCGCTGCCGATGACACGGTTGCCGCCCCACAGGTCGCCGTGGAGACGCGCCGGCGTCTCGGTCGGACCAACGAGATCGCCAATACGGTCGGCGATGTCCTCGAGTTTCCGGATCGCGGCCGCCGGCAGCGCCCGGGCGTCGGCCGCGAGCCGTGCCAGCGGCCGGAGGCGATTCTCTGCGTAGAACTCAGCCCAGGAGTCTGCCGGCTCATTCGGGAGTCCGCGGCTTCCGGTGCTGCGCCGGTCCTCGCGCCCGAAACGGGGCCCGCCGGCCGCGTGCAGCGCGGCCAGAGAACGCCCGAAGTCGGCCTCGGTCGACTGATGGCGCGAGCCGGGCTCGATCCACTCCAGCACGAGAACGGCGGGGGCGTCGGAGACGGCCAGCACCTCGGGGATCGGGACCGCCGCGGCTTCACGAAGCCACGCCAGCCCGGCCGCTTCCGTGATGAAGAACCCCGGCGGGGCGTCGCGCTTCGTCTTGGCGAATACCCGGTCGCCGTTGCCCAGAACAACCTGGTAAGAGTCGGCAACATCGCCACCGCCGAGCGGGCGCAGCGCCATCACGTCGGCATCGAGGAGGCCGCCCAGAACCGAACGGACATCCCTCATCAGGCTCAGCTCACCGTCTTGCGGTAGACCCGAATCGCGAGTGGCACAAAGATCACGATGATGGCAACCGACCAGAAGAGCGACATCAGCACCTGGCCGGCCACCGACGGCGCCTCCGCGACGGCCTGGGCAAGCTGGGTCCCGCTCATGCCCGGCTGGAAGTCGGCCAGCGACTCCTGGCCGAGCATCAAGCCGCGCAGGGCGTTGACCGTCACCGTGATCGGCTGATTCTCGGCAAAGCCCCTGAGCCAATCAGGCATCGTCTGGGTGGGGACAAACACCGAACTGGCGAAGACGAGCGGGAAGACAGGAAAGAACACGGCCGATTGCGCCGCTTCAGGGTTCTTCACCGCCAGCCCGATCGTTGCCATGACCCACGAGAGCGAAAAGGAGAAGACCATGGCCACCAGGAGCCCGCCGAGGAAGGCGACGAAGTTGGTCTGATAGCGGAATCCCATGAGGAACCCCATTACGACCATCAGGCCGATCACGAACCCATTGCGAATCAAGTCGGACACGGTTCTCCCGGCCAGGACCGCGGAACGCGCCATCGGCAGCGACCGGAACCGGTCGATCACCCCCTTAGAGAGATCCTCGGTGAGCCCGAGAGCCGTCTGCCCAGCACCGAATGCGGCCACCTGAATGAGGAGGCCCGGCAGTAGCCAGTTGATGTACTCACCCTGGGCAATCGGCGGGATCGCGCCGCCGATGGCTCCGCCAAAGACATAGGTGAACAGCAGCAGGAACATGACCGGCTGCACGGTGGCGAAGATGAGCAGCTGCGGCAGCCGGATGTTGCGCAACAGGTTGCGCTTCGTGATCACCGCGATGTCCTTCGCGGTATGGGCGGGGCCGATCCTCTTGTGGCGCGTCGTCTCCGTTGCCGTCGCCATCAGGCCGCGCTCCCCTCTTGCCGTCTACCGCGTTTCGCCTTCCGAGGCGAAGCCCGCTCCGCCTCGGCCTCTGCGGCGCCGCGGCCTGTCAGGGTCAGGAAGACATCGTCGAGAGTCGGCTTGTGGAGCGCGATGTCCTGAGCGGCGATCCCGGTCTCGTCGAGCCGACGCACGACGGCGAGCAATGTCTGTGATCCGTCCGCCGCCGGAAGCCGGATACTGGCGTGGCTCGCTTCGAATGTCGCCTCACTCGAGACGGCGGCGAGGGCTTCCAATGCGCGTCCTCTGTCATCATCGGCGACATGAAGCTCGATCACCGATCCTCCCAGCCTGGCCTTCAGCTCATCGCCGGTCCCCTCGGCAATGAGCTTGCCGCGATCGATAACCGCGATTCGATTGGCGAGCTGGTCCGCTTCGTCGAGATACTGAGTGGTCAGCAGCACCGTGGTACCCGCCGCGATCAACTCGCGGATTAGCTCCCACAGATCCAAGCGGCTCTGCGGGTCGATGCCGGTTGTGGGCTCGTCGAGGAACAGCACCTGGGGCCTTCCGACTAGAGACGCTGCCAGGTCCAAACGACGCCTCATACCTCCCGAGTAGGTGCGCACCGTGCGGTCGGCGGCGTCGTCGAGATGGATCCTCTGGAGCAGATCATCGGCTCGCCGGCGCGACTCGGCGGCCGACAGGTTGTACAGACGTCCCACCATCTCGACGTTCTCCCGGCCGGTCAGATAGTCGTCGACTGCGGCGAACTGGCCCGCCAGGCCGATATGAGTCCGGGCGGCAACGGGATCGTTTCGGACATCGACGCCCGCCACCTCGGCATAGCCGGAGTCTGCCCGCAACAGGGTCGTCAGCACACGAATCAGCGTTGTCTTCCCGGCACCGTTCGGTCCGAGCAACCCGTAGACAATCCCCGGCTCGAACTCGAGGCTGACATCGTCGAGAGCGCGCACCGTGTCCCCAAACGTCTTGACGACGTTGGCGACGCGAACGATCGGTGAATTCATCAAGGTGCCTTTCTCCTCCCCCAGGTACGGGGCGGCGACCGCGACGGATGCCGCGTCCGAGGCGCGAGCTTAACGAGGGAGCGGCGATCCGCCAGGCTGTCCCCCGCCAACTCATTGGCGCATCGAGCGCAGCGATGGCAAATCTGGTGGCCGGACCGATACGATTGGCGCAAGAGCGCGCACCATTGGGAGGTTCCTCCATGCTCGGACACACCACACGGAAGACTCGCGTCGGATGGGCGGTGCTGGGATGCTCGCTTACGCTTGTGGCGACAGCCTGTGGAGGAGGCGACTCCGCTGACACTACGACTCGAGGGAACACGGCGACGACGGCCTCCCCGAGCGGTACCAGCGGAGGTACTGCAGCACCGACCGACGAATTCGAGCCGCAGACGTTTGTCGTCGATCACACCGTCTGGCACTCGGGCTTCAAGATCGATGTTCGCGGAGGCGAGCTAACGCGCGACGAGAACGCCCTGTCGGGTCGAGTGACCCACTCCCTAGTTCTGGAGGTGTCCTACGAGAACCTCGGGCAATTCGACACCTTCTTCGACGCCCAGATGGCCGTCGTCGCTGACGGGGACAGCTTTGTCTACGAGAACTTCGGAGGGGACAGTGTCGGCAGCGGACTATCGAGCAAGGCGGAACTGACTTTCCGGGTCGAAGAGGACTTCGATCCCTCGGGTGCCCAGCTGATCATCGGTTCCGGCGACGAGGCCAGGGCAACCGTTCCACTGGGCCCCGGAGGCGGTGAGCTGGTCGCTCTGGAGCCGATCGATGTGGCCGTATCCGGGTCGATTTCGATGGAGCTCATTGATCTCGAGATCACCGGAGGTGACCTGCGCTACGACGTGCCGGACAACTACCGGCAGGTCGACTCCGGGGAGTTGGCGCTCACGCTGAGCTTCGACGCCACCAGCCGCAAGGGTGGGAACTGGAGCATCTTCGCCGACAACTTCGCCCTCATTGGACCCGATGGCAATGCAATCGGAGCCGACGGCGCCGAGCTCGAGAACCTCGCCGGATCCGATGGCGGCACCGTGACCTCTGATATGACGATTCGTTTCCTCGTGGAGGATCCGGCTTCCGGTGCATACGCGCTGCGATTCACGCCGGGCAATTGGTTCATCGGCGAGGACGGGACCACCGAAGCGTCGCTCGAGTTCACGCTCGAGTAGCGGCCCGGGCTAGCGCCGCCGCGAGTCTCGGGGGTCGTCCACGATCACCGAGACGACCGGCGAATCTGCATCGCCGACGCTCAGCGCGTCGACGAGGCGAGCCGCCAGTTCGGCCTTGGACAGCACCGGGCTCGGAAGCAGATCGTCGCTGAGTTTGACCAGAATGCGAGCTCGATACTCCTTGGTGG
This sequence comes from uncultured Acidimicrobiaceae bacterium, assembly GCA_947258375.1. Lineage (GTDB taxonomy): Bacteria > Actinomycetota > Acidimicrobiia > Spongiisociales > UBA5794 > JAHEJX01. The sequence goes on from CAMYIJ010000009.1 coordinate 50,353, forward strand.
GTCCTGCCATGTCAGCTCCTTGTCCGCGGGCTCAGAACCTACCGTGGTGAGCCTATGCGGTCGAGGGCGCTGCCCCGGTGAACCGGAAGGCGTTCACCAGCTCGATCGTCATTGCGATCAGGAGAGCAGGTATCACGATGACGGCGAAGATCTCCGAGTCGGGGTTGCCCGGCCGCGGCTGGGCCAGCTGGAAGAACGTATCGATCGCCGGGGTCAGCAGCACAAGAGTGATCGAGCCGACCACGACCAGGCCGGCGAACCTCTCGCGCCCGCTCGGCGATCGACGTGCCCCGGCGACCGCGAAGACGGCTCCCGCGAGCGCCGGCCACCCAAAGAGATATCCGAGGCCCGGAGCGGCCCCTGCCGTGAGCAGGCCAAACACCGACCACATCGCGACGACACCGATGGTCTCCGGAGCGGCGCCGGCCGCCGCGAGGAACCGACGAGCCGCCCCCAGGACGATCCCGACGATCAGCAGTGTGAGGCCGGCAAGGTACAGATAGCCCTCGACGACACCCATCGTGCTTCTCGCTCCGGCGAGAGGGAACCACACCAGGGTCACTGCGACCGCAGCACCGAGTGCAACAAGGAGAGCATTGCGGGCGGCCCGGAGCGTTCGTAGCCACATGCCGGTGAACCGGATCGCCACCACCAGCAGTGCAGCGCCGGCGGCGGCGACCATGAGGTCCCACATCGCCGGGTATCGGATCACTGCAGAGCGCCCGACTGTGAAGAAAGCCATTGCGTCGTCGGCGACCGGTTCGTCGAAATCAAGCGAGCCGACATGCCGGGCCACCGCGAGAAGGTTGGCACCATGATGCTGAACGGTCCGCAGGCTCACCCGCTCCGGCGAGTCGGCTCCGGTGTGGTAGATCGACGATCCGTGCAGGAAGGCCGACTCGAGCCCGGCTACTCCGGCCTCCCGGAAAGGGGCAAGATCGGTGCTGGAGCCGCCGATCAGCTCGCCCGTCTTCGTCATGTACGAAAACGCGGCAGGATGCGGCACCGCGACCGCATATTGCTCGATGACCCAGCGATTCGGCCCCACCGCCGCAATGAGGCTTGACGGCCCGCCGCTCCCTATCGCCTCGAGATTGACCACGAACTCGACATCGGCGGCCCAGGTGTGTTCGGCGACGAAGGCCGTGGCGCCGTAGCGGGGGGCCGGCTCCTCTCCGTCGGTGAAGAGCAGGATCACGTCGTTGCGCAGTCGATCACCGGCGATCACGGCCCGCGCAGTCTCGAGTACTGCAGCCACCGCGGCCGCGTTGTCGTTGGCTCCCGGAGTCTCCGGCACCGTGTCGTAGTGACCCATCAGCGCAATCGACCCGGTCGACCGGCTGCCCTCGATTCGTGCCATCACGTTGACGACCGGCACGTCCTCTTCGCCCCCGTAGTAGTCGGGAACGATGACCGTCTGCAACGTCGGCTCCAGACCGAGGGAGCGCAACTCCGCAACGATGGCGGCACGGGCCGCATGATTGGATTGGGATCCGATCGGCCGCGGCCGGCCGGCTATCGCGGTGATGTGGGCGAAAGCGCGTTGCGCCGAGAACTCAGTCGGCTCGGCGGAAGCACCGGCCGTGGATGGTGGGATCAGTGGAGTGATTCCGAGGACGGCGGCGAGGAGCAGCGCGGCCCAAGCAGCCGGCGCCGCACGTCGGCTCGGGGACACCTGATCGGTCACACCCATCTCCTCGATTGGGGGCGGCTAGTTCTCGATAATCGTGCGACTCTGCTCTCGCATGTACTGCGTCAGGTAGTAGGGCCCCCCGCCACCCCTGCCTCCGGTGCCGGATCCCTTCCATCCGCCGAAGGGCTGCACCGCCGGCCAGGCCCCGGTGGTGGCACCCGATGGTCGATTGACATACACGACGCCGGCATCGATGCCCTCGAGGAACCGGGCGACCTCGTCATCGTCGGCGCTGAAGAAGCCCGCCGTCAACCCGTACTCGGTGTCGTTGGCCCGCACGAGACCCTCGGCCACCGATGCGACGCGATCGATCGCGACAAAGGGAACAAACAGCTCCCGCCTCCACAGCCAGGAGTCGGCAGCCGCTTCGACGATCGTCGGGGCGACGAAGGTGCCGCGCGCCATGGCGCCGTCTGTCAGCCGGTGACCGCCCTCCACCACCGTCCCGTTCTTCTCGGCCTCAGCCGTGGCCTCCTCGTATCTCGTCACCGCCGCCTCGTCGATGATCGGCCCCAGGAAGACGTCGCGATCGAGTGGATTGCCCACAACGACCTCGGACGTCTTCTCGATGAGACGTTCCATGAGTTCGTCATAGACGGGTGCCTCGACATAGGCCCGCGACGCCGCCGAGCACTTCTGGCCGCCGAAGCCAAAAGCAGATCGGCTGATCCCGGAGGCGGCCACGTCCAGATCCGCATGGCGGGACACGATTACCGGGTTCTTCCCACCCATTTCGCAGATCGCCGGCTTCGGGTAGTCGGTGGCAAAGGTCCGATAGATCCCCATGCCGACTTCATACGAGCCGGTGAAGGTGACACCGTCCACCAGGGAAGCCAGTTCCCGGCCCGCCACCGAGCCGGAACCGGTGACGACGTGGAATGCGCCGGCGGGCACACCGGCATCGATCATCGTGCGCCAGAACTCGAGCCCGCACAGTGAGCCGATCGTCGCCGGCTTCAGCACAACGGTGTTGCCGGCAACCAGCGCGGCCCCGGTCGGTCCGGCCGCAAGCGCCATCGGGAAGTTGAATGGCGAGATGACACCCCACACACCGTGGGGACGCATGACGTCGCTCGTCGCCTCGGCAGGCGAGAGCCGGGTCATCGGCGTGACAAACCCGTCGTTTGTCTCCATGTCGTGGCAGTAGTACCGGATGAGGTCGGCGGACTCCTCGACGTCGCCGAGCGCTTCGAGGCGGTTCTTGCCGACCTCGAACGCCATCAGCGCCGACAGCACATTGCGCCGCTCACTGATGAGGTCGGCAGCCCGCATAAGCAACTGCACCCGCTCCTGCCACGGGGTTCCAGCCCAGGTCGGCGCAAAGGCGCGGGCAGCAGCAACCGCATCACCGACATCTGCCGCCGTCGCCTGAGCGAACCGACCCATCACGATGTCGCGATCGATCGGCGACGTTGTCGCTACCCGGCCTTCGCCGGATCTCTCCTGCCCATTGACATAGAAGGGGTGGTCCAATCCGAGCCGGCCCCGAGCTTCTTCGATCCCCCGGTCGTAAGCTTCGTGAAGCGCATCGTTATCGGAAGACATCGTCGCGTATGTGATGCGGAATCCAGTGTCCTCTGCCATCGCCAATCCTCCTCGTGGGGGCACGTCCCAAGCTAGCGATCTGCCTGGGCGCGGGCAGCTTCGAACCACAGGCCGATTCGAGACTCTGCGCCGGAGCTAGAGTTTCTGGCATGTCATGCTGGAAACCCCGGCAGCGATTCTTCCCCCGCCAAGTCTGCGCTGGAAGAACAACAAGAAGGAAGTGACATGAAGTATCGGATTTTGCTATTGGTAGCAGCCGTCAGCTTGATTGCCGCCGCGTGTGGCGGCGATTCAGATCCAACGACGACGACTGCCGCCCCGGGCGACGGTGGGACGAGCGCCGCCCCCGGTGAAGTCATCGACATCGACTTCTGGGTCGCGTTCTCGGATGAGGCCCGCCTTGGATTCGCTGAGGATCGGGCAGCCGAGTTCAACACGAAGCACCCTGAGTACAACATCGAGGTGACGTCGTTCGCCTCGTACAACGACGCGTTCGACGCCGCCGTGCTTGCCGTCGACAGCGGCGAGCCCCCCGGCATCATCCACTTCTTCGAGGCCGCCACCCGGCAGGCGCTCGACGCCGTGGGCGCCGATGGCAACCCGATCTTCAAGTCGGTGACGGAGGCGATCGCCGGTCGCAGCGAGATCCTCGGAGAGCCGGTCGTTCTGGATTCGGTCGTCTCGGCTGCCCGTGACTACTACACCGTCGACGGTTCGTTCTACTCGATGCCCTGGAACACCTCCACCACGGTGATGTTCAACAACATGGACATGCTCAAGGCTGCCGGAGTCAACGAGCCGCCCGAGACATGGGGCGATGTCGAGGACGCGTGTGAAGCGATCATGGGCATGGCCGATGCGCCGAGCGGCTGCATCACGTGGCCGAACCACTCCTGGTTCGTCGAGCAGAGCCTCGGCCAGCAGGGCGAGTTGCTCGGTAACGCCGACAACGGCCGCTCCGGCCGCGCCACCGAGGTCTACCTCGAGTCGGACGGCATGCTCAACTACGTCGGCTGGTGGAAGGAACTGGCTGACAATGGGTACTACACGTACACCGGGCTCCAGCGGGACTGGGACGGCACCTCGAACGCCTACATCGCCGAAGAAGTCGCGATGCTCATCTACTCGAGCTCCGACACGACGTTCTTCGACGAGAACACCACGTTCGACAATCAGGCCAGCTTCATGCCGCGCAACGAGGATGTCGCCTACGTCGGCAACCTGATCGGTGGAGCCACGCTCTGGATGCTGGACGGCATGGACACCGCAACCCAGGACGGGGCGCTGGCGTTCATGAACTTCTTCTCGAACCCTGCGAATGCCGCCGCCTGGCACCAGCTCACCGGGTATGTCCCGATCACGCAGGATGCCGTCGACCTGCTCCAGGGTGAGGGTTGGTACGACGAGAGCCCGAACAGCAAGGTGGCCTCTGATCAGCTGGCGGCCGCCGAGAACACCCCGGCATCCCTCGGTGCCCTGCTCGGCAACTTCGTGGGAATTCGCGACGTCATCACGATCGCCATCGAGGACATTCTCGTGAACGATCTGGATGTCGCGACCCGCATGGCCCAGGCCAATGAGGAAGCCAATAAGTCGCTGTCGGAGTACGAACAGCTCTACGGCGGCTAGCCACCACTAGAGACTATCGATCGTCTTGGAGGCGGGGCACATGCCCCGCCTCCAAGCGTTTAGTCTCGGGTCTCATGAGCCGGGTGCGATGCCGAATGGGACTTGAAACGTCATGCTGATCATCGGCCTCGTTGGCGCTGCCCTTGTCGGCCCGCTCTATACCTGGCGCAACAGCGATACGGTGTCGGTGCGCCGATTCGGTATCGCATCGGCCGTCGCCGTCGCCGGTGCCGCCGTCAGCCCGATTGCGATGGGTCAGTGCGGCTTCGCCGCCGAAGCGACCGGCGTAGACGCGCTCTTTGCCTATGGGCTAATGGCCGGAGGCGCTCTCCTTGCCTTGATGGCCCTACAAGCCCTCTTCGATCGAGCCGACGGCAAAGTCAAGGAGAGCACCGCGATGGCCGGCGAGATCCGCACCGGCGGCTATCGGATGGGCTGGTGGGTGCCGTGGCTCCTCCTGTCGCCAACGCTGATCATCCTGCTGGTCTTCCTCTACCGACCGGCCGTCGAAACATTCACCCTCTCGACCCAGCTGACCCGACTCGGAGCCCCGAAGTCCGTCGATGTCTGCTTCAGCAACTTCACGGAAGTCCTCATCGACAACCCGTTCAAACTGGTCCTCTATCCACTTCTCGCCATCGGGGCCGTCTACGGCGCCAGGTTCTGGACGCGGCGATCGCTCCCCGGTTCTGCCAGCCATCGAGCCGCCGGTGTGGCCTCGGTAGCGGCGATGCTCTCGGTGTTCGTCGCCCTGTACGCAATGTTCTCCCCCGGAGGCGGCGGCCAGATCGCCTACCGACCGATCTACATCAACACCGTCATTATCTCGGTCGGAATCGTCGCCCTCGGAATGATCGGCGGCCTGGCCGTGGCCTATCTGGCTTTTCGCGACATTCGCGGCGGGACCCTGTACCGCACCCTCCTCATCTGGCCGTACGCTATCTCCCCCGCCGTTGCCGGCGTTCTGTTTTTCATGATCTTCGACCCGACCGCCGGCGTGTTCACTCACGTGATGGATTCGTGGTTCGGCATCGACGTGCCCAACTACCGGGAGCACGCCGTCCTGGCCCAGGGCGCCATCATCCTTGCCAGCGCCTGGAAGATCCTCGGCTATAACATCCTGTTCTACCTGGCAGGCCTGCAAACCGTCCCCATCGATCAGATCGAAGCCGCCGTGATCGACGGAGCCTCCGCCTGGCAGAGGTTCACGAAGATCGTCCTCCCGGCCCTATCGCCCATCACGTTCTTCCTCCTGGTCACGAACCTCACCTATGCATTCTTCGAGGTGTACGCCACCATCGACTTCATGACGAAGGGGGCGCCCGCCGGTAAGACTTCCGTCGCGATCTACGAGATCATCCGCGTCGGTGTCAACAATGGCGACCTCGGCCGCGGTGCCGCCCAATCGGTGCTGCTGTTCATCGCCGTCATCGGTGTGACCCTCTGGCAGTTCCGCACGAGCGGCAGCCGCGTCAGCTACGGGGGTGCGTGATGGCCGGACTCGCACCAGGTGTCCAGCGCAGAGGAATGGTCCGCGGTCGCAAGTGGCCGTTCCATCTGGGGTTGACGGCGACTGCGCTCATCATCGCCTTCCCCTTGCTTTACGCGGCCCTGATCGCCACCCAGAACAATCCCGAGATCTTCTCCTTCCGTGTCACGCCCGGAACCGCCCTGCGTTCCAATTTCGAGGCCGTATGGGTGAACCGGGACTTCGCTGGCGCCATGTGGAACACCGTTCAGATGTCGTTCTACGTCACCGCGGGCAAGACGGTGCTTTCGCTTCTCGCCGGCCTCGCATTCGTGTACTTCAAGTTCCGAGGGAAGTGGATCGTCTTCTTCTTCGTGCTCGTCACGCTGATGATGCCGACCGAGGTCATGATCCTCGCCATGTTCCGTATGGTGTCGGGTTTCGGATGGCAGGACACCATGACCGCCCTCGTCGCCCCGTTCCTGGCATCGGCCACCGGTGCGTTCCTATTCCGGCAGCACTTCGCCAACTTGCCGGGTGAGTTGCTCGAAGCATCTCAGATCGATGGCGCGTCGCCGATCAAGTTCCTCACGAAAGTTCTCATCCCGATCTCGTGGAACGTCATCGCGGCGCTTTCCGTCATCCAGTTCGTCTACACCTGGAACATGTTCCTGTGGCCGAGTCTGATCATCAGGGACGAGGCCCGTCAGGTCGTCCAGGTCTCGCTACAGACACTCACCAATATCGACGGGGCCCTCACGTATGGACCCTTGATGCTCGCGGCGATAATCGCGTCGATCCCCCCGGCGATCGTCTTTCTCCTGCTGCAGAAGCGGTTCATGAGCGGGTTCGCCATCGGCCAGGACAAGTAGCCCTCTAGCTGTTCGAGTAGTCGATTCCCACAGTGTTCCGGCGGCACCTAGTCTTTCTTTGGGGGACGTTAAGGCCCGGAAAACCCCCTCGGGTCCAGGATGGTCCCTCACAGGGCTTGTGCTAGAGCAAGCGCCCGATCGGATGGGGATAAATGGTGGCCAGCGGAGCGGCTCGCAGACGTGCGACCGCGTCAGACTCGCAGACTGTGCGACTGGTGCCGCGCCAGGACGCCGAGGTGATTGCAGCCCGGCCGAACCTGAATCTGGGCTCGAGCCGGACTCTCCGGGCAAAGGCGACGCCGCGTCGCGTGTCCTTCATCAAGTTCAAGGTACCGAGAGGCATCGATCCGATAGTCAGCGCCACCCTGCGCCTCAGCGTTGGCGCCAAGGACGACACCCGGGTGGTCGTGCGTCGAGCCGGCAAGAGATGGCGCGAGTCGACGATCACGTACAACTCGGCACCCCGCATCGGCGGACGGCTGGGCGCCATCGACATTCCCGCTGGTGCCCGCCGCTGGGTCACTGTGGACGTAAGCAGGTATGTGGACGGGCCCGGCATCCACAGCTTCGCGATTGTGGGGATGGACGAAGCCACCGCCTTGATGGCGAGCTCCGAGAGCGGCAAACCTCCCCGACTTGTGCTGAGGACCGAAGCTGGGCCGCCTCCGACTACCACGACCACGACGACGACAACAACGACGACCAAGGCGCCGCCAACTACCACCACCACGACGACAACTACAACGACGGCGCCGCCGAGCGCCGCGGTGATGGTCGCCGCCGGGGACATCGCCTGTTCGCCGAGCAGCGCCAACTTCAACGACGGCAACGGCACGTCGACTCACTGCCGTCAGGGACATACCTCGAATCTTGTGATGGCGGCCAATCCCGACGCCGTTGCCGCCCTTGGCGACCTCCAATACGACCGCGGCGAACTCGCCAACTTCAACGAATCGTACGACCCGTCCTGGGGCCGCTTGTTCGGTCGGACCTACCCGGCCGCGGGCAACCACGAGTACTACACCGCCCATGCCGCGGGATACTTCGATTACTGGGGAGCCCGCGCCGGGAACCCGGACAAGGGCTACTACAGCTACGACGTAGGGCCGTGGCACGCGGTCGTGCTGAACACGAATTGCGGCACACCTGACGTTGATTGCAGTGCCGGTGGAGCTCAAGCGGCCTGGCTGCGTGCCGACCTGGCCGCGTCCAGCGCCGAGTGCACGATTGCATACGGTCATCACCCACGATTCTCGAGCGGGCACCATGGCGACACGGCAAGACTCAGCGATCTGTACAACATCCTGTATCAGAACGGCGTGGACGTTTACCTCGCCGGACATGAGCACAGCTACGAGCGCACGGCACGGCTCAAACCTGATGCCACAGCGGGCGCGCAGGGCATCCGCAACTTCATCGTCGGCACCGGAGGCGCTTCGCTGCGCCGGGACTCCGTGACCCCGCGCAGCTTCACCGAAGCCTGGGACGACCATACCTTCGGGGTACTGCGGCTCGATCTGGAGCCGGGCTCGTACCGGTGGAGGTTCATCAACGACGGCTCCGGCACCTTCACCGACAGCGGCAGCGGCTCGTGTAACTGAACGTGCCGGTCGGCTAGTGGTCTGTGTACTAACTGTGCTCGGGCTGGAGCACGGCGGCGAGCCGGCGTTCGCCTTCCCCTTCGACGAACCACCACAGCCCAACACCGAGGGCGGCTACGGTTGCCGCGCCCACGATAAAAACGTATGAGAGCGTCCATCCCTGACCGTGGTCCCGCAACACCGGTAGGCCGAGGGCCAAGCCCGCCGCGAACGCGGCGATTCCGATGCCGGTGATGAAAACGGTCATGAATCCGAACCACGTGAACTTCGAGCCGAACGCGGCGACCACCAGCTTCCGCTCATTCAAAGGGAACAGGTAGGAGGCCTCGATCTCGGCGGCCAGCAGTGTCCTCTCCCCCAACACCTCATTCACGTCTGCCTCCAGGCGGGCGGCGTAGTGGCGGGCGAATATGAGGTACGAAGCGTCGAAGGCAGTCATCGTTGCCCCGAATAGCGCCACCACCGGAACCAGCAGAAAGGCCTCCGGCACCTGCCACCATCCGATGAGGAGCAGGGCAATCTCGGCAATGGCGGTGAAACGAACATCTGAAAAGAACCGCTCGTGGTAGTAGCGAGTCATCCCGCGCATACGTCCGAGTTGGGCTGCTTTGAGGTGGAGAGCATCGTCCATGGGGCTCAATCTAGGGAGGCGCGGCCATCCATGCCCGCCTCCGGCACCGAACACGTACGAGGTTCTGCGCACGAAGGAGGTTGGCGGTGATCCCAGAGAAGCCGGGACCAGGTCAGGAGTCGGTTTGGGACTACCCGCGCCCGCCTCGTGTCGAAAACGAGCCACGGCTGGTGAGAATCATCTTCAACGGCACAACGGTCGCCGAAACCAGCCGTGCGCTTCGTGTCCTCGAAACCAGCCACCCCCCGAATATCTACCTGCCTCTCGCCGACATCGCTGCCGGCGTTCTGACACCAAGCGCCGAGCGGTCTGTATGTGAGTGGAAGGGCGCCGCCGAGTACTGGGACATCTGCTCCAGAGATCGTGTGGCCGCCGCAGCCGCCTGGAGCTATCGGGAGCCCCGCCGTGGATTCGACGCCCTGGTCGACCACCTCTCGTTCTATCCCCGGCTCATGGACGCCTGCTACCTGGGCGAGGAACTGGTAACGCCTCAGCCGGGGGGCTTCTACGGTGGCTGGATTACCAACGATGTGGTCGGACCTTTCAAAGGCGGCACCGGCACCTGGGGTTGGTAGCTAGTGGTCTGTCGCGGTCTCAGTGCGCTTCGAGTTCGTGGCCCGCGTGATCCCCGCAGCCCTGTCTCCCAACGTTGCGCTGCCAGCGGCACCCCCGAAAGAGCGCGAAATCGCGACCTGCTGTCAACTGTCGTTTGCCCTTGAGATATCGGTGCCAGCGGAGGATGATGGCCGGAACAACCCCGACTGGAGGAGGCTCGAGTGAAAGCTCTACGACTGATGGCGTGGAAGTCGGAGCCGAAGCTGATGGAGGTCGAACAGCCTGACCCGGGCCCAGGCCAGGTGGTCATCAAGGTCGGGGGTGCCGGCGCCTGCCACTCCGATATCCACCTCATGGACGAATTCGAGGAAGGGCTCATCCCCTGGAGCCCGCCGTTCACGATCGGGCACGAGAACGCAGGATGGGTCCACGCCCTGGGTGAGGGTGTGGCAACCCTCGAGATCGGCCAGCCTGTTGCCGTCTACGGACCGTGGGGCTGCGGCCGCTGCGAACGGTGCCTCGTCGGCACCGAGACCTACTGCGAGAACCCGATGGAGGCTCCCATCCCCGGCGGGGGCGGTGGCCTCGGGCTCGACGGCGGGATAGCCGAGTACATGCTGATTCCCGACGCCCGGTTTCTGATTCCGCTGCCTGATGGGCTCGATCCGGCGCATGCCGCGCCGCTGACGGATGCCGGGCTGACTCCTTATCACGCCATCCGGCGCTCGCTCCCCAAACTGACACCGGGAACCACCGCAGTTGTCATCGGAGTTGGCGGCCTGGGTCACATGGGCGTGCAGATACTCAGCGCGACGACAGCAGCAACGATCATCGCGGTGGATCAACGGGAATCGGCTCTGAAGCTGGCTCGTGAACACGGGGCGGACATCGCCCTTGAATCCAATGAGGGCACCGTAGAGCAAATACGAGAGGCCACCGGAGGACGCGGCGCCGACGTTGTGCTGGACTTTGTCGGTGCCGATGCCACGCTGGCCATGGGAGCCGCATCGGCCCGCCCGATGGGCGACCTGAGCATCGTCGGAATCGCCGGCGGAACGCTGCCGGTTTCCTTCTTCTCGATTCCCTACGAGGTGAGTGTCCAGACGACCTACTGGGGTACCCGGCCCGAGCTGGTCGAACTGCTCGGGCTCGCCGCACGTGGCGAGATCGGTTCGCGGATTTCCACCTACAGCCTGGATGACGCGCTCGATGCCTATGCGGCCCTCAAGGCCGGAAAGGTCGAGGGAAGGGCCGTGGTGGTGCCGTACCAAACAGCATGATCCGCCGGGAGCTCGAGCGGGCAAAGGCCAGGCGGAGACCTAGCGGGGAGCGGCGGTGACGGACCGCTAGGTTGGCCGGCGTGGAAGCGCTGTACGGGGCGATCGCGGCCGCCTTGGGCGGAACACTCATTTCGGTCTTCGCCGATCGCTACCCCGCCGCAACCCGGGCATTCGTGTGGTTCGGTGTGCTCCTCATCACGGTCTCGTTGGCCTGGTTCGCCTTGCTCAACCCCTGGGCGCCGGTGATCGTCGTCGCTCTCGTGATGTTGCTCAATTGGGGTGTGGCCGTCTCCCACACCACTTCTGCTTTCCGCGCCAAACCCGGCACAGGCTGGGCGCTGGGGGTGTGGAAGGAAGAGGCGGACTTGCTGCGGTCGCTCGGCTGGATCCATCGGGGAACCTGGATCATGGACGTCGGTCGGGCCGCCGCGGCGTTCACCGTGTTCGAAAGACCCTCCGACCGGACCAGGGTCGGAATGATGGGGACGGCGCCACAAGGAGGCGTCATCAGTATCGACACGCTGCTCGACGAGGGACGCGGCGTTCTCATCACGCTGCAAAAGGGATCGCGCTTGCTGCGGCCTGCCTGGATGCTCCGCCAGGAACTGGACGAGCCCCTGACCGAGCTGATCGTTGCCCACGATGAGGCGCTCTTCTGGCTGCAGACGCTGGAGGTGACACCGGGAGGCACGGTTCCCGGAGTCCCCCTCGAGTTCGAGAAGTACAGCAACCGCAAGCTGCGACGCCACATGTTCCGCCGCTGGTGGCTGTGGACGTTGCACCCGCTCTTGATACGGCTCACTCCAAGCACCCAGCGCCGCTTGTCGGAGCAACCGCACCTAGCGAGACAGATCAAGCGCTACCGCAAGGCGATCCAGCGGGAGCCGCCCCTCATCCGCTGATGGGCCAGTCTGATTCTTGCGTACCCGGCCGCCACATATGGCGCTCTGCGACGCTAGAAACCAAAGCTATGGCCGCGCCGGACTGATTGCCTTGCCGCCGGCGACCGGAGAGCCAAGAATGGGCCCCTGCTCAAACTGGGACGGAGTTTGACGAGCCGACTAGTTGGCACCAAGCGAGATCCATGGCGCCAGGTACGCCTGGCCTTGGGCGCGCTCGGCGGCGTCCTGATCGCCGGCACAGTCGCCTACCGCGCGGTGGGCCTCGGCCTGTTCGACGCTTTCTATCAGACTCTCATCACGATCTCCACGGTGGGATTCGCCGAGGTGGGCGATGATCCGGGAACCGCGTACCGTGCGGTGACGGTGGCGGTCATAGTCGTCGGGGTGGGCCTGGCCCTCTACACGTTGGGCTTGTTCTTCGAGGCACTGATGGAAGGCAGAATCGGCGAGCACGTTGGGAGGACGAGATTGCAGAATGCACTTGACCAGCTCCAGGGCCACATCATTCTTTGCGGGTGGGGCCGGGTCGGCCAGTCGATCTACGCGACGCTCCGTACGGAAGGCGCCGACGTCGTCGTTGTCGATCGCCGGCCGGAAGCCGCCGAGGAGATCACGGGCCTCGTTGTTGTGGGCGAGGCGACCGATGACGCCGTCCTGCGCCGGGCAGGTGTGGAGCGAGCCCGGGGACTCGTCACTGCCCTGGACAGCGATGCCGACAATATGTACGTCACCTTGAGCGGGCGGTCGATGAATCCTTCCATCGTGATCGTGACGCGCGCCACGACCACCAGCGCCGTCCCCAAACTCCTCCAAGCCGGCGCCGACACGGTCGTCAACCCGCATGAGATCGGGGGCACCCGGATGGCGTCATTCATGACCCAACCAAACGTTGCGGACTTCATAGGCGAGGCGATGCATGACGAGCGTTTTGAAGTCCAGCTGCGGGAATTCGAGATCAGCCGCGGCAGCCGCCTCGACGGCTCAACGATCGTGGACTCGGGGATCAAGCACGCTACGGGCGTGACCGTTCTCGCCATCAAGCGACCCGACGGCTCCTTCCTCCACCACCCCCGGGCCGAGACAACTCTGGACGTCGGCGATGTCCCTATCGTGCTCGGCACCTCCGAGCAACATCGGACGCTCCGCAAATGGCTGGACGCGCCGCGCTGAGCCGAATCAGGTCGATCCGGTACCCCAGCTCAGGGTATGCGGGACTCGCCGACAGCCGCCGTCTTGCCAACGTCACGCGCACTCGTTCAACAAATCGATGTGCTGGGACCTTTGGCTCTATTCCGCTCCACTTCCGAGGAGCATGTTGAAAGGTGCGGCACCGGCATTTCGAGTCGGGTAGCCAGAAACCTCTGTGGCGTCGCAAGCGGTGGGAGACGCCGTGGAGCAAAGCGCTGAGGAGGAACAATGCGCACTCGATGGGGAAGGGTGATGATCTTTGCCGTCACCATGGCGATGATCATTCCGGCGGGGGCTTCGACAGCAAGTCCGAATGGCCAGGGGCCAGGTTCGGAAGTTGTCGAAATCACACTGCTACACACAAATGACTTCCACGGTCGACTGGAAACGGACTACAGATACCGGGGAGGCTCTGCCTATCTGGCCGATGCAGTGAACGACGTTCGCACCGAGGTCGGCGCCGAGAACGTCGCACTGTTGGACGCCGGCGACGTCTACTTCGCCGCACCCGCGATATCGCAGCTCCTGATGGGCGAGAGCACGATCGACGTCTACAACATGATGGGCTACGACGTCGCGGCCTTCGGCAACCATGAGTTCGACAAGGGTCAGGACCAGCTGGCCGACCGCGTAGCCCAGTCCGATTTCCCGTGGCTCGGCGGCAACGTCGTACTCGAAGGTACCGAATGGGATCTTCCCGACTGGGCCCAGGCCTATGAGATCCTCGATGTCGGAGGCATCAGGCTCGGCGTGCTCGGTCTGGCCGGTGAGGAAACTCCTGAGGTGACCCTGCTGGGGACCACAGCCGGTCTCGTGTTCAAGGACCTGACCGAGTCGATCATGCACTACTACGACGAGGTCATGGCCGAGGCAGATGCCATGGTCGTGCTCGTCCACATGGGCACTGATGACAGTGGTCCCTATGACGGGCTCGAAACGGTGGCCCAGGAACTGATCGATGCCGGGATGCCGGTCGATCTGATGATCGGCGGCCACCAGCACCAGGCGATCGACGAACCGGTCATGGTGGGCGACACGGCCATCGTGGCCGCCGGCTACTACGGCCGCTGGCTCGGCAGGGTTGATGTGGCCATCGACCCGTCGACGAAGTCGCTGTCGGTGGTTGGCCGTGATCTCATGACGATCACAGGATGTCCGACCGTTGCGGACTTGATGGCGTCGGTCGACGAGATGTACGACGAGGGACTGATCGGCACGCGTGGCGTGTACAACAGCCTGGTGAAGAAGCTCGAGAACGCGATGAAGTCGCTGGCCAAGGGCAACTACACCGCGGCGTCCAACCAGCTCGAGGCGCTCGCGAATGAGGTCGGGGCCCTGAGCTCCAAACAGCTCGACCCCGACGCGGCCGCCGCCCTGATGGACGCGACCACGGCGCTCGCCACCAACGTCGACTTCGATGTGGCGGCCCGAGTTGCCTACTGGGCCGAAGTCGTCGCTCCAATCGTCAACACGCCGGTTGCCCGGACGAACATCAGTCTCACCCGGGACTACAACAACGAGTCGCTGGTTGGTGACATCGTCACCGACTCGATGCGGTGGAGCGCCGATCTCTACGACGACGGCGAGCTGAACAACAGCGTGGTCGCGGCGTTCACCAACCCGGGCGGGCTGCGATCTGACATCGTGATTCCCGACGCGGCTTCCCTGCCCCACACCATCACGTGGGGTGACACCTTCGACGTGCTGCCGTTCGGCAACACGCTGTACCTGATGGACCTGACCGGAGCTCAGATCCAGGATCTGCTCGACCAGTCGGCGAAGTTGTATAAAGGGATCCTCCAGACGTCGGGCGCCGGCTACTACTGGTACAACGACACCGGCACCGACGACCCCACGAGCTGGGGTGCCTACGGTGTCGAGATCGGTGGCGAGCCGTTGGACCGTGGCGAGACTTACACCATCGTCACCAACAACTTTCTCGCCGGCGGCCAGGATGGCTGGACGACCTTCGCCGATGGTGTCAACCGGTGGGACACCTACTACGACATGCAGGAAGGCTTCGTCGAGTACCTGACGATGCTCGACGTCGTCGATGCCGAGGACATTCCGGGAGAGCGGATAGTCGAACTCGACGACGTGGTGACGATGCTCCACACCAACGACACCCACGGCCGGTGGGAACCCGACAGGTACGGCGGGGGGATGGCCTACCTGGCATCCCTGATAGCCGCCGAGCGGGCCCACAATCCGAACGCCCTCCTGCTCGACGCCGGAGATACGTTCCAGGGCAACTCGTTCGCCTACTTCTTCAAGGATCGGGCGGACAATCCGATTGCCGGTGGCATGAATGCCCTCGGCTATGACGTGATGACGTTGGGCAACCACGAATTCAACTTCGGGGCGGGTACTTTCGCTTCGATGCTGAGCCAACTGGATGCGACGATCCTCGGTACGGCCAATATGGACGACGACGGGACCTATGGCTTCGTCAACGACAACGTCGCGGACTACGTCAACCTCGATGTCAACGGCAAGAAGGTGACGATCCTCGGAATCACCAATCCCCGGATCTACCGCTACGAGTTGCCGACCAACATCCTCGGCTTGACGTTCTATCCGGCCGTCGATGCAGCGGCCGACATGGTCCCCGACATCCTGGCTGCCGAAAATCCGGACCTCTTCGTGGGGTTGACCCATGTCGGATACCAGCCCTACGGCGGGGAGATCGATAGCGATGAGCTGATCGCCCAGACCGTCGGCGGACTCGACGTGATCATCGGCGGCCACAGTCACACGGAGCTGAATCCGTCTGTGATGGTCGGAGACCCGGTGGCCAACCCGGACGGGACGCTGGTCGCCCATGCCCGGCGCTACGCAGGGTTCCTGGGACAGGTCAACGTCGGGTTCATCGGCGATGACATCGTTCTCCGCGAGGGGTTCCTGATCCCGGCCGGCGAAGCGACAGCCAACGCGGACCTGTTGGCCTATCTGGCGCCGTACGCCGCCGAGATCCTGGCCTACAACGACACGGTCATCGGCCAGACCATGGCGCCGATCGATGCACTCGACGCGTACACCGAGGAAACCAGCGGAGCCAACCTGCAGGCAGACTCGGCGGTGTGGGAACTGCTCGACAAGGCAGGGGTCGCTGTCGATCTGCACCTCTCCGGAGCCATGTCCAATCGGTTGGTCGCCGAAGGAGCGACCCCGGCGGCGCCGGTCGAGATCACCAAGGGCGACATGTTCAACCTGATGCCCTACGAGAACTCGCTGGTCGTGATCGAGATGAACGGCCCCCAGATCAAGGAAGTCCTGGAGCGCAGCTATCGCAACTGGTGGTGGTTCAACCAGGGCTACCCGTGGGGCGGCTACTCGCACTACACAACCTGCATGTTGGCCACCGACGCCGGGAACGTCATCAGCTACACGGGTGATCTTGCCGTCGAACCGGACGGCAACAACGTGGCTTCGTTGACCCTCAACGGAACGACGGTCGACCTCACGGACGCGGGCACGACCTACCTCGTGTCGACCGTGAACTATGTGGCGGCCGGATCGTGCAATTTCAACAACGACGGTGAGACCATCTGGCCTCTCGACCAGATTGCATACGACACGCAGTACTACGTGCGCGACACGGTGATCAACTACACCGAGGCCCAGGGAGTCATCAACCCCCTGGTCGAAGGGAGGCTGGTCTTCCCCACCCCGTAGCGAAAGCGCGACTGCCAACGACCCGGGAGCCCCGCCACGGCGGGGCTCCCTCAATTGAGGCCGCATGCTGCCCCTGAGCCGCACTGGCCGGACATGTCCACGCAGGGGTGCTCTCCGGGACGCGGGCCGGAATCGCACGTTTGCCGGAGGCCGTAGAGTCGTCCCATGACCGACGGACTTCGTGTAACAGGCCTTCACAAGCGCTTTGGCGACATCGAGGCACTGCGGGGCATCGATCTCGAGGTGCCGCGGGGACAGCTTGTCGGATTTCTGGGACCCAACGGTGCGGGCAAGACGACAACCATGCGCGGCGTTCTCGGGCTCGTGGCGATGGACGCCGGCAAGGTCAGCTGGGACGGCCGGCCGATGACCGAAGATGACCGTCACCACATCGGGTACATGCCCCAGGAGCGCGGCCTGTATCCGCGGATGATGGTGCACGAGCACATTGCATATATGGGCCGGCTCGCAGGGTTGGATCGGGCGGCTGCCGACAAACGTGCCCACCAGTGGGCCGAGCGTGTCGGGCTGGCGGACCGTGGTGGTGACCTGATCCAGGAGCTGTCCACCGGCAACCAGCAGCGCGTCCAACTGGCCGTTGCACTGGTACATGAGCCGGCCCTGCTGATCCTGGATGAGCCATTTGCCGGCCTGGACCCGGTGGCCGTCGCCACCCTTTCCGAGGTCATGGAAGAACAGGTCGCCAGGAACGCCAGCGTGGTGTTCTCCAGCCATCAGCTCGAACTCGTGCAGGACCTGGCAGAGCACGTGACGATCGTGGCCGCTGGAGAAACGCAAGCTACGGGCACTGTCACCGAGCTGCGGGGCCGCTCGCCGGTTCGCCATTTTGAGGTCCACTGGGCGGCCGAAACCCCGGACTGGAGCCCTCCCAACGGATCGAGACGCGACGCGCCACCACGTACGTCCCGATTCGTTGTGCCCGCCGATACCGACGCAGCAGTGCTCATTGCCGACGCCGCGACCTACGGCGACGTAGCCGCCGTCAGCTTTGAGCCGCCCGGCCTCGATGAGGTCTTCCTCGAACTGGTGGGGCAATGAGTGTCGCCATGGTCAAGGAAGTGGCATGGCGGGAGATTCGAACCCGCGCCCGCACCAAGTCCTTCAAGTGGATCACCGGCATTCTGGTGGCCGCGGCCGTCGCCGGTCCGGTGATTGCCACACTGGTGCCGGACAACGTGACGGAGGAACTCCGTGAGGTGACAATCGGGCTGGTGGGAGTCGACCAGGGCGTCGAGGACCAGATCCTGGCCTTCACCAAAGGTGGCCTCGACGTGACGTTCCAGGACCTCAGCGGCCTGTCATCGGCCGGGGTGGAGCAGGCGCTTTCCGATGACGACGTAGATCTGGTGCTCGAACCGGGCCCGACACTGGTCTGGGACCGCGCCAAAGACTACGAGGTCGCCGCCGCCGTTTACGCCGTGCTACAGCAACAGGAACTCCTGGTGAAGGGGCGGGCTCTCGGCCTGGATCAGGGCGACATCACAGAGCTGTTGACCCCGGCGGCCGTGGAGGAACGTTTCGCCAACGAAGCCGATGCCTCCGAGGGTGTCACGATCTTCGTTTCCTTTCTCGGGCTGATGGCGGCTTTCATGTTGCCGCAGATCTTCGGCCAGCTGACGTTGATGAGCGTGGTCGAAGAGAAGTCGACGAGGGTGATCGAGGTGTTGCTCAACCACCTGCGCCCCCGGACCTTGCTCATGGGCAAAGTCCTGGGAGTCGGCGCCCTGGCGGTGCTCCAGCTCGTAGTGGTGGTGAGCGGTCTCACGGCGGCGCTGATGCTGACCGACTTCGTCGAGATCCCGCCATCGGTGTGGCGATTCGTCCCGGTGATCCTCGTGTCGATTCTCGGCGGGCTGGCGATCTACAACACTCTCTTCGCCCTTCTCGGCTCCCTCATCTCGCGTCAGGAGGACGCCTCGCAAGTGATGATGCCGGTCTTCATTCCTCTGATGGCGGGGTTCTTCGTCGGGCAGGTGGCCATCACCGGCAATGCCGAGTCGGTTCTCGTAAGGGCCCTCACCTTGTTCCCGCTGACGGCTCCCATGCTGCTGCCGCTGCGGGTTGCCCGGGATGCGATCGCGCCTTGGGAAGTGGCGCTAACTCTCACCCTGCTGGCATTCGGGGTGTGGTTGCTGGTTCGGATCGCCGGCCGGGTGTACGAGTTCACCCTGCTGCACACCGGATCTCGCATCGGTTGGGGACAGCTGGTGCGGCTGAGCCGCGGCGCCACGCTGGACTGACGGCCGGGGGTGGGGGCGCCACAGGGACTTCCTGTTGACCCGCCTCGTTTGGCAACGCGAGTCGTTCTGGGCGTCACGCTGAAGATCATTTCGATCCACCTCTCTGAGCGCGACGCGTCGGTTCGCTTCAGCCCGGGCGCGGGAGCGTGATCACCTCGCCGAGGCCGGCGTAGTCGAAGTAGCCGAGGCGGCCCAGCGGGCGCAGCCGCTGCCAGTCCACCATGCCGTCGACGATCACGTCGTCACTGATGCGGATCTGGACCGCCTTGCCGATCACCATTGTGTTCTTGGCTTCGCCCGACGACGGCAGGTCGACGATCTGGACGACCTCGCACTCGAGATTGATGGGCGAGGCGGCTACGCGCGGGGGGCGCACCTTCACCGATGGTGTCGCCGCAACGCCGGCGTGTTTCATCTCGTCGACGCCGCTTGGCAGGTTGGCGGAAGTGAGGTTCATCACCTCCAGTAGATCGACGGTGCACAAGTTGAAGACAAACTCGGGCACTTCCATGACGTTGCGCAACGAATCCTTGGGGCCACCATCGACGTGGGAGCCGCCGGGGCAGAACACGACCGTCGGCGGGTCCGCCGCGACCATGTTGAAGAAGCTGTACGGCGCCAGATTCGCCACGCCGGCGGCCGAAATCGTCGAGATCCAGCCGATGGGGCGCGGTGTCACCAGTGAGCTGTAGACGCTGTGGGCCATCCCCGGCGGTTTCATACCGTCTACGGCCGGATCAAACTCCATGCTGGTCACCTTTCTGGGCCGGATCCCGCCCGCGCGGATGTTCCGCGTGAATGTATCAGCCATCGATGCGATACGTCACATGACTAGGACCACAGAACTCAAACGATGACCTGCCGCAGGCCTGCCTCGGAAGGAGCAGCAATGAGGGATGCTCGGAACCTAGAAGAACCGACTCGGCGGACCGGCTCGCAGCCCGGCTACCCGGCGAGAGGTCGCAGACGGCATACCTCCACCGTTCGTGTGGCGGTTGCGGCCGTGGTCGCTCTCGGCGTCCTCATGGTCGCACCCACGAGTTCAGCTCAGGTCGCCGCGGACGCCGCGGCCTTTGTAGCGGTATTCGACGATCCGACCGCGCTGGCGATCGAGATCGACACCAGGGTCACCACCGTCATCGGAGAATGTATGACGGCCAGGGACCAGCAGTATGTTGTCAACACCGACGCCCGGTTCGACATCTCCGAGCTGACACTCGAGGCTGCCCTCGAACCCACCCTCGAACGGTCTTTCGGCGACCTGGTGCCTCAGCTGGCCACGCAGACGGAGCTCGAACTCGGCCCCGCTGCAGACCGATTCGATCAGTTCGCGCTGCGCCAAGATGTTCTGGTTAGCCCCGACCAACTCGACACCGCGGTCGTGCCACTGCTACTGGAGAGCGAAGCGCTGTTCACGAGTCGAGTCACGGACGTCGATCTTCGGCTGCTTCCCCTGGTAGAGGGATATGCCATCGCCTTTTCCGGCTACGAGCTGGTAGAGCCCGACCCGAATCTCGCCATCGTGGAAGAGCTCACGGCTCCGCAGCTCGAGCTGTACGAGGAAGCCTTCTACGGCAAACCCCTTGCCGAGCTGGCCGAGAACGAGACGGGCGGGTGCGCCGAGCTCGGCGTGGACGTTCTCGAGGACGAGATAATCCCGGAGCTGCTGGCTCGAGACGCCGAGCTGGCTGCGCTGGAGCAGAAGATCCTCGCCGATCCCGGTTTCACCAATGCGCTCGACGAATGGCGCGAGTGCGTCTCGAGCAGTGGTGTCGCCGGTTCCGCAGACCTGCGAACGCTCGATGACGCAGTCGCGCTCACGACCGAGCGATTCACTGCAGCCGGAGCCGACGCAGACCTTCTCAGCGCGGCCCGCCAGTTCGAAAAGGACCTGGCGACGGCCGACTTCGACTGCAGAGCCCGCTCAACCGACCTGGCGATCGCCGCCGTCGTTGCCAGAGAGGGGCTGCCGTACGTGAACGAGGTCGAGAGGCTGACCGTACAACTGAGGGAGCGCACGCCATGACACAACTCAAACGGGCCCTTGCGATCGGCGCGCTGGTGCTGGCTGTGGTTCTGACCGCCGGCGCGTGTGGGGATACCGGTCCGACGACAACTCCGCCGACCGACGACACAGCAGACGCCACTGGAACAGAACAGCCCGATGATGCCAAGCCCGCGGAGACGGACGTGTGCGGCCCGGCCCCACAGCCGATTCCCGATCAGTTGAACGAGATCGACATCTTGATATCCGCCACGCTGATACCCGATTGGCAGGCGGTTCGCCACGACGAGGGCTACACCGCCAACCGGTGCTGGCACAAGTGGGACTCGGACGATTGCTCGGCTCCGATAGTGGGAAGCACGGGACTCTCATACGATTTCACCCATCCCTGTCACCGGCACGACTTCGGCTACCGCAACTACAAACGACTCGAGGATGTCACGAGCACCGACACGTGGAATGAGGTCAGCAAACTGGCGACCGATGACCAGCTCCTGGCCGACGCGCGGGAGCACTGCAGCGGCCGACCCTGGTACCTGAAAAACCAGTGTCTGGCCTGGGCGCAGGTCTTCTACTTGGCAGTTCGGGCATTCGGATGAGTAGGCGTACTTCGACAGTCGGGGAACCCGACCGATCGATAGAGGAGAGGAACCGTGGGTAGCTACAACGTAGACCGGGAGCGTGACCTCAACGGACCAACAGAGCTGCTGGTCCACGGGGTTGGGGGCGAGTCGGCGGAGTCGCTCCTCGGGACGGAGGCTGTGTTGGTGGCCGGAGACGAGCTCTCGGGTTTCTACCGGGCCCGACACCGCGCCCATCGCGACCCGTCGGGCGCGCACACGCACACAGAGGAGGAACGTCGGCTCGAGATCCGGGAGGCCTACTCGTGGGGCGGGCTCACGTCCGGTGGCGGATTCCTCACCAGGCTCAAGAAGTCGCTGTGGGTGGTCTTGCTGCCCTTCTCACTCGTGAACACCGCCGGTTGGATGGCTCCTCCAGCAGATGACAATGAGGATTCGAAGGACCGCGCGGAGCTCGAACATCCGGGGGGCAGCAGTCTGCGGGCGCGCATCGTGCGCCTGCTGGGCCTGTGGATGACCATGGCCTTCGGACTCTGGTTGGCCGCGATCTTCGTCGACATGGCAGCATTGCAATGCGGGGCGGTCACTGATTGCGCCGCAGGGCAATCGTGGTTGAAGTGGCTCAACTGGGACTTCTTCCAATTCATCCAGGGCCGCCCAGTTGCATTGATGGCCGTGGGATTGATCGTCCCACTGCTGGGGCTGGCTACGGCATGGCTGATCGGTCATGTCAGCCAGAGCTCTTCTGAGGGCCGCCTATACGCGGTTTCATCGTCGACCCATGACGAAGGTCAACGCGAGACCGACGGCACTCCGGAAGATGAGTCGCCGCAGAGCGGCCGGCCTGCAACGAAGCTCCCAGTCGACATCACTGGTGAGGGTATGACCCGGACGGAGCTCGCGCGAGGTGATCTCTGGCATTCGAAGCGCCGGGTGGGCGCCCTGCTCCGGGTGCATATCGCAGCTTCCATTGGTGCCATCGCAGCAGCTTTCGCATTCACAGTCTTCTGGCTCGAGAGCGAGGTGGGCGAATTCGCGGGCTTGTACCTCGTTCTGATGATTGTCGCCCTCGTTTTTACGGCCGGAGTTGCGGCCTGGGGCGCGTGGCCCGGTGGCACCCGCGACGGCCGGCGGGCCTGGCAGCTCCTGAACGTCAGCGCAGTGCTCCTTCTGGTGATCGTCGCCCTCGGGTGGAGCACGGCTCCGGAGTTCAGCAGCATCGGTGACCAAATCGGTGGTCGGCCTACATTGATCCAGATCCGGGACCGATTCAACGTGTCGGCCCTCGGTATTGGACTTGCGCCCATCGTTGTCCTCCTGGCCGCCCTCTTCTGGCTGGTGTGGAAGGCGCCATACGAGACCAAGGACCGGACTCGGATGGGCCAGGCGGTGGCGGCCGGTCTGGGCGTCGTCACCGGTGGTCCGGTGCTGGCCGGGGGTGCTCTCTGGCTGGGAGACACTCTCCAGCACGTCGAGATCAGCAGGTTCTACAAAGCGGCTGCAGTCGCCCAACTGCTCGTCGGCCTATTGATCGGTGGGGTGATTGGCGCCAACTTCTGGAGGCTGGCGAGGGAGCGCAAGAAGCCCGCCGAGCTCACGAAGCTCTCTTCTGAGATGTGGGAGAAAACCGTCGCCGGCGGGACGATAGAACGTGCCAAGCTCCGATTCCCCGAGGAGTTGGGCAAACTGTCCGACGACGAGATCCGCGCCCGCTGGGAGTCCCACGAGCAGTTCTCCAAGTGGCGCCGCGGCATAAGGGGAAGGCTGCTGATTTCCCAGTGGACCCGCACGAGGGCCATGAAGACGTCGATCACACTGGTCGGCGTTCTCGTTGCCCTGGCCGGATGGGGTGTCGTGGACATCGCAATGGGTGGCGGCGCCGGCTTCCAGGACCGTCTCACACGCTGGAGCTGGCCCATAACGGTCTCCAAGTGGGCCATGCTGGTGATATTTGCGCTACTCCTGCGCCTCGCCTACCGCTCCTATCAGGACCACGAAACGAGACGCAATGTCGCCCGCGTGTGGGACGTTCTCACCTTCTGGCCACGATGGTTCCACCCGCTGGCACCTCCTTCCTACGCAGTGAGCGCCGTGCCGCAGCTGCGCACCCACTTGCGCCGCCGCCATCGGCTCGAGTGGCCGCCGGGGGAGGGCGGGAAGGACGAGAATCGTGTACTGATCTCAGCTCACAGCCAGGGAACGGTCCTCGCCGCGGCTCTGGTAGCTCGTCTCGACGATCGTACGCGGAGCCGCATCGCGCTTCTCACCTATGGAAGCCCGATCCGTTCACTGTACGGCTGGTTCTTCCCTCGTTTCTTCAGCCGGACAGAAATGGAGACAATCGCGGCTTCCCTCGGCGGGCCACCAATTGCGGAGCCCATCGGCGCCTCCGATGAGAGCCGGCCGCGCTGGCGCAATCTGCGGCGCTGCAGCGATCCGATCGGGAGCACGATCTTCACCGAGTCCGACTCCAAGGGCAACGAGCCATGTCTGGCTCTGGCTGCGATCGGGCAAACCCACCCTGACGGCAGCACCCGCCTCAACAACGTCGACTGGATCATTCCCGATCCCTTCCCGGAGCTGCCCGCTGCCGGCGATCCGATGCCGGATGCGAAGGGACATTCGAATTACGATGTCGATGCGCCATTCGAGTCGGCGCGAAGTGAGCTGTTCACGGCACTCGGCGTCGACCCCACGAGTGTCGGGGCCGGCGGCCACGATGGCCCCGACATCACGATCACAGTTGATCAGGAACACATTCCGTCGATCTCTTGAACAAGATCACCCGACGGCGCGCGTAGCCCCGGTCCGCCTCGCCCGGGGGCTACGTTTCGAGATGGCGAATGTGGCTCGGGCCAGGCCTAGGCCTGCGTCACGTCCTTGGCGAACTCCTCGAAGACGGCCACGTAGTGGTCGATCTCCTCGTCGCTGTGCGTTACTGAGAGAGTCCACTGCTCGTCGGCGCCCGGCGTCATGTAGACCCCGTTGACCATGTGGTAGAGCCAACCGAGGTAGTTGAGGCTCTCGTTGAAGTGCTCGGCATAGGACCGGTAGTCGACAACCTGCTCGTCGGCGAACATGACACAACCCTTGGATGAGACTCCGACGGCGTACGCCGGGAGGTTGTAGCGGTCACAAACGTCCTGACACCCGTCGAGGATCCGCTTGCCGATCTCGTCGAGACGCCGGTAGGCGGCCTCATCGAGCACCTGGGTCAGGGTCGCCTCGGCGGCGGCCATCGAGAGCGGGTTGCCGTTGAAAGTACCCATCTGGGCCACAGTGCCCTCGGCGATCTGGGCCATGATTTCCTCGGTGCCGAGAACCGCCCCGATCGGGGTACCTCCGCCGGTTGCCTTGGCCAGGGCGACGAGGTCGGGAACGACACCGTATATCTCAACGGCTCCGCCGGCGGCGACGGTTGCGCCCGTCTTCACCTCGTCGAAGATCAGCATCACGCCGTGCTTGCGGGTGATCTCCCGGACGGCCTGCAGGTAACCGTCGTCTGGCGGCACGACCCCGATGTTCAGCATGATCGGCTCGATGATCATGCTGCCGATGTCCTTGTTGGCAGCCAGGGTCGAGTCGAGCGCATCGGGATCGTTGAACGGCACGACGACCGTCATGTCCAGTAGCGACTGTGGGATCCCCGCCGACTGCGGCACCGACACCGGCTGGGCCCGGGGCCCGATCTTCGTCGGGTCGGGGTGGACAGAGACCATCACCGCGTCATGGTGGCCGTGATAGGAGCCTTCGATCTTGAGCAGAGCGTCCTTGCCGGTGAAAGCCCGGGCGAGGCGGACCGCGTCCAGCGTCGCCTCTGTGCCCGAGTTGGAGAACCTGACCTTGGGAAGCCGGAAGCGACGCGAGAGTTCCCGGGCCACACGGACCGAGCTCTCATTGGGCGCCGCGAAGTGGGTCCCCTTTGATGCGGCGTCGGCTATGGCCGCCGCGATGGTCGGGTGAGCGTGACCGACGACCATGACCCCAAAACCGTTGTGGAAGTCGGCGTAGTTGTTGCCGTCGAGGTCGACGACCCTCGAGCCGGAGCCCTCAACGATGTAAACCGGATGCGGCAGCTGGTCCTGGAAGGACGAGGCCACTCCGGACGGCAGTACTTGTTTGGCCTCCTCCACGAATTCACCCGACGTCTTGGTTCGGAGCCGCAGGGCCTCCTCCATCGACTTGGTCAGGTCGGCTACGCGGTCTGGATTGATGTTGGTTCCCATCCGCCCTCTCGATCTAATACTTTGCATTCGCTATGCGTCACTAATAGCATAGCATTCAAGTCTTTCGCAAACGAACTCGGCCGCCTGTTGTTCTATCGACAATCTTATACCTATTGAGATAGCGAAATCTGAGAATGATCGGTACATCCAAGGGGAACTCCGCAGGTGCAGGCGCCGACGCCCCGGCCAGCCCCGACCTCGACGATCGTGACCTCGAAATCATCGCCGCTCTCCAGATCAACGGGCGCGCGAACTACGCCGACCTGGCCAAGGGAATCGACCTCAGCCCGGCCGCGATCCGGCTTCGCGTCAACCGCCTGATCGACTCGGGGGTACTCGACATCGTGGCCGTGACCGATCCGCTTCGAATCGGCTTCACGGTGCAGGCGATGATCGGCCTCACGATTGACGGGGATATCGAAGAACTCAGCGCCCGGATCGGCGCCCTCGACGCCGCCGTCTACGTTGTGATGACCGCCGGCCGATTCGACCTGATCATGGAGGTCTTGTGCACCGACAACGATCACCTTCTCAGAGTCATGGCCGATCTGCGGGCCCTCGACGGGGTGTCGTCGCTCGAGGCGCACACCTACCTGAGGCTGACGAAGCAGACTTATGCTTGGGGAATCCCGCCGGGAGGACACACTTGACGGACCGTCCCCGGCGACATGCCTAGCCTGCAGACAGGCCTGGACTACCGCCATCGGCAGGCCTCTTGGAGGGAACTGACGTGACCAGCGCGAATCCACGCCAGCTGGGTGAAGTGACCCTGGTCCAGCTGCAACCGCAAGGCTTGATCATCGAGACCCCCGGCGAGACGCCGACCGGATCGTTCTACGACGCGACCCGCCGGGTTGAAGTTGATCGCTTGAAGATCACGCCGTCGGGGATCGAGGCAACCCTCCCGAGCGGAGAGGATGTGTTGGACATCCACCACCTCAATCACCCCGGTAAGGCTTACGACAATGACGACCTGGTCAGTGTCGGATTCACCGCCCACTACGACGCCATGCGCGCCGAGTTCGGACACCATATGGCCGACGGCATCGCCGGCGAGAACATCATCATCGGCAATCCGACCGAGGTCTGGCCGGAAGACCTCGCGGAGACCGTCGCGATCGAGAATCAGGACACCGGCCAGTTGGCCACGTTGAACCTGGTCAGCTTCGCAGCGCCGTGCGTCGAGTTCAGCCAGTTCTGCATCCAGGCCCAGCACACCAAGATCCCGACAGATCGCCTGCGGGAGGTCCTGCGATTCCTCGGCAGAGGCCGCCGTGGATTCCTGTTCGTGCTCGACGACAAGATCGATGAAGTGACGGTGCGGGCGGGCGACAAGGTGTTCATCGGGGAGGATGGCAATGGTGCCTAGCGGCTGGGCGGGCGAGGCGCTCGCCGGCGCCAAACCCGCGGTCTTCTGGTCCGATCGAGTCGACGCTCCCCTGCCGGCGCCCACCCTGGGCGGCCCGATCACCGCGGACCTGACCGTGATCGGCGGCGGCTTCACCGGGCTGTGGACGGCAATCCAGGTACTGGAGGACCAGCCCGACCTCGAGGTCGTCGTGCTCGAAAGCGAACGGTGCGGCTTCGGCGCCAGCTCCCGCAACGGTGGATTCTGCGACGGTTCACTGACGCACGGGCTCAGGAACAGCCTGTCGCACTGGCCCAAGGAAACCGAGTTGCTCACTCGCCTCGGACGCGAGAATCTCGACGGCATCGAGGCCAGCGTTGAACGCCACCAGATCGACGCCGACTTCATGCGAGTGGCGGAGATCGGCGTCGCCACCGAAGAGTGGCATGTGGCAGGACTTCAAGAGGAGCTGCCTGTCTATCGCGCTGCCGGCGACGATGTAGAGGTCCTGAATACCGACGAGACGCGGGCTCGGCTCAACTCGCCCACCTACCTGGGTGGCCTGATTCGCCACAACGACATGTCGCTGCTCGATCCCGCCCGAATGACATGGGGTATGCGCCAAGCTGCGGAGTCGCTGGGCGCCACCATCTACGAGCACTCCCCCGCCTTGGATATAGACAACAACGGGTCGTCACTCGAGGTTTCCTCACAAGGCGGCCGCGTAACCTCGCCGCGGGTTGTGATGGCCACCAATGCCTACCCGGGCCCGGTGCGCCGGCCCCGCCGCTATGTGATCCCGGTGTACGACCACGCGCTGATGACGGAACCGCTGACCACCGAGCAGATGGCATCAATCGGATGGCAGGGACGGGAAGGCGTCGGCGATGTGTCCAACCAGTTTCATTACTACCGCCTCTCGGAAGACAACCGCATCCTCTGGGGCGGCTACGACGCCACCTACCACTTCAA
>CAMYIJ010000010.1:0-24576 GCA_947258375.1 uncultured Acidimicrobiaceae bacterium
CGACACCCCAGCCGGCAACCCATCTAGATCAGCACCAACATCCCAACCAGCCAACACAAACCCATCAGCCCCAAAAGCACCAACCCAATCACCCTGCGGCGCCTCCAACCAACCCGGATTCGTCGACGGCGGATCTGGTGTCGGGTCGGCATTGCCCAGGAGGATCCCGGAGATAACCGAGTTCGCTCCCTCATCATTGGTCGCTGCGATGGTGACGACACCCTGTTCAGCGACATCGACGGGGAAGTGCATCCACGCGCCCTGATCGAAGTCATCCACTATCTCAACGACCTGGGGTCCATTCCCGTCGTCAACCGTCACCGTCTGGCGTCGATTGGCCGCATCCCAGTCGAGCGCGTATATATGCAGGTCACCTGCGTAGGCACCGGCGAACGTCAGGGTCAACTGCACTTCGGCAGCGTTATAGACCGCGGTCGCACGACGCGACAACTCATCAGGAGCCTCCAACGCCTGCACATCGCCCGTAGACGAGGCCCATGAGTGGCCGGTTCCCTGATCCACAGACACCGACATCCACGGAGAATCCACCAAATGGCCGGACCCGTTCCATCCGCCGAGCCAGTACCCGTCGGCACCGTAGACACCGACCCAGTCACCCTGCACACCGGTGCTGTACGGCGGCGGCACAACGATCGACTCGGCTACAAAGCTGGTATCGCTCGAGTCGTCGGTGACTGTCAGCGCTACGTTGTACGTCGCTTTCGCAACGTACGTGTGCGTCGGACTCTGAGCCGTGCTCGATTCACCGTCGCCGAAGTCCCAGTCCCACGAGACGATTGACCCGTCCGGCTCCCAGGAAGTGTCGGTGAAGTCACACACGAACTCATTGCAATTGACACTGAACGAAGCGACGGGCGGAATGTTGCCGCCGCCACCGGCCAGCGCCAGCGTCACCTGGACGGCCCTTTCGGCATGGACAAGCGGCTCTGCGATACCGTCCGAATCGTTCGTCCAGGTCTCGCCCTCACAGGTTGGGCCGCCCGTGTTCCCAGCCCCCGACGGGCACTCCCCGCTGATCTGCAGGATGGCCTTGGCCGCCGACCTCGTCAGCGTGGCGTCGGCCGACATCATCGCGGCAACGACGCCGGCCACGTGGGGAGCCGCCATGCTCGTGCCAAACTTCGAACCGTAGGTGTCGTCCGGCACCGTCGAGTAGATCGGGTCACCAGGCGCCACTACGTCAACGGCCGGCCCGTAGTTGCTGAACCAGGCGAGTGCATCGTCGCAGAAGATCAAGAAGCATCCACCGAGTCCCCCGGGTTCACCATCCAGGTCGGTAAGCGCCGAGACGGTGATAACTTCCTCGAACAGTGCAGGAATAGTCAGGTCGGCGGGACCGGAGTCGTTGCCGGCCGCCGCCACCGCGATCACGCCGGCATCAACGAGGTCACAGATTGCTTCGTGCATGACATCGGTGGTGTCTGCGTCGTCGCAGGTCGAATCAATCCCGGCTTCGCCGAAGCTCATATTGGCGACGGTGGGAACGCCATCCGCGGCCAGGCCGGCGACGTAGTCGATGCCACATATCACCTGAGCCGTGGTGGCGGACGCGTCGGCGCCAAAGGCCTTGACCGCGACGAGCGTCGATTCCGGAGCGACACCTGCGACTCCGATCCCGTTGAGGGACGCTCCAATGATTCCTGCCACATGGCTTCCGTGGCTGTTGTCATCCTCCGGCGGGCTGCCCGGATCAATGCAGTTGGTGCCCGCCAACGGATCGATGTTCGCGACGAGATCAGGATGGTCCAGATCGATGCCGGAGTCGATGACGGCGACGCGCACGCCGGACCCTCGATAGGCCCCGCCACCAAACGCGTGCAGATCGTCACCAGATATCCGGTTCACACCGATGTCGAGTTCATCAAGGTGAAAGATCTGATCAGCTACGACTGATGCAACCTGCGGATTCCGCCGCAGTGCCTCGGCGGCCTGCGGAGATCCGGAGAACGAGAACCCGCCGAGGACGTTGTCGAACACGAAACCCATTTCGCCGCCGACCCCTTGGGCCAGCTCGCGCCCGACAAGACCGGGCCGGGCGCCATCGACGAGCGTGACGATCCAATTGCTGTCCTCGTGGCCCCTATCACGGGGTGCCGCCTCATTGGCGCCCGCCGGCACCACCATGGCGATAGCGAGGAGACCAGCCAGAATCGTCGTCAAAGTCGTGCGCATGTTCTCCTCCGGCCCCCGGTTGCCAGGGTGAGTTCGCGGAAACTGTGACCACAGAAAGTGGCCAACAGTACTCTATCAAGAATACCGACGGTGGCGGGGGGTGGTCAATGGGCCAAGCGACCTATGTAGCATCCATCATGGCGCCGGCGGCGGGGGACGTTTTCTCGAGGACTACTCCGTAGACGAAGCCCAGCGGGCCCATGCGCCACAGATCGATGACTTCGAACGGCGTTGCAGCGTATAGCTCTTCGGGAGCGGCCAGCTTGTCGAGGCTGTGGTGGAGATAGGAGTACTCGGCCCGGGCTCCGGCCAACATCCCGACGGCGGGAAGCACGACGGCGGTGCCCAGACGATGCGCCCGCGCCTTCAGGGGCGTTGCCGGCCGGCCCAGGTCCACTATCCCCGCCCGGCCCCCGGGACGCAGGATCCGGCTGATCTCGTCGAGCGTCGACTCCAGCGAATCGAGATTGCGCACCACGTATGCCGAGAAGACGGCATCGAATGACTCAGGCGCAAAGGGCAGGGCCTCGCCGACGGCAACCACCCGGTGGCGCGCCCCGTTGCGCGCCATCATCTCCGGCGCGGGATCCAGCGCCACGACGTCGAACCTGCTGAAGATCTCATTGGCGGCGCCGGTGCCGGCGCCGAGGTCGAGGAGACGTCCCGCCGGGAGGTGGGAGACGGCTCGCATGCGCCACGCCTGATCCTGCCCGAGCGAAAGAATCCGATTGATCCGGTCGTAGCTGCCCGCAATGTCTGCGAACACCCTGCCGTTAGACATGGACCACTATGCGGGCAATTCGATGCGGTCGAAGTTGACGTACTTGTGGAGCACTTCGGGCACGACGATCGAACCGTCGGCCTGCTGTAAGTTCTCGACCAGAGCGATGAGCCACCGACCGACTGCGATCGCCGTGCCATTCAACGTGTGGACGAGTTCGTTGCCCTTGTCCGACTTGTAGCGAATCTTGAGCCGCCGCGACTGGTAGTCGGTCGTGTTCGATGTCGATGTGATCTCGCGGTATCGATTCTGTCCGGGGAACCACGCCTCGATGTCGTACTTCTTGGCCGCCGACGACCCGAGGTCGCCTGCGGCCACGTTGACCACCCGATAGGGAATTTCGAGTCCCTGCACCAGCTCCTCTTCCCGCGCCAGCAGGAAGTCGTGAGTTTGCGGAGAGTCCTCCGGCTTGCAGAAGCTGAACATCTCGATCTTGTCGAACTGATGGACCCGGAAGATGCCGCGGGTGTCCTTGCCGTAGGTCCCCGATTCGCGGCGGAAGCAGGTCGAGAAACCGACGTAGCGCAGCGGCAACGTGTCGCCGTCGAGGATCTCATCTCCATGCATCGCGGCCAGTGACACCTCCGAGGTGCCCACCAGGTAGAGGTCGTCCGCCGGAAGGCTATAGACCTGATCCTCATCGCCCGGGAAGAAGCCGGTGCCGTAGAGGGCGTTGCTGCGGACGAGCACCGGCGTCACCACGGGGACGAACCCGTACGGCTCCAGCGTGTCGAGGGCGTATTGCACCAGAGCGAATTCGAGGCGCACCAAGGGGCCCAGCAGGTAGCCGAAGCGCGAACCGGAGACTTTGGCGGCTCGCTCGATGTCGAGGAAACCGTGCATCTCGCCGAGCTCTACGTGGTCCCGGACCGCCACGGCGGGATCGGGCTGCCGGCCCCATCGTGTCAGCTCGACAGCGTCTTCCTCCTCGAGCCCGTCCGCCGCGGTCGGGTCGACCAGGTTGGGGATCAACACCCACTGTGCCTCGAAACGCGCATCGAGCTCGTCCGCCTCGGCGAGGGCGTTCTTGTAACCCTCGGCGACCTCGGCGACACGACTGATTGCCGCCGCCTTCTCGTCACCCTCCAGCTGAGCGATGCTCTTGCCGGCCTCTTTCTGTTCGGCCCGCAGATCCTCGGCGGAGGATCGTACCCGGCGCCGCTTCTGGTCGAGCTCGGCCAGCGCCTCGATATCGAGGCTGATGCCGCGACGCTGCAACGAGGTGGCCAGAACGTCCGGGCTATTGCGCAGGATTGATACATCGATCATGACGCGATGCTACCGGCCCATCGCCCGCGAGATCGCCGCATCCTCTTCGGGAGAGAGCCGCTCGGTGCCCGAGCCGGCGCGGACTTCCTTCGTGAAGAAGTGTGTCTCGTTACGGCCCACGAGCAGGCTGATCACGAGGCCGTCACCGATCGAATCCAGCAGTGCGATAGAACGGGACAGTTTGCCGCCGATGTCGCCGAACGCGTCGTAGGTGACGACTCCGGTGAAGCTGATGGCTCGCGGCAACCGGGCCTCCACAGCCTGCAATCTTGGAGCGTGATCATTGATAGCGGCCTCTGCCTTGGCGAGATCGCTGTCGATCGAGCGCATCAGGTCGATCACGTTTCCGTCCTTGGGTACCGCCGCGAGCCGTCTCCGGAGCGCGGCTATCTGCAAGGCGAGACCGAGGGCGATCAGAAGCGCCAGGACGGCTATGAAAGCGGTGATGGTTTCTAGGTTCACTCGTCCAGGTTCCGATAGAAGGCCAGCTCGAAAACGTTGTTCAGCGGGTCCGCATCCTCGGCGATCGAGGCGGTGATGCGCAAGTCATAGAGCGCCCCCGGAACCAGTGTCAGGTCGCTGAAGTCGACCGTGGTGGCTTCGCCCGGGGCAAGGCTGAGGACGAGTTGCTGGCGGGTGATTCGGGTGTCGGCATTCGAGCCGGAACCGAGAGTCATGGTGACCTCGATACCCTCCTCGGTGAGGTTCCCCTGATTGGTGACAACCGCGAGGACACCGAATGTCTCCGAGGTGGGCACAACCGGGCGGTCGTTCCGCGTTCCGAGCGGATCGGGGACCGTGCGCGCCGTCACCGATACGTCATGGCGCTCTCCGAGCTTCACGGTCACGCGGAACCGGTTGGCAATACTCGCACCATCGAACAGGTTCTCCCGGTTGTCGGGAACGTATGCCACGTCGGCGATGGCCCCGGTAGCCACATCCCCCTCGATGCGCGATCTCGCCTCGAGGAACCCGCGGAAGGCCCGGTCGCCCACCCGAAGCAACTCGAAGACGGTCGTCAGTGCGGCGTCACCTTCTACCTCGCTTTCCTCTGTGTCCAGTATCAGAAGCACTGCTGCGTCGAACGACGTGAGACTCTCATGCCATGCTCCCAGCGCCACCGAGAGGTAGCCGTTGGCCTCGGCGACCAGGGCCGGCACGACCTGGTCGTCCAGTAATTGCAAGTCGCGCGAAGCTTGCTCTCCAAGGGAGTCGATTCGGCTGATGATGTCCTGACGCTCCAGCGATCCGAGATCGAGCAACATCTGCGTGAGCGAATCCGCCGACTCGGCCTGGCTCTGCGCGATCTCCGTGGCGACCGCCATGTAGTCGAGCGCTCGCCTCTCTTCAGTCCGATATCGAACCGCCAGGGCGATGAGCGCAAAGGCGATCACGATGATGAGGGAGACGATGATCCGTCGCCGACGGCGTCGCGAGTCGAAGCTCCGGCGATGGGGAGCCAATGAGGGATAGGACATTGCGCGGGATGGTACTGGGAACGCCTGCGGCGTTCCTTGGGAGTTGCTCCACAACTCCATATCGGGGAACGCCTGCGGCGTTCCCCTCGTATGATCGGGACATGGAAACAAAGGACGTGCTGGCCGACGCCTTCGGCCGCATCAAGGAAGAGGCTCACGCCGCCGCGACCGGGCTGGCGGCTGCTGGGCTCAACTACCGGCCGGATCCCGACGCCAACTCGATCGGCTGGCTCATCTGGCATCTCGCCCGGGTCCAGGATGATCACGTGGCTCATCTCGCCGGCCGCGAGCAGGCATATGTCACCGATGGGTGGGCGCAGCGTCTGGGCTTGACGCCGGACGAGCGCGATCTCGGCTACGGGCACACGTCGCAGCAGGTGGCCTCTGTGAAGTTCGACGAGCCGACCGCGCTGCTGGCGTATTACGACGCGGTGCACGCTCGATCTTTGGAGTACGTCGCCTCGATCACAGCCGAGGAACTCGACCGGATCGTCGACGAGCGGTGGGATCCTCCGGTATCGGCGGGTGTGCGCATCGTCAGTGTTGTCGACGACTGTGTGCAGCACGCCGGCCAGGCCCTGTATGTGCGCGGCCTTTTCGATCGGCTCGGCGGCTAGTGGTCCAGCGGAATCACTCTCCAACTGGACTCTGACACGTCAGGCGCCGGCGGCGCGCCTCTCCTCGCGCGGCGGCATGCCTTCCGCGTAGAGATCGATGTATGCCTCCGCCCCTACCTCACTGAACAGCGCAAAGGCCGCGTCCGAAGCTTCCCGGGCCTCGAGGTTCTCGCGGCCGACCAGAGTGGCGAACAGCGCCTGCAGGTTGGCCCGGTCGAGCCGAAGATAACGAAAGGCCAGGGCGTTGGAAAAGGCGGCGACCGCCTCGTCAGTGTCACCGCGCAGCGCCGCAAGCGCCCCCCTCACCGTGTCGGCGACCGACATCAGTAGGCGGCCGCGAGCCGGGCTCGATGCCACTTCTGCGGCCAGAGATTCGAGCCGGCCGGCGTCGCCGAGCATCGCAGCCGCCACCGCCGCCAGCGCAAAGTGGTCGGGATATCGAAGGGTCGCATCGAGTGCCATGATTCCTTCGTAGGCCGCGTCGAAGCGCCCCGCCAAGATGTCCAACTTCGCCCGGGTGACCGCCAGGCCCGCTTCAGATTGCGGATTGGCATCGTCGACGGCGGCATGCACCGCGACGTAGGCCGGATCGACTGCGGAAGTGTCACCACACTCGACGCGGGCCACCAGGTCGGTGAGCTCGTACCACTCCAGAGACCCCTGGGGCAGCTCGAAACGATCCCCGATCTCGTCGCGCAACTCTCGGGCCTCTTCATACCTGCCGTCCCGTTCGAGATACGCGGCAACGGCCCACGTGAAAGAAGCGGCAAATCGAACGTCGCCGAGCCGGTTGGCCAACTCCATACCGGTCCGGCAGGCCTCCACTGCCCCCGGGTGGTCGTCGAAAGCGAGCAGGTGTCCGGCGTTGTTAGCGGCCCGCATCTGGGCAACCGCCAGGTCGTTGGCCTCTGCGAATCGTGTGGCGCCATGGAGGATCGCAATTGCCTCATGCATCCGTCCGAGGTTCCCGAGAGCGGTCCCTCGCGTGATCAGGGTGTCCACGATCGTCGGGACCAGATTGAGTCGCTCTGCGGGACCGATGACGCGGTCCGCCAGGCTGGCCGCGTCGGCGTCGCGGAGCGCCATTAGGTAGGCGCGCGCCAGCTTGGCAGCTGCTGTGACCGGGGCCGACTCCGTCAGAGCAGACTCCGCTTTCAGGACCGGTTCGAGGACCCTTATGGCTTCGAATGGCCTGAATGCGCTGCAGAATATGTCGCCAACCAAGCCCGCCGCCTCCACGATTTCGGTCTGGTCACCCTGGCGGCGATACCAGTCGAGCGCCTGACATGCGTACTCGATGGCGGTTTCGTGCTGCGCCAGCGCACTGGCCGATCGGGCGGCTCTCTGGCGGAGCGTCGCTTCGATCCCCGGGTCGGTCGTGTTGGCGAGGGCTTGCTCGATCATCCGCAGGCCATCGGTGTGGGAGTGCACCCGGGCTGCGTGATCGGCCGCCTCGGCCAGCGCCGCGGTCGCCTTGCCGCCGAGTACGCGGGCATCCTCTGGATTGGGCGTCACCCGCTGGGCCGCCAGGAAGTGGCTGGCCGCGGCACCGGAGAGTTCAACTTCGCCCAACTCGTTGAAGAACTCCGCAGCTCGCGTGTGGCGCACTCTGCGCTCGTCGCGCGTCAGCCGCCCATAGGCCACCTCGCGGATCATGCTCTGAACGAACCGGTATTGACCCCGCTCCGGCGAACGCGGGTCACTTTCGTATTCCAGCAACTCACGGTGGACCAAAGGCTCGAGCATCCTTTCGACTTCGGCGGTCTCGAGCCCCGACATGGCGCCGAGACCGGCAGGTGTGAAAGCGGCTCCGAGCACGGCGGCGTCCTGCAGCACGGATCGAGCTTCCGATGACAGGCGGTCGAGCCGGGCCGCCACAACGGCACGTACGGTGTCGGGCACACGAATGCTCGACAAGTCTCCGGTGGGGATGCAGCAGGCGTCGTCGTCCATTTCCAGGGCGCCCTCTGCGATGAGCATTCGGATCAGCTCAACGGCGTACAGGGGAATCCCGCTGGCACGCTCCGAGATCGCTTCCACGAGATCCTCGTCGATGCCGGCCACCAACCCGGTCACGAGAACCGCCATCTCCTGATCGGTAAGCGGGCCGAGGTGGGCTGACGTGAAGTTGCGCCGCCCGGATCCCCATCCGGGGACGCGATCGAGCAGGTCGGGGCGGGCGAGGGTCAGAACCAGAATGGGGTGGCGCGGCGACCGTTCGACGAGGTCACGCACGAACTCGACGAGCCCGGCGTCCGCCCAGTGGAAGTCCTCGAAGACGAGTACGGTCGGTCCCCGCTCCGAGATGTGCTGGAAGAAGCTTCGCACCGCGGCGAAGAACTCGCTCTGCTCGCCGGTCGAGGTACGTTCCAGGCCGAGCAACGCGGCGAGCCGCGGCTCGAGCCACTCCTGATCGGCCGGCGACGGCACGTGATCGGCAACGGCGGTCCGCAACTTGGTCCGGCTGCGGTGGGCATCCTCGGTTTCCGCGATGCCTGCTCGCTGCCGAACCATCTCACCGAGAGCCCAGAAGGTGAGGCCCTGGTCGTACGCGGGCGATCGACCGTCGTGCCAGTAGATGTTGTCCGCCAGGCCGCCGACGTACTTGCGGAGCTCCCAAGCGAGCCGGGTCTTACCGATCCCCGCCTCACCGACGATCGACACCAGGCGGGAGCGTCGGGAGCGTTCGGTGGCGTGCAGCGCGTCTTTCAGCAGCCGCAGCTCCTCCTCACGGCCCACAAAGGGTGATTCCCAACCGCCGCTCATCGAGCGTTGCGTTCGATCTGACTTCACTCGAACGGCCCGCCAGACGGGAGTAGATTCCGCCTTGCCCTTGAGCACATGTTCGCCCAGCAGTTCGAACTGCACGACGTCACGAAGCAGGCGGTAGGCCGATTCACCAACCACGACCGTGCCCGGCTCGGCGATCGACTGCAGCCGCGCAGCCGTGTTCACGAGATCGCCGACGACGAGACCCCGATCAGGCGTCGCCGGCGCGACCGAGGCTTCACCGGTGAGCACCCCAACCCGCAGGGCCAGGGCGGTGCCGTCGAGTTCGTCGGTAACGCGGGCGACCGAGTCGACGAGCTCCAACCCCGCCCTGATCGCCCGCTCCGCATCGTCCTCGCGGGTGACGGTCGCTCCCCAGACCGCCATGACGGCGTCTCCGATGAACTTCTCGACGGTACCGCCGAACCTCGAGATGATCTCCTGGGCTCTATCGAAGTATGTCGTCAGGAACGCCCTGACGACCTCGGGATCGCGCGCCTCGGAGAACTGAGTCGACCCCACCAGGTCGGCGAAGAGCACGGCCACAAACCGGCGCTCATGGGGGTCGCGGAAGGGCCGAGCGGTCGAGTCGGTGCTCGGACCGGCTTCTACCTCCCCGAGACTCCGGCCGCACTCGCCACAGAACTTGTCGGTGGGATCATTCGATGCTCCGCATCCGGGGCAAGCAAGCGTGAGCGGTCGGCCGCAATTGCGACAGAATCGGCGGGTCGGTTTGTTGTCACTCCCACAGTTGGTGCACACCATCGAGGGTCACGCTCCCTCCGCGGCCGGCTTCAAGGCTAACTAGCGCGGGCCAGTGCTGCGGTCGTGGCGGCGGATCCGGGAACTGCGAGGCGCAGTGGGCCTACGATGGTCGATCATGCCAACCATCAACCCGGTTACCAGGCTCCCCTTGCTCCGGCCGGTACCGATCCTCCGCGGCCTGAGTAAGGCTCACCTATTCGAGGTGGCCCGCAAGGCCAACGAAGTCACCTACCCCCCGGGCACGACGGTGGTTCGGCAAGGGGAGCCGGGCGACAGTCTGTGCATCGTCACCAAAGGGAACCTCGACGTGTATCAGAACGACGCCGTCGTGGCGCACCTCAATGCGGGCGACTACTTCGGTGAGATCTCCCTCATCGACGGCGGGCCCCGCAGCGCCACCGTTGTGGCGCTCGACGAGGTCGGGCTGCTCACGCTCAGTTCCGCCGACTTCGACTCGATGCTGGAGATCCCCTACGTCGCTCGCACGGTGATGGCGAACCTGGCTCAACTACTCCGCAAGGCCGAAGACGTCTAGGGGAACGCCTGCGGCGTTCCTTGGGAGTTGCTACGCAACTCCAGGAACGGGGAACGCCTACGGCGTTGCCCACCACAGAGTCACCAGGGTGCTCTCATCGGGACCAAGCATGAACATCTCACCATCCGGGACAATGTCCGCCGTCAGCAGCTGCTCCAGCTCCGCGGTCCGTTCCCGGGGCAGCACCAGGCGGCGGCGCTGGTACTCGACGAGCTCGTCGATTGACGCGAACCGCAGCCTGCCCGATCCCGTCCACTTCCGCAGCGTTGGCACCACTCCGAGCTCCTCTTTCACAATGGCGGCCAGATCCCCGACGGTCGGTCCATGGGGACGGTCGAGATCATGTAGCGCCAGGTAGTACGGCGCCAGGCTCCACCACGGGTGCTGCGGCGTCATCTCCACGATTACTGCCCGATGCGCCGCCGCATTCAGGGCTGCGAGGAACGGTACGACGTCCGCCACGTCGTACACGACGTGAGCGCACATGGCGACGTCGTGACGACCGGCCTCGGCTGCCGCTGCTGGCCATGATCCCTCGATCACGGAGACCCCACCGCCGATGCGCGCCGTCTGGCGCCGCAAGCCCGCGATCATGCCGTGATCGCGCTCAACGGCAGTGAGCCGATAGCCCTCCCGAGCCAGCGGCAGCGAAAGGCGGCCCGTGCCGGCGCCGACGTCCAGCACCGAGCCCCCATCGGGGAGCAGCTCGCGGACGATGGCCGCGGTCACCGAGTCCCGCACCTCATCGGCGGCCGCCCGATGCCGTTCCCACAGCTCCGACGGCCACTCGTAGGGTGAGTCCGGCACCGCGTCCAGCAACTCCTGCGGGATCGCCCACGCCTCCAGCTGCTCGCGCCAGCGGCCGGCGGCCGAGGTCACGACACCGGCCTCATCTGGAACCAGCGAAGATCCACGAAGGCAGTATCCCAGACTTGCGCATCAGGTCCGCCGCGTCTCGGCTGCCCCCTCAGACGCGATCAGCGTCTCCGGAGAATCTTGACCGCACGCTCCCACGAGTTTTGGTTCGCCAAAACTCGCAAGCTCCCCAAAGGGGAGCCGTGGGCGAGGAGGGACTTGAACCCTCACGAGTGTTACCTCACAGGAACCTGAATCCTGCGCGTCTGCCAATTCCGCCACTCGCCCGGTGGCGGCGAGATGGTACCAGCCTCACAGAGAACCGTCTCCAGCCCGTCAATTCGCGAGCCTCCGTACAATCCCTCCCATGGATCTGGCGCGACAACTGGAGAAACGCCTGGAGCGCCTGGTGGACGGCGCCTCCAGGACGATATTCCGCGGCCGGGTGCACCCGGTGGATCTGGGAACACGGCTCGTGCGAGAAGCCGACCTCAACATGACGGAGGGCCCGGCAGGCCCCGTGGTACCTAACGAGTACAGGATCACGCTGAACCCGGAGGACCTCGAAGCGGCCGGTTTCGCGGAACAGCTCGGCTCTGAACTGGCCAACGCCCTGTACACGACGGCGATCGAACGAGGCTGGCG
This sequence comes from uncultured Acidimicrobiaceae bacterium, assembly GCA_947258375.1. Classification (GTDB taxonomy): domain Bacteria; phylum Actinomycetota; class Acidimicrobiia; order Spongiisociales; family UBA5794; genus JAHEJX01. The sequence goes on from CAMYIJ010000010.1 coordinate 11,908, forward strand.
CCTCGAGGGCCCGCCGGTCGTCGCGGTAGCTCCCGACACTGCGGTGAAGTCTCGTGACGTCAAGATCGACAGCCGGGTGGTGCCCGGCGAACTCGCGGCCTGGGGGCAACTGATCGGCACTCGCCGGCACGCCGACCTGGGTCCCAATCGAGTCCTGGTGGGGCGGGCCACGGAGTGCGACATCGCCCTCGAGGAGCCTGAGGTCTCCCGCCACCATGCCATCATCCACCGGGAACAGCGACGTACCTGGGTCAGCGACCTCGGTTCCGCCAACGGAACTACCGTCGATGGCGTGGCCGTTACAACGGCAGCGCCACTGCGGCCCGGGGCCCGATTGACGATGGGACCGGCGACCTTCATGTTTCGACTGGTGGAACCATGATCAACAACTCACGAGCCGATTAGCCCTATGCCTGCACTCTTTCTCAACCTCCTCAAACTGATCTTCCTCGCGCTGGTCTACCTGTTCCTATGGCAGGTGGCGCGCTCGATCGGCCGCCACGTCGGGGCCCCGCAGGCAGCGCGCTCGTTGAAGCGGGCCGGTGAGATGGTCGTCGTACGGTCGGACTCGATCGCCGGCCAGCGTTTCTCGCTTGGTCCGCCGGCGGTGCTGGGCCGCAGCGAGGAGGCCGACATCGTCATCGATGATCCCTATGCCTCCGACTTCCACGTCCGGGTCGGCGTCCAGGACGGCACTGTGTTGGCCAACGACCTCGGCAGCACCAATGGCACCTATGTAAACGGCCGGCGGGTAACCGTGCCCACTCCCCTGCTCCAGGGTGATTCGCTCCAGATCGGCAAGACCATTCTGGAGGTCCGATGAGATACACCATCGCGACCGCGACCCACGTCGGACGGGTCCGGGACGGCAACGAGGATGCCGTCTACCCGGTCGAGGACGAGTCGACCGTCGGGCCCGTAATCGTTGCGATCGCCGACGGCATGGGGGGCCACGCCGCAGGGGAGGTGGCCAGCGCCACCGCGATCAGCGCGGCTGTGGGGGCAAGCGACGAAAGCGCTGTAGCCCGGGTGGAGGCCGCCAATGCCGCTGTGCTCGCAGCCGCGGCCGAGAGCTCGGCGCGGGCCGGGATGGGGACCACGTTGACTCTTGCCATCTTCTGGCCTGACGGCCGCCTCGAGATGGGCCACGTCGGAGACAGCCGGGCCTACCTGTTGCGCAACGATCGGCTGACGCAACTCACAATTGATCACACCTTTGTTCGCGAACTCATCGCCCAGGGGCGGCTGGCACCGGAGGAGGCCGCCACCCACCCGAGGCGCCACATGCTGACCAGGACCGTTGGCATGGAGAACGTTCGGGTCGACTCTCTCGACATCCATCTGCTCCCGGGAGATCGTGTCATGCTGTGCTCCGACGGGCTCACCGGCATGGTCTCCGACACTCGCGTCGCCCGGATTCTCAGCAACACCCCGGTTCCGGCCGACGCCGTATGGTCGCTCGTCGAGGCGGCCAATGCTGCCGGGGGCCTGGACAACACGACCGTCGCCGTGGTGGACGTTGCCGAATGACGCGCTCCGCTGAAGCGGCGCTCCTGCTGACGGCCAGCGTCATCGCCGCCTTCGGTACCGCTCTCGTCGGCTTCACCCGTGGCATCGGACTCGATGCCCAGGTTGCTCTCACATTCATCGTCTTTGTCGGGGCGTTCGGGTCCGTGCATCTCTCGCTGCGCCGGTGGGCTCCGTCGGCCAATCCGTATCTCTTCCCGCTGGCGGCGATCCTCGCCGCCGTCGGCCTCACCGAGGTCTATCGCCTCGACCCGGAGCTGGGAAGTGTGCAGCGCTGGTCACTCCTGATCGCCGCGGCTGCAGCCAGTGCACTGATATTCGTCCTCCGCGGCGACGGGGTCGCCGTGCTGCGCCGGTACCGGTATCTGTTCCTGACCTTCGGCGTGGCACTTCTGCTGCTACCGCTCCTTCCCGACACCTGGGCGGTCCGCGGTATCGAGGCCAACGGATCGCGCCTCTGGGTTGGCTTCGACCTGCCGGGGAGAACGGTCAGTTTCCAACCCGGCGAGATCGCCAAGCTTCTTCTGGCCGTATTCCTGGCGTCATACCTGGCCGATCATCACCTGGCGATGGGGACCACCCGGCGCAAGATCGGCCGGCTGGCACTACCGCCCCTCCGCCAGTTCGGCCCGATCCTCCTCGCGGCGGCGGCTGCGTTTGCCGTCCTCGTCTACCAGCGCGATCTCGGAGCGTCTCTGCTCCTCTTCGCTCTCTTCGTGGGCGCCATCTACCTGGCGACCGGGCAGCTCGCCTACATCGTGGCGGGAGCGGTGCTCGTCGTCGCCGGCGGAGCGGCGTCCTATCAGATGTTCAGCCATGTCCAGCGGCGAGTCGGTGCCTGGCTGGACCCGTTCGCCGATTTCTCCGACGCCGGCTACCAGGTCGCGCAGAGCCTGTTCGCTCTGGGTTCCGGAAGCCTCACCGGGAGCGGGGTCGGCATGGGGCGGCCCGACCTGATCCCGGCCGCGGCCACCGATTTCATCTTCGCCGCCGTTGCCGAAGAGATGGGGTTCGCCGGCGCGGTGGCGGTGATCGCCACTTTCGCCCTCCTCGTCGCGGCTGGATTCGGTATCGCGTTGCACACCCGGGACCTCTTTCGTAGATTCCTGGCGGCCTGCCTCACGTTGGTGCTGGCGGTCCAGACCTTGCTCATCCTGGCCGGTGTGCTCCGCTTGTTCCCCATCACCGGAATCACCCTGCCGTTCATGTCGTACGGCGGCACGTCACTCGTCGCGAACATGCTGCTCCTGGCGATGCTGGCGCGGATCTCGCACGGAGCGCGGGTATGAACGGCCCCATCCGCCACCTGGCCGGAGTGATCTTCGTTGCTTTTGCGGTGCTGGTGGGAGCGGTGACCTACCTCCAGGTGATCCGGGGCCCCGAGTATCGCGACGATCCTCGCAATCTTCGTGTTGCCACCGGGCGGGCCGGAAAGGAACGCGGCACGATCATCACCGCCGACGGCGTGATCGTGGCGCGTTCGGCGGCCGATCCCAACGACCCGCAGCTCTTCAGGCGGACATATCCGGAGGGCGAGTCTTACGCTCATGTCGTCGGGTATGCCACCCTGATCTTCGGTGCCGCCGGCATCGAGCAGACCCGGTCGGCGGCGCTTGTCTCCGACCGTGACGCCACCATATCCGGTGTCCTCAACGCAATCCTGGGTGGGGACATTCGCCCCCAGGGTCTGCGGTTGTCGATCGTCGACGACCTGCAGCAGGCCGCGGTGATCGCTCTCGGGGAGCAATACGGCGCGGTGGTCGCCCTCGACCCGGACACCGGGGCCATCCTGGCAATGGTGTCCAATCCCGGGTTCGATCCGACTTCACTGCAGGGCCGTGATGCCGGCCCCGCCGGCAACGCGCTCGATGCCGACCCGGGCGAACCATTGCGGAACCGCGCGGTGAACGCGACCTACCCCCCCGGGAGCGTCTTCAAGATCATCACGGCCGCCGCCGCCCTCGAGGCCGGCATCGCAGGGGGCGGCACCACATTCGACGACCCGCTGACTCTCGAGCTGCCCGGATCGACGGCAACGATCAGCAACTACGACGGTGAGGTGTGCGCCAACGGTGACATCGTCACATTGACGCAGGCGCTCGTGAGCTCCTGCAACACGACGTTTGGTGCGCTCGGCATGCAGGTGGGGGCCGAGCAGTTGGTGACGAGGGCCGAAGCATTCGGTTTCAACCAGGAGATCCCGTTCGACCTCGACACGCTGACATCGGTGATCCCCGGCGCGGAGTCGTTCGCCAACGATCTCCCGGGTGTCGCCCAGAGCGCAATCGGGCAACGTGACGTGCGAGCCACACCGCTGCAGATGGCCCTGGTCGGAGCCGCCGTCGCCAACGATGGCGAGATCATGCAGCCATACCTGGTGCAGCAGGTCTTCAACTCGGCAGGCGAGGTCGAATCCGAGGCCACCCCGGCGGTGTGGCGCCGCGCCATGTCGCCGGCGTCCGCTGCCTCCCTCACGGATTTGATGGAGAAGGCGGTAGTGGCCGGAACGGGCTTCCGGGCGCAGATCCCGGGCTTCCGCGTCGCCGGCAAAACCGGAACCGCCGAAGTGCCCGGTGGGCCCCCGGATGCCTGGTTCATCGGATTCGGGCCGGTCGATGCCGCGCCCGGCGAGGGACGAGTCGTGGTGGCGGTTGTCGTCGAGGACGGCGGCACGGCCGGCACAAATGGAACCGGAGGCTCCATTGCCGCCCCCATCGCCAAATCGGTGATGGAGAGCTTCCTGGGGCAATAGGCATCCCGAGGAGTCATTGGGGGACGAGCAGCTCGATCAAATCCTGATTTGATCGGCAACGCGGCAACTTTTTAGCGGACCCCAACGTTGGATACTCCGTGAACTCGTTACCATTCGGCGCTGTGACCGAACCAAGACTTCTTTCCGGCCGTTACCGCATTGCCGGCCATCTGGCGCGCGGAGGCATGGCCGACGTATTCGAGGCCGACGACGAGCTCCTCGGCCGTCGGGTCGCGGTCAAGATCCTCCACCCGCAGTTCGCGTCCGATGAGGCTTTTGTGACCCGCTTTCGACGGGAAGCCCAGCAGGCCGCCGGGCTGTCCCACCCCAATATCGTCTCCATCTATGACTGGGGAGAGGACGCGGACACCTACTACATGGTCATGGAACTCATCGAGGGGCGCACGCTGCGCGACATCCGGCGCTCCGAGGGACCGTTGCTGGCACGGCGGGCTGCCGAGATCGCCGCCGAAACGGCTGCCGCCCTGACCGTGGCTCACCAGGCGGGCGTCTATCACCGCGATGTGAAACCCGGCAACATCATGCTGACACCGAATGGATCGGTGAAGGTGACCGACTTCGGAATCGCTCGTGCTCTGGACGACTCCGCCGAGCTCACTCGCACCGGCGCCGTCATCGGCACCGCCACGTATTTCAGCCCCGAGCAAGCGCAGGGCCTTCCCGCCGATGAGCGCTCCGACGTCTACTCCCTCGGCGTTGTGCTCTACGAGCTGCTGTGTGGCGTTGCGCCCTTCACGGGGGAGTCGCCGGTCGCCGTGGCTTACCAGCATGTTTCCGAGTACGCCGAGCCACCAAGTGCGATCAACGCCGATGTGCCCGTCGAACTCGAGGCGATCGTCGAGAAGGCGATGGAGAAGGACCCGGCCTTGCGGTATCAAACCGCCGACGATCTGCGCAAGGATCTGCTCCTGTACCTGCGCGGCGAAACCCCTCTTGTGATGGCCGCGGCCGCCGACGCCGGGGCGCTGCTGCCGGCGGCCGCAGCCCCCTCCTCCTCTTCCCCGGATGCGGCGACCCAGCTGATGCCGTTGCCCGCGGCGACCGTCCTCCCGGATGAAGCCGCAAGATCGGTTGCCCACACGATGCCCGAGCATCGCAGCCAAACCGGCTATCTCGTGGCCATATTCGGCCTGCTGCTGGCGTTGGCACTTGGGATCTTCCTCCTGACGCGCATCATGGCGTCCGATCCGGTGGAAGCCGAGATGATCGCAGTTCCCGACCTCACCGATTGGCCCCGCCAGGACGCATTCGAGAGGCTCCAGGACCTCAACCTCAGAATGCGCGAGCTGACCCAGGAGAGCGACACCGTCGCCGAGGGCCACGTTATTCGGACCGACCCGGCGGCTTTCGTCGACGCCGAGCCCACACAGTGGGTGCGTGTGTTCATCTCGACCGGGCCACAGAAGTTCGCCATTCCCAACGTCATCGAAGCCACAGAAGAAGAGGCCCGTGCCTTGCTCGAACAAGGTCAGTTCGAGATCGGCACGGTCACTTACAGCGACAACGAAGCCAAATCTGGCACGGTCATCGGCCAATCGCCGCGGCCCGGAACCAACGCGGCACCGGGAACCGTCATCGACCTCGAGATCTCCAACGGCCCCTATGCATTGAATGTCCCGGACGTGCGCCTCGTATCCGAGGAGAGCGCCCAGCAGACGTTGGCGGACGCCGGCATCGAGCTGGTCGAGGTGACCCGCGAGTTCTCAGACGAAGTCCTCGAGGGGTTTGTCATCCGCACCGAACCTGGATTCGACCAGCTCCACGCCCGCGATCGATCCCTGGTCCTCGTCGTGTCCGACGGCCCGGAACCGTTCAGCCTGCGCAACTTCGTCGGCATGTCGGTGGCAGAGGCCCAGCAATCCGCCCTCGATCGGGGGCTCATCTTCATCCTCGACGACGAGACCGAGCCCGTGAGCTTCGACTCCGGCCTGGTGGGCCTCATCGCTTCACAGACTCCGGATAGCGGGACCGAGGTCATCATCGGCGATGAGGTGCGGGTCCGCCTCGGGAGTTTGATCCAGCGCACCGTGCCCGAACTCGTCGGATTGTCCATCCCGGAGGCGGAGGGACTGCTGGCCTCGAGAGGCCTGACTCTCACCGTGACCGGCGAGACACCGGTTTCCGCAGAGTCCGGTCTGGTCGGGTTCATCGCCACCCAGGAGGACGAGGTCGACTCCGAGGTAGGAGACGGCTCGACGCTCCACGTGACGATCGGCATCCTCGAGGAGCCCCCGACGACGACCACCACCACGACAACGACGACGACCACAACGACCGCGGCCCCCTAGGGGTTTTGAGCCAAGCAGGCCTCACTCGAGCCTCTCGTCGGCACCTTCCCCCTCGAGCACCCCGTCCCCAGGTTCGATCGGCCGCAACGGCGTCAATGGACGCCGAGCGGAGGGGGTTGCGGGAAGGGGGACGATCCCTCGTCCCCCTTCGCACGGATCGAAGCGACATGCGCGGTTCGATCCGGACGGGCGCCGCGGCCGCCAGGTCGCTACAAACACGAGGAGGTGGCCGGAGGCCACCGACGAGCGCTCGATCAAATCCTGATTTGATCGAATTCCAGGAAGTTCTTCAGCAGCGCCATACCTTCGGTGGTGAGGATGCTTTCGGGATGGAACTGGACGCCGTGAACCGGCAGTTCCGTGTGGCGTAAGCCTTGAACAACTCCGTCTTCGCTGTGAGCCACCGGCTCGAGAACATCGGGCAACTCCACTGCGGCGAGGGAGTGATATCGGGTCGCGATGAATGGGTTCGTCAGCCCGGTGAAGACCCCGGCACCATCGTGTGTGATTTCTGACGTCTTGCCGTGGCGGGGCTCCGGGGCCCGGCCAACGGACCCCCCGTATGCGACGGCGATGGCCTGGTGCCCGAGGCACACCCCGAGCGTAGGGATCTCCGTGCCGAGTGTGCGTACGTACTCGATCGAGAACCCGGCGTCCTCGGGACGACCCGGCCCCGGTGAGATGACCAAACGGTCGAATCCCATTCCGGCTGCTTCAGACGGAGAAAGAACGTCATTGCGCACCACCGTTGGAGCGGCGCCCAGCGAGCCGAGATACTGCACGAGGTTGTATGTAAATGAGTCGTAGTTGTCTACGACGAGAATCTTCATCCGACTGTCCCGCCTGTGTCGAGGAAACTGCTCCCCACCCATTCATAGAAGAAGTGGAGGGCAACGAGTGCCACGCCGACGATCACAATAGATGTGATAATCCTCACCGGCGTCGGTCCCGGCAGCGCGCGGTAGATCCGTCTCATAGCCGCCCCAGGATAACTTCGGCATTCGGGCCCTCAATGAGCTCCGCAACGACGATGAGCCGCTCCCGGGCGGAGAACTTCGGGTTGCAGGTTGTGAGCGTGAGCCACGCACCGGCACGCGGATCCGTCACCCAAACGTCGGTCGGCTCAACCACGTGGATCTCCTTCACGGAGTACATATGGGTCCCCAGCGCGGTTTCCACCTCGATCACGTCACCGATCTCCACCAGGTCGAGATCATGGAACGGTTGCCCGTATGTCGTGCGGTGACCTGATATCACGCTGTTGCCCGGTTGCCCCGGCAACGGCGTCCATGGCATGTGGCCGGCCCCGTTCTTCAGGTCGCGCAGGGACACCCCTTCAACGATGGCCCAACCGTCCTCCAAGCTGGGTAGAGAGGGGATTCGAATCTCGGCGAAGGCGGCGCCCTCCTCAGGCGGCGCCTCCGATCGGAGAAGTTCGGGAGCGCCCAGTGCGCCGGACACTATTGACCGGTCCTCCGGCGGTGGAGTCTCGCCTGGAGGGACCACAGGAACGTAGGGAACCTCGACGATCTCTGCCGACTCGAAGTGCTCCTCGAGGGCGGCGACCAGTTCGGTCTGGTTCTGGTTGGCGAAAAAGGTCGTGATCCACAGCTGATGGGCAACAAAACCCAGCGTGAGCGCACCCAGCCACACCAGCGTCAATCCGGTACCGCGCATGAGTCGGTAGCCGCGACTCGGGGGCGGAAGGTGTGGAACCTCCTCGGCACGAGCTGCAGCTGCATCGGTTAGCTGGGTCATCAGGGCCTATCGATAGTGCGCCACCACGGCGCCGAGCCACAAAAGGTACAACGTCGTGGTTTCTATCGGCTCACGCTACCGCCATCCCGAGGCGCGATTCATCTCCTGGAGCTATTCGTTCCCCCGCGAAATCTCTGTTTGGGCCGAATCCGACTACATTTATGGCCCATGCCAGTCTCAAAAGGTCGCAAGAAGGCCAAGCGCCGACCACCACCACCCCCGAAGCCTGATCCCATCAAGGCAAAGGGCCCATCACCGACGTGGTACATCGCCACGATGTTCGGTCTCATGGCGCTCGGCACGCTGGTGATCCTTCTCAACTACATGGACCTGATGCCCGGGGGCACCAGCAACAGCTGGCTGCTGACGGGCCTTGCCGGTATCGCGGGCGGTTTCGCCATGACGCTGAATTTCCGCTGACCACAGCACCACAAGGGCGAGTTACATCTGTGTAGTTATCCCCAACTGTGGAAATGGCTGGGGAGAACTACACGCCTGTCATTACTCCGGGCAATCCCTTGCCGGACCGGTGAGGATCTAGCGCATCTGCCTAGTCGACGACGTCCATCGGCTCGCGGCAATGGCGCGGGGCGGCCACATCGTCTTCGGCCTGGGCGTGGGTGACGGTGAGGCGCAGGCCGCAGATAGTGCACCTGTAGTCGACCGCGACCTCGGTGATCGCGTCGGGATCGGGCTCTTCGGGGCCCGGCGTGGCGAGTAGGCGTATGGCCCAAAGCGCCACGGCGAAGATGCCGATTCCGATTGCCGCGGCAATCACATATTCCAAGCCGGTGCTAGCCCAATCGCTCGATGATGGTGCCGTTGGCCATGCCACCACCCTCACACATGGTCTGGAGCCCGAAGCGGCCACCGGTGCGCTCTAGTTCGTGCACCAGCGTTGTCATCAGCTTGGCGCCGGACGCGCCCAGTGGATGCCCGAGCGCCATGGCTCCGCCGTTGACATTCACCTTCTCGTGGTCGGCTCCGGTTTCCCGCAGCCAGGCGCCGATGACGGTGGCGAATGCCTCGTTGACCTCGAACAGATCGATGTCGTCGATCTCCATTCCGGCCTTGGCGAGGGCCCGTTGGGTCGCCGGGATCGGCGCCGTGAGCATCAGCACCGGATTGGCCCCGGCGAGCGCGAACGTGTGGAAGCGGGCCCGGGGGGTGTAGCCCAGTTCCTTGGCCTTGTCGGCACTCATGATCAGAAGCGCGGCGGCGCCGTCTGTGATCTGCGAGCTGTTGCCGGCCGTTACGACACCGTCCTCCTTGAACACGGCGGGCAGCTTGGCGAGCGATTCGGCATTGGTGGTCGGCCGGATCCCCTCATCACGCGTCATCATCTCAACGGTGCCGTCCTCAGTCTTGACCTCAATCGGCAGGATCTCATTGTCGAAGCGGCCCTCGGTCGTCGCCCGATCAGCCCTCATGTGTGACTTCACCGCGTAGCCATCGATTTCCTCGCGGGTGATATCCCACTTCTCGGCGATCAGCTCGGCCGAGATTCCCTGTGGGACGAGGCCATCGTCGTAGCGGCTCACCATCCGGGGACCGAACGGCATGCCCGGACCTTGCTGGCCCGTGATACCCAGCGGAACCCGGCTCATCGACTCGACTCCGGCGGCGACAACGACGTCGTAGGCGCCGGCGATCACGCCCTGGGCGGCGAAGTGAGCGGCCTGCTGGCTGGAACCGCACTGCCGGTCGATGGTCGTCCCGGGAACTATCTCGGGCCAGCCGGCGGCGAGAACGGCATTGCGGCTGACGTTGTAGGCCTGCTCGCCGGTTTGCATCACGCAACCCATGATCACGTCGTCGACCAACTCGGGATCCAGGCTGTTGCGCTCGGCGAGACCGCCCAACACTTCGGACGCAAGGTCAACCGGGTGCCAATCGCTGAGCTTGCCGCCCCGCTTTCCTCCCGGAGTTCGAACCGCATCGACGATTACTGCATCACGCATAGAGCCAGCTCCTTGAGATCCGTGGGGTAAGTCTACGGGGCGCGTTTGTGCCGCGGGCCGTTTGGAACTGGACCGCCCGGCGAACGGTGCCGGATCGGGATCAAGCGATGTCTACGTTCAAGGACGGGTTGCTAGCGGTGGGTGTCCGCCGCGACTTCGATGTGGGTCGGCGGCCCGTCTCCAGGCCGCCTCCGCCCCTTCATCGCACTGGGCACGGGTGAAGGTGTCGTCACTTGTTTAGATGCGCTGCTCGGCGACCATCTGGGCGAGCCGGCGGACGGCCAACGACTGTCCGTTGTCCCGGGTCAACATGCCGCGGATCCACTGGATCCACACGCTCTGGACCGTGGGGGCTGCCACTGTCACCAATAGTGCTGTGAGTAGAACCATCATCTCGGTATTCCTCGCTTGCTTACGAGAGGGCAGTCGGCACCACACCGAGACACATGAGTACTAGACCACTTGAACGGCGAAAAATAGTCACTTTCTAGTCCTTGACATTTCCCCATTCCCGTGGATTGAAACGGGCAAGATCCTTCAGGGCAATGGGTTTCCGGCCCCTCCGGAGCACCACCGCACGTATGTGCCCCTCACGGAGCGCGCCTATGTGTTCCTCCGGAGGGGGAAAGGGACCCGCCGACGACGAAGTCGGCAAAGCGGGTAAGGGGGCGCGCGTTGCCACGGTGGAATGGGATGTAGCCGCGCGATCAACAACGCTCAGCTCTGTGGAGACGATGGGATTTGAACCTATCAAGGTCTGGCGCGAGCCGGGCAACCGGCGCCCCACGACGACCAACGCGCATTTCCGGCAGCGCCCATGTAGCCGCGCGATCGACAACGCTCAGATCTGTGGAGACGATGGGATTTGAACCCACGACCCCCTGGTTGCAAACCAGGTGCTCTGCCGGACTGAGCTACGTCCCCGGGCGGCCCCGTAGTGTACCGGCGCCCCAAGCGGCAGAAGGTCGGTGAGCGAGGTGACGCTCAGCTGCCGGAGGTGGCCGTGTGCTCTGCCTCCGCCTCGCTGTAGAAGTCGCCTTCCGATTCGCGCGCCCCTTCGGGCCACCGGGGATAGGTGGCGGCGAAGGCGGCAAACATCTCGTCAAAGGGGAGATCCGCATACCAGCCCCGATCCCTGACGTATTCCATGTGCTTGCGGCCGGCCCGGTCGTAGGGCTGGAAGACCGAGTCGTTGCGGCCGTCGAAGTCGAGAGGGAGAACGCCGAACTTGTCACACAGCTCGATGTTGAAGGCCGGCGTTGCCTTGACCCACTTCCCTTCGAGGTACATCTCCGTGAAGCCGTGAAAGATGAAGAGGTCGGTCTCCAACAGTTCGAGCAGCCGCTTGGTCGCGAGGTGATTGCGAACGTCGGCGAACCCGAGACGGCTGGGGATGCCGACCACTCTGGCCGCAGCAGCCAGCAGCACCGCTTTCTGGATGCAGAAGCCCTTCTTCTGGCGGAGGGTGTGGCTGGCGGTCATCACCTCGTGCTTGGCTTCGATCCCGTAAGGCGAGTAGCGGATGTCGTCCCGGATCGGGTAGAAGAGAGCCACGGATCGGTCGATGTCACCGCCGACACCGCGGACAAGATCATTGGCGTAGTCCCGAACGTCCGAGTGGTCGGAATCGATGAATCGCGTCGGCTCGAGGAATTGGACGAAGTCCTCCGGGTGATCCCGCTGTACTGCCACGGACGCGATGGTAATGCGTCACGGACAGTCCCAAGGTCGGCAGGCCTCGCATTGGCGCCGCCCGGTCCGCCCGGTCGGCGCGGGAACGGGGTCATAGAAGGCCAGTAGAGCGGGTTCCCGGCTCGACCTGCAGGCGACGCGCCAGGCTGCGACGGAGGCCTGAGACGACCGGCTGGAGCTCGTTGACATCTCTGATCGGGAAGCCGTTGCGCAGCACATAGAACAGGTCGCGGGCCTCGTCGCCCCGAGTTTCGATACGGGCGATACGGACGTCGAGCTCGGCGGCGTGGAGTTCGCTGACGACCTCATACAGGATTCCGGGACGGTCCGGACAGCGAACCTCTATTGCCGTAAAGCGCAACGTGGGGTCAACAGGGGTCCGCACCGCGAGATGGGTCACCGATTCCTGCCGATAGGGCGCCGTCTTCTCCGCAACCGTCGCCTCGAGATCGAGCCTGCCGCCGAGAGCCGCCTGCAGCGTGGATGAGATCTCTTCCGATGAGGAAGATGTGACTCCGGGGAGTAGCGGCCGGACGTGGAAGGTGTCGCAGGCGATGCCGTCCCTGCGAGTCTGCAGGCGAGCGTCCAGCACGGCGACGTTATTGATGGCGAGCGCCCCGGTAATGGCAACGAGCAGGCCGGGCCGATCGGCGGCGACGACGACGACCCG